>JAJEBS010000178.1 GCA_022822425.1 Gemmatimonadota bacterium | reverse complement strand
GACCGATACCGCCCGAACTGGGGGGGCTCGTCAATCTGGAGGTTCTGGACCTCGCCGGCATAAGGGTAACGGGCACCATACCTGCCGAGCTTGGCGACCTCACCCGGCTGCGAGAGCTGGATATGTCCGGCAACAAGCTCTCCGGCGGAATTCCCGACGCGCTGGCCGACATTGCGACGTTGACGCACCTGGATTTGGCCGACAACGTTCTGAATGGTTCGATTCCGGCGCGACTCGCCGAACTCTCCGGCCTGCAACAACTTCACCTTGAAGGCAACGGGCTGTCCGGTCCCCTCCCCCCCGCGCTCGGCAACCTTCCCGAGTTGCGCGTTCTGGACCTCTCCGGCAACGCCATCTCGGAGTCGATTCCCGCTGCGCTCGGGGATTTCGCCAAGCTGGAGTACCTAAACCTCTCCTACAACGAACTTTCCGGTCCCGTCCCGCCGGAGCTGGCCCGAATCGCCGGTCTGACCGAACTGTTCCTGGGCGGCAACCGCCTGTCGGGTCCCCTCCCCCCCGAGATCGGTGATCTCGCGCGGCTGCGTTCGCTTGCCGTCACGAACAATGCGGAGATGTCGGGGCCGCTGCCGGCCAGCCTCATGAATCTCGGCGAGTTGAGCCATCTCCACGCCACCGGAACGGGACTGTGCGCGCCTCCCGAAGAGGCGCTGCTCGCCTGGCTGAACGCGCTGCTTATCCGGCGGGTGCGGCGATGCGATTCCGACCCCGCTCCGGCATATCTCACGCAAGCGGCCCAGTCCCTCGATCTACCCATCGCTCTGGTGGCCGGGGAGGAGGCTCTGCTGCGCGTATTCCCGACGGCGACGCGCGCCAACTCCGAGCGCATTCCGCCCGTGCGCGCCGCCTTCTACCTCAACGGATCGTTCGTGCATTCGGTGGACATTTCCGACAAGCCGGGTCCGATCCCGACCGAGGTGGACGAGGGGTCGCTGGCGCGTTCGGCCAACGCGCCCGTGCCCGCCGAGATCGTCCAACCGGGGCTTGAACTCGTGATCGAGATCGACCCGGAGGGTACGCTCGATACGGATTTGGAGGTTACGCGCCGGATCCCGGAAACGGGAAGGCTTGAGGTCGAGGTGCGAGCGATGCCGCTGTTCGACATCACCTTCATCCCCTTCCTGTGGGAGGCGAATCCGGACTCCACGGTGATCGGACTGACCTCCGGCATGGAGGCCGATCCCACGGGCCACCCAATGCTCGGTCCCACGCGGACGCTTCTCCCAGTGGGAGATCTCACGGTTGCGGCCCACGCTCCCGTCGTGAGCACCAGCAACGAAGCGGGCAACCTCATCGGGCAGGTCCAGGCGATCCGCGCCATCGAGGGTGGAAGCGGATACTACATGGGCCTGTTGTCGGGAGAGTTTTCGGGTGCGGCGGGCATCGGCAATCTAGGCCGGAGGACCGCATACTCGGTCACCAGTTCCTCGGTCATCGCGCACGAGTTCGGACACAACATGCTGCTCTCTCATACGCCGTGCGGCAGACCGGCGGGCGTGGATCCCGCGTATCCGTACGCCGAAGCCTCGCCCGGCATCTGGGGGTATGACTTCAGCGAGGGCGGGCGGCTGATCCCTCCGACGGAGTACAAGGACCTGATGTCCTACTGCTCGCCCTACTGGGTCAGCGACTTCAGTTTCGACAAGGCGCTCCGCCACCGGCTGCAAAGCGAGGGCCTGCTCGACGCAGCGGCGGCCGCGCGGCCCGTCACCTCGCTCCTGATATGGGGCGGCGTGGACTCCCTTTCAGTGCCGTTCCTCGAACCCGCGTTCGTGATCCGCGCTCCACCCGCAATGCCCGAAACGGTCGGCAGCCACCAGATCACGGGGCGCTCGCGCGATGGCGACCAACTCTTTTCCCTGAGCTTCGCCATGCCCCGGGCGGAGGACGGCGACGGAGGTTCGAGCTTTGCCTTCGCGGTGCCCGCGTCGGCTGCGTGGGCCGAGGACTTGGCCAGCATCACCCTGTCGGGACCCGGCGGTTCGTTCACCCTCGACGCGGGCCACGACAGGCCCATGGCCATCCTGCGCGACCGGACCACCGGACAAGTCACCGGCTTTCTCCGAGACGCCCGGGTGGCGGTCGCCGCGATGGACGCCGACGCCGACGCCGGACCGGCTAACCTTGTGCTCTTCAGTCGAGGGATCCCCGATCCAGAGGCTTGGAGGCGTTGAGGGACGCCCCGCGCGACAGCACTCTCACGTTCGTATAGTTGTTTAAGTTTCTGTTGTTAGTGTCGCCGGGATTGTCAAGACCGGAAACTCTATGCCCTTGATGTCGAAATCCGAGAATGGCCGTTCGTAGCATGGCGCGACGATGATCGTCCCTTCGAGGGTAAACCTCAAGCTCGCAAGAGACCGTCGCCGGAAGTCGCGACCCGGGCCAATGCCGAGAACTGGAAATAGTCGATGTTGAGCGTCACGGCACCACCAGCGTCCCGCGAAGTCACAGCGTAGAGTGCCTCCCGGTGCCGCCGCCGTCGGCCATCAGGGCCGGTCTTGTGATGCGAGATTTGCGGATGTAGGAACCGGAGAAGTTGACGGTGGCCGCCCGTCCTTCGATGTCGATGCTCGCGGTGGCGGAGGTGCGGTCAAAGCGCGCATCCGTCGGATAGTCGCTGATGGTGATGGTGTGGATGCCGGCTTCCACGTCATCGAACCTGAACGCGCCGCCTCGGCTCGTGGTGGTTGCAATCCGGGCATCCAGGACGACGGTTACGCGGTCGGCTCCCCGTCCTCCGATCAGCACGTGTCCCACGATGGCGTTCGCCGGCAACGGTAGCGGGTGGTTATCGGTCCGCCCGGTCGCGGCGGACAGCAGAGCCGTGAGCGAAAGCAGCAACGAAGCGGCCATGATCGTGTACGCTGCGTACCCCTTCCTTCGAGTTCGCCTCTGGGAAGGAGTCATCCGGTACACGTCCTTGAGGGATGTTCCGGCGCGAACGCGGGGCGGCGGCGGTCGGTTTCCGTTCGACCGTACGAAGGGTACGGAGGCACTGGTCATCACCGCGAAGATCCTCGACTCCCTTCGCATGCAGGTCGCCGAGCGGTACTCGCCGCTCCGGACGGCCATCTCGATGCGCTGGGCGAACTGCGCCACCAACCGTGACCCGTCACGGGTGTCCATCGCCCAAGTAGTCTCGTGTGGGCCATTCGCTGAGCCGGGTCGTCCATCCGCGGGGATCCGTCTGACAGCGACACCGCTCCCCGTGCCGTTGACGCTCGGGTCGATGCACAGCAACTCGTCCCGTCCGAGCACGGACAGATGATAAAGGATCCGCCGCCAAGGCATGGGCCGGACCGCCTCGTCGGGACTGATCGTGTAACCTTGCGCGGCCCAACGCAGAGTTTCCACGATGGCTTCGTAGCTTGGGATCTCCTGCCGCATGGTTCCCGACTCCTTGCCTCTGGGTTACACGCCCCCGATTCGCTTCGGAGCACCCTACGATCAATCAATATGCGGAACCGCGCCTACGGGCCTTGAGAGGAGAATTCCGCGAATTGCGGGGGGAGAAACCCGCAACCGTCTTGAGGGGAGTTTCCCGTCAAGACGTGGAAGGTCCGGGGAAAGCCAGCGGGATTGCGGGTGTCCCGCTACTGCTCCGTTTCGGGCCGGAGGAGCCCGCTTTCCAGGGCGAAGCGCACGATGTCACGCCGGTCCTTGAGGCCCAGCTTCGACTTGGCGCGGGCAACGTAGCCCTCGACGGTCTTACGGCTGAGGCACATCTCCCGGCCCGCCTCCGCAGCGGAGAACCCCCGCGCGGTCAACTCGATCACGGTCCGCTCGCGGTCCGAGAGCGCCTCCGCCTTCCCGTCCGCGTCACGTTGCTGCGCCTTCTGACGCGCGATGAGTGCGGCTGCGCGTCTCGGCAGATAGGAGTGGCCGCGCACAATCACCTCGACGGCTCCAATGAGATCGGTGTCGGCGGCCGACTTGGTCAGGAAACCATCCGCGCCGGCTTCAAGGGCGGGCAGCAGGAACTCGTTCTCGTCGTGGACCGTGAGAACCAGAACCTTCGTTTCGGTGCCGAGGGCGGCAATGCGCCGCGTGGCTTGGATCCCGTCCATGCCCGGCATCGCCAAATCCATGACGACGATGTCCGGGGCCAAGCTTCGGGCCTTCGCCACCGCCTCCTCCCCCGACGACGCCTCCCCAACAACCTCCGCAGTTCCAGATGCTTCGAGCAATGCCTTGAGCCCGGCGCGCACGACCGCGTGGTCGTCGACGAGGAGCGCCCTCACCATCGTCAGCGGTTCTTCGATCCGCCCGGTACGCCCGCACTCCGCACGGGAACGGTGGCCTGGACCGTCGTTCCCCTGCCCGGTGAGGTCTGCACGACGACCGTGCCTCCGACGAGTGCGGCTCTCTCCCGCATCCCGGCCAAGCCTATGCACCCATCGCCCGGCAGTCGTTCCGCGTCGGGCAACTCGAACCCGCATCCCTCGTCTCGGATGGTGGCAGTGACCGTCCCGTTCGACGACTTGAATGTGACGGTCGCCTCACTTACTCCCGCGTGCCTCACCGCGTTGCCCAACGCCTCCTGGACGATCCGGTACAGCGCGAGCGTGGCAGCCTCGTCCAACTCGCCGCCCACCCGGTCCATGCTGGCGTGCACCGTGAATCCGTACACGTCCTCGATGTCGCGAAAGGCGGAGCCGAGGGCGGAGGAAAGCCCGCCGTGGTCCAGCTCCGGCGGCAGAAGTCCCCGGATCATCCGCTTGACCCCGACGATCGTGCCTCGAATGTCTTCGGCGATCCGCGCCCGCGCACTCTCCCGTTCCCCGTCGTCCTTCTCGTCGGCCAAGAGCTTCACCCGGATCTTCAGCGCCACGAGGTTCTGGAGGAACTCGTCGTGCAGTTCGCGCGAAAGATGCTTCCGTTCCTGTTCCGCCGCCGCGACCATCATGCCCGACAGGCGCCGCATTCGCCTCCAAGGGGAGATGTCGCGGACCGCGCAGATCACGTGTTCACGGCCCGGCGACAGTTGCGACGGGCTCAGGCTGATCTCGACCGGGATCGTCGTGCCGTCCTTGCGCAGAGCTTCGAGTTCGAGACCCTCGCCCATGGGGCGGGGTTCCGGCGCCTCGCCGTAGCGTCGGCGATGCCGACGATGCTCACCGCGGCTGGCGGCGGGAATCAGTCGTTCGACTTCGGTGCCCTCCAGTTCCTCCCGGCTCCATCCGAACATCGTGACGGCCTGCCGGTTGAGGTCCCGGATCACACCGTCCGCATCCACGACGAGCATCGCGTCCGGTGAAGCGTCGAACACGGCGGTGTAGTCCTTTTGTTTGAGCACTTCCGGCTCCGTCCGTGCGTTCGGGCGGGCCGGGTCGCCGAGATCGCGGCGTGTGTTTCCTGCCGGCCCGCTCTCACCCACGAGATGCGCCCGGCCGGGGATTGTCAATGGGAACCAGGACTCTCATCAGATCAACCCGGCCCGCCTCAGCCGGTCCAGAGGGTCGGCGTTCGAGGCCACCGAACGGCGCTGAATGAAGCGTCGGTGCCTGGCCAACCGAGCGATCATGTGCTCAGGCCATCGGGCGGAGCGGCGGAGCGGCCAAGGAACCAAGCGCCTCAAAATGTGGCTCATTGGCTCGCTGCTGCCGCCAGAGCGGCTCGCATCGTTGGTGGTGATCGCATCGAACACGAGGACCGTTCTGTTCATGGAGATTCCTTCCTTTCGTCGTTCTCGTTGAGATCGTGCTCGGAAAAAAGCCGGTGGGCGGAGTGCGATTTGTGTAAACCCGAAGAGGCGGAAGCGGCGGCGGCCTTCAACGGGCTCGGGTCTCTGCGAGCCGGGTTGAGAATGGGTTGGCCGCGATTCGGGAATGGCCGGCCACCGTCCCTGCGCCGCGGGGAATCATCAGAACGGTCCCGATCCGCATGCGCCGAGGCTCCACGTCTAGGTTGAACGTGCGCAAAGCCTCCAGCGGAACACCGTACCGTCCTGCAATGCGCACCAGGGTTTCCCCCGGGGCGACGGTGTGTTCGCGAAGCGTGGAGCGCTCCTCAAGCGGGATTGCGGCGAGGCGGGCGAGAAACCTGTCGCCTGCGCCGATGGGGACCCGCAACCGTGTCGGCCTGCCCGCTGGGACCAAGCCAATACGGAGGTGTGGGTTCAGGGTCTTGATTTCGTCTTCGGTAATGCCTGCGGCTTCGGCGAGGACATCCGCCGACGCCGCTCCCTCGACACTGACAACGTCGAAGAGCTCCGGCGGATCCTTTTCGGATGCCTCACGCCCTATGACCGAGAGGTCGCCGGCCAGACGAACGCTCGCGAGGAACTTGGGAATGTAGTCCCGGGTCTCCTTGGGCAGCCGGTCGCGGATATGCCCGAACAAGGCGTCGTCGTGGAACCGGGCTCCACCGTACCGCCGGATCGCCTGCTCGATCCGCGTCGGCCCTGCATTGTAGGCCGCCAAGGTGAGAAACCAGCACTGGAACCGGTCATGCAGAGCAACCAGATAGTCCAGCGCGGCTTGGGTGGCCGCGTACGCGTCGAATCGCTGGTCCACGAGCGAGTTGACTTCGAGCCCAAGCCACCGCGCGGTCTCGGGCATCAGTTGCCATAGCCCGGCCGCCCCCGCCGGTGAAACAGCCAAGTGGTAATAGTCGGCCTCGATGAGGGGGAGGTAGCGGAGCGAATGTGGCAGGTCCCGCGCCGCCAGCTCGGCGTCGACGAAGTCTTCGTACCTGCCCATTCGCTTCAGGCCGCGCTGCACCGGACTCCGCCCCTCGGTTCCCCAATGCTCCAGCCACCGGGCGACATCCTCCTCTACTGCCCCGTCGTCAGCCGATGGCGGTCTGATCTCGATGTGGGTGTTGCAGGAACGACCGGCCCATCCACCGCAGATCCGCCCGGTCTGCGGCACGCGATCGGCGCTCTGGCGGACGGAGTCCGCGTCCCGGACGTTCATCTTGACAGGCATCATGGCCAGAACCACGGCGGTGATGGCGAAGACGAATCGAGTCAGCAACCTGTCCATGAGAAACCCTCTCGGATGACGTGGTCGGTGCTCCCGCAAGCGGTTTTTTCGGAACGCGACATGACGGTCGCCTCCAATAATGGGGCAACGCGAATCGGCGCTCCCAGAGGAAAAACCCGCAACTTTTGACGGGAGATTTCCGTGTGTGCCGTGCCGGGAAAATCCCCTCAAGCTGTTCCGCAGCGCCGGGGCGAGCGGTCCCGGAAGCCCGTCGACAAGGCGTGCAGCGCGTACCTTCGCTTGTCGGTCGGCTCGTCCGTCGGCGCACGCGCCACCTCCATCCGCAGCGCCATCTCATTGCTGCGCTTCCCCGCGTCTCCGCGATGAGCGGGATTCCGTGCAACCACGTCGGATGTTCGCGGAGGTAACGTGTTCACCAAGCCGTGCGGAGTGCTGTGGCGTCAGCCTACGCTTGGCACCTCGGCGGCGGCACCCCCCTTGGTAGCCAGCTACAAGAACGGGGTGGACTGCTCCGTATCCATGAGGCGGTCTCCAGCGACGGGGGCGAGCCATCTCTTGGCCGACGCTCATTCGGAGCCCCCGACCGGTCCCCTGGCAGTTTCCTGACTCTTCCATCAATCTCGGAGTATCGGGAAGCATGGGCTCTCGAACTGCTCCTGAATCGCTGCGTCAGACCAGGCTGTGGACAAGCCGATTGGAGGCCGTGCTATTAGATTGGATGGGAACTTGAACTCATTCCCCGGACCAAGGGAGACCGACATGGAGACCAAGGAAACCGTGCGAACCGCCGATCCGGCGATCCGCCTCGTTCATGAAGCCGGTCTCTCGGGCAGAGGCTTGAGGGCAACGATGGTCGCGTTGGCCGTGATGGCAGCGGGACTCGCCTCGGCGGCCCCGGTTGCCGCACAGGCGACGGGCACGATTACGGGCACGGTGGCGGACGC
>JAJEBS010000193.1 GCA_022822425.1 Gemmatimonadota bacterium | reverse complement strand
TGGAAGGACCGCATCGACCGGCGCTTCATCCGGGACTACACGGAGCTACCGTCGATGGACGGAGACGAAGCCGACGGTGCCGCGGTGGGGGCAAGCCCGCCGAAGACTGGAGCGGGGGACGCTGGGCTGCCCGCGGCATCCGCCGGACCCGGTTCCGCGATGCGCTGCGGAGGATGCGGGTCCAAGGTGGGCAGTGAGCTGCTCTTCCGCTCGCTGGCCCGGCTGGGTGCATCCGACTACTCGAATGCGATGGTCGGGCTGGACGCCCCTGACGACGCGGCGGTGGTGGAGGTCCCCGCGGGGCAGGTCGCGTTGCAGAGCGTCGACTTCTTCCGCTCCTTCATCGAGGACCCTTTCGTTTTCGGCCGCATCACCGCCAATCACGCGCTCGGCGACATCTTCGCGATGGGCGCCGACCCGATCGCGGCGATGGCGATGGTGACGCTGCCGCTCGCCGCGGAAGAGAAGATGGAGGAGGATCTCACGCAGCTGATGGCGGGGGCGCTCGAGGTACTCGCCCGCGACCGGGTGGCCCTGGTGGGCGGACACACGAGCGAGGGCAGCGAACTGGCCATGGGATTCTCGGTGACCGGGACGGCGGCGGCGGCGGATCTGCTGCGCAAGTCGGGCATGCGTCCGGGGGACCGGCTGGTGCTCACCCGGCCGGTCGGCACCGGCGTGATCCTGGCCGCGGAGATGCGGGGCCGGGCGCAGAGCCTGTGGATCGACGCCGCGCTCGCCGTCATGCAGGAGTCCCACCGGCCCGCGGCGCGGATCCTCGGCCAGCACGGAGCCACGGCCGCCACCGACGTGACCGGCTTCGGGCTCGCCGGCCACCTGCTCGAGATGGCGCGCGCCTCCGGGGTGCAGGTCTCGGTCGGCCTCGCCAGCGTGTCCATCCTGGACGGCGCGCTCGAACTGGCTCGGCTCGGCATCTTCTCCTCGCTCCAGGACCAGAACCTGCGCGCGCTGCAGTCCGTGCGCGCCGCCCCCGGTGTGCTCGGCGATCCCGCCACCCAGCTCCTCTTCGACCCGCAGACGGCGGGCGGACTGCTCGCCAGCGTCCCGGCGGATCGGGCGGAGGCGTGCGTGGAGGCCCTGCGCGCCGCCGGCTGCCCGCAGGCGGTCGTGATCGGCACCGTGCTGTCGGAGGGCGCGGCCTCGGGGGAGCCGGGCGTGCTGCACCTCCACGCCGGATCCGCCCGGTGAGTTCGCTCACCGCCCTCGCCACCGAGGTAAGCGCCTGCCGCCGGTGCCCGCGCCTGGTCGAGTGGCGGGAACAGGTTGCGCGCACGAAGCGGGCGGCCTACGCGACCGAGGAGTACTGGGGGCGACCGGTGCCCGGATTCGGCGACCCCGGCGCCTGGCTGGTGGTGGTGGGGCTGGCGCCGGGCGCGCACGGCTCCAACCGCACCGGGCGCATGTTCACGGGCGATGCCTCGGGCAACCTGCCCGCACTGATCGCCGCCCCGATCCCGCATCGCGTATTGGCGTATGAGCGCCTCGGGGATATTCTTCTGCAGCCGTGCGCCCCGGGCTCCGGCGGGGCCGCCGCGGCAAGGCGGAAGGGCGCGCCCGGCAACCACGACCGGCAGGCCCGCCCACGATCTCACAGAGGCGCCTCACGGGCGCTCGCAGGAGGATAGGAATGGCGTCAGGCACGACCTCGCTTCCGGTCCGAACACCCGCTTCCCTGCCCGCGCGCAGCCGCTTCGGGGGGACCACGCGCCGGGACCGGTGGTGGCTGCAGCCGCTGGCCGTCTTCACGGGGCTGACCGCCTTCGGCATCTACTCCACCTGGGCCGCGTTCCAGGGCGAGTTCTATACCTTCGGCAACTACCTCTCTCCCTTCTATTCGCCCGAGCTGCTGGGCGACTCCCACCATGCCTGGCTGGGGCCGTCGCCTGCCTGGTGGGCGGATTCCTGGCTGGGATGGCTGCGCTGGTCACCCGCGTTCATGATCCTGTGGGCGCCGCTGGGCTTCCGCTTCACCTGCTACTACTACCGCGGCGCCTACTACAAGGCCTTCTGGGCCGACCCGCCCTCGTGCACGGTCGGCGAGCCGCGCAAGGGCTACCGGGGCGAGCACTCGTTTCCGCTCATCATGCAGAACATCCACCGCTACTTCCTCTACGTCGCGGTGATCTTCATCGGCATCCTCTCCTATGACGCCTGGAAGGGGTTCTGGTTCGAGGGCCCGGGCGGGGCCGAAACCTTCGGCATCGGCCTGGGGTCGCTGGTTCTGCTCACCAACGTCGTGCTCCTGGGCGGCTACACCTTCGGATGCCACTCCCTGCGCCACCTGGTGGGGGGCGGGCTGAACAGGCTCTCCGGGCGTCGGCTGCGCCGCGAAGCCCACAGGGGCGTGAGCTGCCTCAACCGGCGCCACATGCTGTGGGCCTGGATGAGCCTCGTGTGGGTCGGGTTCAGCGACGTCTACGTGCGCCTCTGCTCCATGGGCATCTGGACCGACTGGAGGATCCTCTGATGGCCGAGTTCGAGCGGCACGAACACGACGTCCTGGTCGTCGGCGCCGGCGGAGCGGGGCTGCGGGCCGCCATCGAGGCCGCCGCGGCGGGCGCCTCGGTGGGGCTGGTGTGCAAGTCGCTGCTGGGCAAGGCCCACACCGTCATGGCCGAAGGCGGGGTGGCGGCGGCCCTGTCCAACGTGGACGAGCGCGACAGCTGGGAGGTGCACTTCGCCGACACCATGCGCGGCGGCCAGTACCTCAACGACTGGCGCATGGCCGAGCTGCACGCACAGGAGTCTCCCGATCGCGTCAGGGAACTCGAGGCGTGGGGCGCCCTCATGGACCGCACGCCCGACGGACGCATCCTGCAGCGCAACTTCGGCGGCCACGCCTATCCGCGCCTCGCCCACGTGGGCGACCGCACCGGCCTGGAGATGATCCGCACGCTGCAGGACCACGGCGTCCACCAGGGCATGGACGTCTTCATGGAGTGCACCGTGACGCGGCTGCTCCTGGACGGCGACCGGGTCGCGGGGGCCTTCGCCTACGACCGCGAGCGCGGCCGCTTCCAGGTCTTCGGAGCCAAGGCCGTGGTGCTGGCCACCGGAGGGATCGGCAAGGCCTACCAGATCACCTCCAACAGCTGGGAATACACTGGAGACGGGCACGCCCTCGCCTACCACGCGGGAGCGGAGCTGATGGACATGGAGTTCATCCAGTTCCACCCGACGGGCATGGTCTGGCCCCCCAGCGTGCGCGGGATCCTGGTCACCGAGGGGGTGCGCGGGGAAGGGGGGGTGCTGCGCAACTCCGAGGGGCGCCGGTTCATGTTCGACGACATCCCGGACCTCTACAAGGACCAGACCGCCGACTCCCCCGAGGAGGGGTGGCGCTACGTGGTGGGCGACCGCGACGCGCGCCGGCCTCCCGAGCTGCTCACCCGCGACCACGTTGCCCGCTGCATCGTGCGCGAGGTCAAGGAGGGGCGCGGCAGCCCGCACGGCGGTGCGTTTCTCGACATCGCCTGGATCGCGGAGAAGATGTCCGACGCCCCGGCCCACATCCGCCGGAAGCTCCCGGGGATGTACCACCAGTTCAAGGCGCTGGCGGACATCGACATCACGAAGGAGCCCATGGAGGTCGGGCCCACCACGCACTACGTGATGGGCGGCGTGCGTGTGGACCCGGACACGCAGATGTCCAACGTGCCCGGCCTGTTCGCTGCCGGGGAATGCGCGGCGGGGCTGCACGGCGCCAACCGCCTGGGTGGCAACTCCCTCTCCGACCTGCTCGTCTTCGGCAAGCGCGCCGGCGAGTACGCGGCCCGTTTCGCCGGCGAGAACGGGGCCCCCTCGCTCGACGAGGGGCAGATCGCGGAGGCCGAACGCCATTCCCTGGCCCCGTTCGGCAACGATGGCGGGGAGGGCCCCTATCAGGTGCAGGAAGACCTCCAGAAGCTCATGCAGGACAGGGTCGGGATCGTGCGCACCGAGGACGACCTGGCGTCGGCGCTCGAGGAGATCGAGGCGCTCAAGGAGCGGGCCGCGCACGTCGCGGTGACGGGCAACCGGGAATACAACCCCGGCTGGCACACGGCCCTCGATCTGGACAACCTGCTGGCCGTCTCGGAAGCCGCCGCCCGTGCCGCGGTCGGACGCCGGGAGAGCCGGGGCGCCCATTCGCGCGTCGACTACCCGGCGAAGGATCCCGACTGGGGCCGCTACAACCTCGTGTTGTGGAAGGGTGCGGACGGGAACATGAAGAGTCGCAGGGAACCGGTCCGCGAGCTGCCCGGGCGGCTGCGCCGAATCATCGAGGAACAAGGATAATGGCCGAGAGCACGTTCAGGGTCTGGAGAGGGGACGGGGAGACCGGGGGATTCCAGGACTACACCATCGAGACCACCACGGGGATGGTGGTGCTCGACGCCGTGCACAGGATCCAGGCCGAGCAGGCGAACGATCTGGCCGTGCGCTGGAACTGCAAGGCGGGCCGCTGCGGATCGTGTTCCGCGGAGGTGAACGGCATGCCCAAACTCATGTGCATGACCCGCCTGAGCGACCTTCCCATGGACGAGCCGGTCACCATCGAGCCGATGAAGGCCTTCCCGCTGGTGCGCGACCTGGTCACCGACGTCTCCTGGAACTACCGCGTGAAGGAGAAAATCGACGCCTTCCAGCCCCGGGAGCCCGATCATGAGGACGGCACCTGGGAGATCTTCCAGGAGGACGTCGACCGCGTGATGGAGTTCCGCAAGTGCATCGAGTGCTTCCTGTGCCAGGACGTGTGTCACGTGCTCAGGGACCACCACCTGCACGAGGAGTTCATCGGGCCGCGTTTCATGGTGCACGTCGCGGCGCTGGAGATGCATCCGCTCGACACCGGGGACCGGCTCGAGACCCTGCGCAAGGACCAGGGCGTGGGCTACTGCAACATCACCAAGTGCTGTACCAAGGTGTGTCCCGAGAGCATCACCATCACCGACAACGCCATCATCCCCCTCAAGGAGCGCGTCGTCGACAGGGCCTACGACCCCCTGGCGAAGCTCCTTCGGGTCGTCCGGAGAAAAGGCACGCCGGCCTGACCCGCGGGGTCGTTCGACATGTCCCGGCGGAGCGGCGGACGCCCCTTCGACCGCAGCATCGTAGAGGGGCCGGTCCCGCTCGCGGTCTGGATGCTCGCGTGGCCGACCATGCTGCAGAACGTGATCGCCGGCATGCAGGGCCTGGTCGGCCATGCCATGGTCGGCAACTACGTGGGCTACGCGGGCAACGCCGCCATCGGCGTCTCGTCCCAGATCTACCTCGTCGTCATCACCTTCGTCTCCTCGCTGTTCACGGGGATGGGCATTCTGGTGGCCCGTTTTGCCGGCGCGGGAGACAGGGACAAGGTCAATCGGACCGTCTACCAGGCCTTCCTTACGGCCGCGGCCCTGTCCATCGGCGTCGTCGCGCCCCTCGGATACTTCCTGGCTCCCTCCCTGTTGGGGCTGGTGCGCGCGACCGCCGAGGTCCAGCAGGAGGCGCTCCCGTACCTGCGCATCCTCTTCGTCTTCAGCTTCGGCACCATGATGTTCTTCATGGCCGGAGGCGCATTCCGCGCGGCGGGCGACGCGCGAACGCCACTCCGTCTCGGGGTGGCCCTCACCCTTCTCAACATCATCTTCAGCGTGATCCTGATCCGCGGCCTGGGGCCCATCCCCTCCTTCGGCACCGCAGGCGCGGCGATGGGCAGCGTGATCTCCGGGGTGATCGTGAGCGGGTACGTGCTCTGGCTGCTCCTCTCGCACAGAACCGTGGTCTCCTTCGAACGCGGCATGTCGCTGGCCCCGGACTGGGGGATCATCCGCCAACTGTTCCGGTTCGGACTCCCTGCCGGCATCCAGGGCGTGGTCATGAACCTCGGTGGCGTGCTGCTGCTCCGCTTCATCGGCTCGCTCGCTCTGAGCGCGGAGGCGCAGGCCGCGTACGCGGTCGGCTACGTTCAACTGTTCTCGCTCATCACCTGGACCTCGCTGGGGCTGATGGGCGCCACGGGGGCAGTCGTGGGACAGAATCTCGGGGCGGGACACCCGGAACGGGCCGTCAAGGGGGTGCAGGTCGCTTCTCGCATCGGCCTGGGGGTCGCCATCGCCGTGGGAGCCATGTTCCTGCTCGTTCCCGAGGCCCTGCTCTCCATCTTCGGCATGGAGGATCCCAGGGTGGCCGGCCTGGGAGTCCAGCTGCTGGCTTTCCTGAGCGTCTCGGGGCTCTTCGTCACCGTCGCGCTCACGTACACCGGGGGATTGCAGGGGAGCGGCGATACGCGCAGCCCGCTCTTCATCTCCATCGTCTCGCAGGTGGTGATTCCCCTCGGTCTTCTTGCGGTCCTGCAGCAGATGCGCGGGCTCGAACCTACGGACGTGTGGATCGCAATTCTGCTGGGACACGCGGCCCGCTGCATCCTGAGCGTGGCGCGCTATCGCCAGGGAAAGTGGCGCGACATCCGAGTCGACATCGGAACCTCCCCGGCAGGCCGGCGTTAGCGTGGGCATCGGGGCCTCGCCGGCAGCTCTGCGTTAACGTGGACATCGGGGTATCACTGGCAGCTCTGCGTTAGCCTTGGGCACCCTCCGCGCGCCGGGCGTGCAGGGGTCCCCGGAATCGGGCACGGTTCGGAACGTGCCGAAACGCCGCAGGGTACGATTCAATTGGTACGCTTTCCCCCGACAGGCTCGCGCATGACTTCCCTCCGGCCGGTCCGACCGGCATCCGACGCCGGACATCCGGAACTCTCGGTTGCGGCTTCGCGCGCGCGCGGGAGATACGCTTCCCTCCTTCCGTGCGCAGCCCTGCTGTGCGTACTGACGCTGGTGTCGACCGTGGCCGCCGCCCAGGAAACCGGGACCCTGACGGGACGGGTCCTCGAGCAGGACAATTCCAGGCCCATCGCCGATGTCGTCGTGCGCCTGCACGACCTCGGTCGCTCCACCGTGACGGACGCAAGCGGGATGTTCCGTTTCGCGGATGTGCCCGAGGGGGCGCACATCCTGGTGGTGGAGCATCTGGCCTATGGCGACCAGTCGCGTGAAATCGCCGTGAATGCGGGCGAGGATCTTCGCCTCGACGTGCGCCTGGCGCCGCGAACCATCGAACTTGAGCCCCTCGTCGTGGAGGCGGTCACCGAGCTGGAGCGGAGGAGGGTTTCCACCGGCCACTCCATCAACGAAGTCGGGCCGGCGCAGCTCAGCGAGGCCGCCCGACGCGGGCTCGCCCTGTCCGACGTGCTCGCGCAGCACCTGCCGGGCCTTCGGGTTCGCTCCGGGAGAACCGGCTCCTGCGTCGAGTACCGCTCCACCTCGGCGCAGGGCGGATGCAACGACGTATCCATCTACGTGGACGGAGTCAGGGCGGCAGTGCCGTCGCTGCTCTACTTCTCGATGCCCCTTGAGGACATAGCGCGCGTGGAGTTGCTGTCGCCCCTGCAGGCGTCGACCCGGTTCGGCATGGCCGCGGGAGGGGGCGCTCTGCTGGTGGAGACCAAGACCGGCCCGCAGCGCCAGCGCGAAACAGCCGCCGATCGTCTGGCGACCGGCTTCGACTGGTCTCTGGAGGAGGAGCGCTACGGATGGGAGCGGGTTTTCCTCAGCTCCTTCGTGGGCAACGCGGTCGGTCTGGCGGTCGGGCTCGGTCTCGCCAACCAGTGCCTTGATATCGATACCGGCATCGGGGGCCTCCGCCCGCGCTGCACCGGTATCCTGACGACGGGCACGGGCATCCTGGCGCTGGCGCTGCCCAGCGCGGCCGGAGGCTACTCGGCCGGGTGGGCCGGCCAGACCGACCGCTCCAGGGGACGCTTTCTCCCTGCCGCGCTCGGAAGCGCGATGGCGGCGACCGCCGGCTACCTCCTGCTCATCGATGGCAGGAGCAACGAGGCCCGTCCCGCGGAGACCGCGGGGATCGTCCTGCTGGCGGTCGGCACGCCCCTCATGACGACACTCGCCGACCGGATCTTCCGCGTTCTGCGCTGAGCCGACCCTCGGCCCTCACCACTGCTCGTAGGCGCAGAACGGCACCAGTTTGTCCAGCCAGGCGAGGTCCACAAGGCCTGCTTGAGCCGTGAGCTGGCCGCCCAGTCCGGTCCCGAAGCCCATCCAGTCCATGGGCGCGGTGCCGATGGGTGCTCCGGGGGGCGCGCTCGGCGTCACCGCTGGCGCCCAGGCCTCGTGGGGTCGCTCCTCGAAGCGCTGGATGTCCCGGGCGAGCAGCGCGAAGTGGGCGGCGTTGTGGTCGTCGCCCATCGACCGGCCCTCGGCCGCGTCGCCGAGCCACCCAAGGTGCTGGGCGGCGACCGCCCTCACCTGCGGCATGGCGGCCCCGCCGGCCAGGCTCATCAGCCCGTCCACGACCACCCGGCCGACGGCGCGCCGCACCTCCGCCTCGTAGGGCGAGTCGGCCGCGTCTGGATCGCCCACCGCAGTGAGCGTGGTGATCACGTCACCCAGCCCCGGCAGCGACGCGTCGAGCGCGTTCTGCTCCAGCAGGCGCGCCGCTCGGCTCGGCTCCAGCACTTCGCCGACCACGTGGGCGGTCGCCACCACCGCTGGGGACACCGCGTCGAACATCGATCCCGTGTAGCGCGGGAAGAGCTCGCGGGACCGGCCGTAGCCGGCGGGCCGCGGCGGCAGCTGGTCCAGCACCTTGGCCGGAATGGTCAGCTCCGCGGGCTGCACCGACCGCACCAGCGCGTCCAGCGCCCGCTTCTGCTCGCTGGCCGAGGCCGGCCGCACGGGCTCCAGCCCGTCGCCCCGGGTGGCGTAGGTATAGTGCAGCCCGCCCAGTACCGAGGCGGCGGCGGTCACCTGGTAGCGATGGTGCATGTAGAGCGGCACCAGCACCTCCTCCATCTGCGCCATCGGCGCCCCCTTGCGGATCACGCGCTCGCCGAAGCGATCCATGGCCGCGCGCCGCACGTCCAGCATTCGGTCGAGCTCAGCCCCGGCGTCGGTTCCGTTGGACCACTGGTCCACACGGGCGTGCGCCGAGACGTCCTGGCCGGTGAAATAGCGGATGTCCTCTTCCCACGCATCGTCCAGGATCCGGTCCAGCTCTGCCGCCTCGTCGGCCCCCGGAGGGAAGACGGTGTACCTGTACCGGATCGTGACCTTGTCCCACTCGCCGATGTCGGTGTCGTACACCTCCGAGTAGTCGAACTCGCTGCCGTCCCAGGTGACCAACGGGTGGGGGTAGTCCATCACCGAGATACGCCCGGCATCGCTGTCGTAGTAGTTGTGCCCAAGACCCAGCGTATGGCCGACCTCGTGCGCCGAAAGCTGACGGATGCGCGCCAGCGCCCACTCGGAGAGCTCCGCCGCCTCCTCATCGCCGTTTTCGTAGGGCGCCAGCAGCCCCTCGGCGATCATGTAGTCCTGGCGCACCCGCAGCGACCCCAGCGTCACGTTGCCCTTGAGGATCTCGCCGGTGCGCGGATCGGTGATCGAACCGCCCGTGCTCCAGCCCCGCGTTGAGCGGTGCACCCAGTTGATGACGTTGTAGCGCACGTCGTGGCTGCTCACGTCCTCGGGCCGGATCTCGACCCGGAAGGCGTCGATGAAGCCGGCCGCCTCGAAGGC
>JAJEBS010000239.1 GCA_022822425.1 Gemmatimonadota bacterium | reverse complement strand
CCGGCCGCGTCCCTCGAGTTCGGGGATCTCCGGGATCCGGCGCTCCTCTGCGAGTTCCGGGTCCCCGGGGAACAGCCAGACCAGCCCGTAGCGAACCTTCACGGGATAGGTTCGGATCGAGAGCCTGGGAACACGGTCTCGGCCGAAGAGATCCGGAATCGCGGCCAGGCACCCGTTCTCGTCGTACTCCCATCCGTGGTAGGCACACACGAGTCGGCAGCCCTCCACCACGCCGAGCGACAGCTTCAGCTGGCGGTGCAGGCAGCGATTCTCAACGGCATGAAACGACCCGTCCTCCGTCCGATAGAGTGCGATCGATTGGCCCCAGAAAACGACCTCTACCACCGTCCCCGGCTTGACCTGGCGCATCTCTTCAACCGCGTACCAGTAGTCCGGGTTCATACCCGCGGCGCGCGTGCGCTGACGCAGGTTGCGGGCCTCCTCGAAGCTGGGGGGAGTACGGGGTGCCGGGCGCACGGCAGGCCCCGGTTCGGGTTTCGTCATGTGCCTTCGCTCGCGGTGGGGTTGCCGTCCGCGCTCGCGCCGCAGCGGATCGGACGGTTTGCGCGCGGGTTCCGGATCGAGTTGCGCTCGTAGTGGAAGGCGTAGGCCTCATGAACCGCTGCGCGAATCGTCGTCGGCTGGTAGCCGAGTTCCCGTTTCGCCTTGCTGGTGTCGGCGTGACGGCGTTTCTGCAGGAGTCGGATGGCACCGGGCGTGAACCGCTGCGGGAAGCCCGGGTGACACCGGCTCAGATAGAAGCTGGCCACCTCCGAGAAGCCGAGCATAAGGCGAACCGGCATCCGCCGGCGCGGACGCGGGACGCCCGAGACGTCCTCGAACAGGTCCAGGATATCGGAAATCGTCTTGAACTCGGTGCTGAAGATGTACTTTTCGCCCGAGCGCCCGCGCTGCATGCACAGCACATGCCCCTCGACGATGTCCCGGGCCGCGACGAACTCGAAGCCACCGTCCACGAACGCCCGGAGCTTGCCGTTGGCATAGTCGCACATGGTCCTTCCCAGGCGCGAAGGGAAGAAATCGGCGGGACCCACCAGAGCACAACACGTTGCGACGATGACATCCTGTCCCGCCGCGGCCGCGCGCCAGCACTCGTGCTCGACAAGTACCTTGCTGCGCTCATAGGGCATCGTCCGTTCCATGGGATAGAACTGCATCGTCTCGTCGCTGGGAGCGGACGGATCATCCAGATCGTAACCCACCGCGCTGAAGGATCCCGTTACCACCACCCGTCCGGCTTCCACATCGCGCGCCGCCTGCAGCACGTTGCGGGTGCCGAGGACGTTGCACTCGTACACTTCACGGCGATGGGTGCGGTTGCCCTCGATGGTCGAGACCTTCGCCGCGCAGTGATAGACGCCGTGACAGCCATCGAGCGCATTCCTGGTGGCACTCAGATCGCGAATGTCACCGAACACACGCTCCACCTCGAGACCGTCAAGGGCTTCGTTGTTGTCCTCTTGTCGGAGAAGCACGCGAACCCGCGCGCCGTCGTCGAGAAGCCGGCGCACGAGATTCGCGCCCAGATGCCCTGCCGAGCCGGTGATGAGAACGGGCGCTCCCGACCGGTCGGCCATGGTCTTGGATCCTGAGGTCATGTGGGTTTGGACCAGAGCTGTCGGTGCTCGCATCCGAGGCGATCAGTCATCCGTGGAATCCAGTATCTCCAAGATGTCGACGTAGACCAGTCCCGTTCAACTGCCGGGCCATTGGGAGCCGTCAACGGCTCGGCCCGGAATCGCGCTCCGGCCCGCGCGGCCTCCGTGTCTGATGCATCGCCCTGGTCTGAACCCCGGCGCGGTACCGGGACACGTCACATGTCGTAAGTTTGCGGTGGCGACCGCTCTCCTGTCGACCCGATCGCCGAGAACCTGCGTCGGGGACTCGGGGCGTGCGACCCTGAACATCGACACGACCTTACCGGCCATGACCTTTCAACCCCTCGACCTCGCGGCCTTCGCCGGCTTCCTGGCCCTCGTGGTGGGGGTGTCGCTCTACGCCTCGCGCGGCAGGCATGACGCGGCGGGCTACTTCCTGGCCGGCCGCAATCTGCCGTGGTGGCTGATCGGCTTCTCCCTGATCGCATCCAACATCTCGACGGAGCATTTCGTGGGCATGGCGGGCCGCGGATACGATCTCGGGCTCGCCATCGCCAGCTACGAGTGGATGGCCGCGGTCACGCTCGTGCTGGTGGGCCTGTTCTTTCTGCCGCGCTTCCTCCGGGCCGGCATCTATACGATCCCCGAGTTCCTGGAGTACCGCTACGATGCACGCACGCGCACGCTCATGGCGGCCTACATCATGGCGGCCTATGTCCTCGTCGCCCTGGCCACGGTGCTGTACTCGGGGGCGCTGGCGCTCGAATCCATCTTCGGGCTGGACATCGGGGCGGGCATCTGGCTGATCGGCGTGCTGGCCGGCGGATACACCATCTACGGCGGGCTCAGGGCCGTCGTGTGGTCCGATCTCATACAGGGCGTGGCGCTGCTTCTGGGCGGCGTTCTGGTGACGGTGCTCGGCTTTCGCGCGATCGGGGGCATCGAACCCTTTCTCGCCGCCGCGGAAGGGAAGCTCCACACCGTCCTCCCCTGGAATCATCCCGAGATGCCCTGGCTGGCGGTCTTCATCGGCGGGCTCTGGATCCCCAACATCTTCTACTGGGGGCTGAACCAGTTCATCACCCAGCGGACGCTCGCCGCGCGCAGCCTGGCGGATGCCCAGCGCGGGATCTTCCTGGCCGGCTTCATCAAGCTGCTCATCCCCTTCATCATCGTCTTTCCGGGGATCATGGCCGCGGAGCTGTTCGCCGACCAGGTGTCGAATCCGGATCAGGCGTACCCGGTCATGATGCGCGAGCTGCTGCCCGCCGGGCTCACCGGCCTCATGTTCGCCGCGCTCTTCGGGGCGGTGATGAGCTCGCTCGACTCGATGCTCAACTCGGCGGCGACGATCTTCAGTGTCGACCTCTACAAGCGGCATCTGCGGCCACAGGCCTCATCGCGCAAGCTGATGACGGTAGGACGGGTGACGACCGCGGTTCTGGCCGTGGTGGGGTGCCTTTGGGCGCCGCTGGTGGCCCGGGCGGGCAGCGTCTTCGAATACATTCAGATGTTCTGGGGCTTCATCTCGCCCGGGATCGTGGCCGCCTTCCTGTTCGGCCTGTTCGTGCCCCGGACGCCGCCGCCGGCGGCCTTCGGCGGGATGTTGCTGGGGGTTCCGGTCTACGGCCTGCTGCTCTGGCTGCTTCCGGAGGTGGCGTTCCTGCACCACATGGCGATCACCTTCCTCGTGATCTGCGTGTTCATGAGCATGGTTACGCGAGCGCGTCCGCTGGAGGAGGCGCGCACCCTGCCGCGGTCCGATGCGGCGGTCGATCTGACGCCGGCCCCGGGCGGGCGGCTGTGGGCCGGAGGAGTGATTGCCGGGGCCGCCGCTCTGTACATCGTCTTCTGGTAGGTGCTGGACGGGCTGCGAGCCGGGCGCGGCGGCAATACGTTGAAGGACCGTGCATCGACCCTGCGACAGGCCAGTTTTCCGCCGTCTTCCGGGAGGAACCATATCGTGATCCGCAACACCGTTGTTCCCGTCCTTGCCACCTTCGTGCTTGCCGCTTGCGCTCCCTCCGGAGAGGAGCGGGGCGGGGGCTCCGAGGCCGGGGCCATGATGTCGGCAGCGGACGGGGGCCCGCCCGCCGAGACCATGGCCTCCGCAGACCACATGCCTTCGGATGCCGACCGGGCGGCGATTCTGGCGACCGTCCAGTCGCTCTTCGACGCGCTCGGCGAGCGGGATACGGAACTGCTGACCGCCATCCTGCATCCCGACATCCTGATGCACTCCGTCGAGCGGTCGGCCGAGGGAGAGCGTTCCTCGTCGACGTCCACGCTGGATGGCATGGTCGCGCGCCTGGAGGCCGACGGGCCCCGCATGACCGAGCGCATGTGGGACCCCGAAGTGCGCATCAGCGGCGACCTCGCGACGGTCTGGACGCCGTACGACTTCTACGTCGGAGAGGACCTGAGCCACTGCGGAGCCGACGCCTTCATCCTCATGCGCGAGGGCGGCGACTGGCAGATCACATCGCTCTCCTGGACCCGGCTTCAGCCTCCGGAGTGCGAGCTGCACCCGGACGGGTCGCCGGGTTGACATCCGCCCGCAAGGAGCCATGCCATGAGGCCCGGGGATCCATCGCAAGCCGGTGCAACCGGACAGCTGGCGCGGGCATCCGCATGGGCCGTCGGTCCGCGGTGGCGGCGGCGTCCTGGTGGCCCTTGTGGGTCGCGAGCGAAGGCGACACGACACTGCGCATCGGCTACTTCGCCTGGGTGGCCTCGTTCGCCTGCCTGGCCGTCGCCTTCTGGCTGCGCCAGCGGGAGAGGGCCGTCTCCGCACCGAATTGACGGGAGAAGATCGCGAACCGGTTCCGACACCGCTTCCGACGCCCCGGGCGCCGGGGGCTGAAGGCGGCGATGATGCGCACTCGGACGCGTCAGACAGTGGCGCCTTCTCCCACCACCCAGACCACCTCGCTCTCCATTACGCGGGCAAAACGCCCCCCCCGGTGCCTCAGTTGGCGCCATTCCTCAACCGTGTACACCAGCAGGTCCGCGGGCACGGGCAGCCGTTCGAAGGGCCAGTCGCGGTTGCGCTGCATCTGCGGGACATCGCTCTCGCCAATAATGGCCACGAGGTCGAGATCGCTCCCGAACCCGGTGTCGCCCCGCGCGTGGGAGCCGAAGTAGCCGAGCGCGATCAACTCCGGCCGACTGGCGGCCTGACTCTCAGCCCATTTCCCCAGATCGGCAAGAACCCGATCAGGTTTCGGCCAGTGCTTGACGAACGAAGTTGAGGATGTCCCGGGCATGGTCGACCGCCTGAGAGCTATGCAATGATCCGTAGTGCTCGTATGCCGGGCCCTCGACATGCCCGTTCGGATACCGAGCGGGAACATAGTAGTTGTCCAGTACCCGCGCCCGCTCGATCAATTCGGCCGGCGGAGCTTCCGGCAACTCCGAGAGGAGCCTGGTCGCCACGTGGCCCCAGACCTCGCGACCCTGGGCCATGTGAAGCGCCTTGACCGCCTTCTCTGCCGCCTGATGCGCAGCGAAACAGGCCCAGTCGTGTCTGCCGTCCCGGTGTGACGCCTCGGCCTGATCCAGGTCGTGCTCGGCCTGAGCGAGCCAGTCCCCCGATCGATTGGGCATGTGCTGAACTCCAGCTTCTCCAGAGGCGCGTCCTGGAACCGTTCCGCTCCGGTAACCCAACCAAGTTAACGCCGATCCCCATGGCTGCGAACCGAACGAACCTTGACGCGGCTCCCCAGGCCCACGTGCTCGTCTTCGACGTCGCGTCGCTTTCCGCCGCACCAAAGCTGGCGCCGGCGCGCGTCCGCTTTCGCGCCCGAGTCGCCGGGACGTAGGTTCCAGCCCTGGCACCCGTCCCACCTCTCGGAAGTGATCCGTCCATGAGTACCGCCCAACACATCGCTGCCGCCCGCTCCACATCGGCTCCCCGCTCGCTTGTCGTCCGCGCACCCATCCTTCTCGCCGCAGCCTGCGGTGCCGCACTGATGGTCCTGGCGACCTTCGCGGTCCCCGCTCCCGCCGCCGCCCAACAGCCTTTCACCTCGGAGATCGCACTCGACGTGCGCACGCCGAGCATCGTGGCGGTGACGGAGGACGGCGCCCGGGTCGCCGTGACCCTCACGTCCCGCCGGGACCGCACCGACGTCGACCACCAGCGATTCGGCGACCCCACCTACATCTCCCCCGTGTCGACCCGGCTGATGGTGATCGACACACGGACCGGAGACCCGACCTGGGTTCAGGCGGAACTCGCGCAGATGCGCGGCTATGCCTGGTCGCCGGACGGGGGGCGGCTGGCCTGGTTCATGGTGGAAGACGGCCAGTATCGGCTCCGCATCTTCGACGCGGTCACCAGCGAAAGCAGGACCGTCTCTCTCGGCACCGACAGGGAAATCGCGTCCTCCTCGCCGCTGGTGTGGTCGCCGGATGGCGCCCGCGTTCTGCTCGGGCTTCGGCCCGCTGGATGGGCGGAGGAGGCGCGAGCGGCCTTTCACGCCCTCACGGACGCTCCCGTGATCGTACAGGACTCGCGCAACGACTTCCTCGCCTGGGACCGGGTGAGGAACCTCGCCAACCGGCAGGAGACTGTGCTCGCGTCGGTCGCCGACGGCACGGTGCGCGAGGTTCTCTCCGAGGTGACTCCCGTCGGTCCAGGCTTCTCGGAGGACGGATCCTACATCACGTTTTCGACCGCCGCGCGCACCAAGACATCGTACACGCGCCGGGACGGCACCGAGTACGAACTCTTCCGGCTGGATCTCGCGGCCGGTGGAGATCCGGTTTCGCTCCGGGACACGGGCGAAGAGCGCCTGAACGTTGCCTGGAACGACGCCCGCGACGCCTTTGCGTACGGCGAGGAGGGCTCCGTCTTCGTGCGGCGGCTGGGCGAGGACGAGGCGGTGGATGTGACGGAGAGTCATCGAGGCGATGTGGACGAATCCGGCGCCCGCGCCGGCGGCGACGATTCCGCTTCTGACGATGAAGAGTCCGATTCTGACGGCATCCGTTTCGCGGTTGAGCGCTGGAGCCCTTCGGGGGACCAGCTCCTCCTGACCTCGCAGGACGGCTGGCATCTCCTCGATCTCGACAGCGATGACATGCACACCCTCCTCGAGCTCGAAGAGGACGAGGACCAGCGCCCGCGCCGCCAGGTCCAGGGGTGGAGAGAAGATGGCCGGTATCTCTACTTCAGCTACTCGGCCCGGGACCGCTGGCAGCGGGGCCTGAAGCGCCTCGACACGGGGACCGGCGAAGTGGAGACTCTGATGCTGGACGCCAACCTCTACCGGTCCTGGAACGTCTCGCAGGATGGCGCCACGCTCGTCTACGCCATGTCGGACGGGGACCATCCCAACGAGATCTGGGTGGCCCGCGGAGACGGATCGTCACCCCGGCGGCTGACCGAAACGAATCCCCGGCTCGAGGGCGTGGCGCTGACGCGAAGCGAGCTCGTCGAGTACCTGGACGTCGACGGCAACACCCTCTACGGCATCCTCTACTATCCGGCCGACTACGAGCCGGGGCGCGCCTATCCGATGGTGGCGGAGATATACGAGGAGTACTTCGACAACGGGTTCAACGAGAACATGAACCTGATCACCGCGCAGGGTTGGTTCGGGTTCCGGCCCTCGGTGCGCTTCGAGGAGGGATTTCCGGGCGAGGCCTGGCTCAAGGCGGTGCCCAACGCGATCAACAAGATCATCGAGCGTGGACTGGTCGACCCGGAGAAGGTGGGTGTCTACGGGCAGAGCTACGGTGGCTACGCGACCAACCTGCTCATCACCCAGACCGATCGCTTCGCCGCGGCGGCCAACGTATCCGGCAAGGTGAACATCATTTCCTTCCTGGGCGACTCGCCGAAGATCACCACGCG
>JAJEBS010000212.1 GCA_022822425.1 Gemmatimonadota bacterium | reverse complement strand
CCCGGTAGCGGTTGGCCAGGTAGCGCTGCACCGCGCTCGCTTCGGTGGGCAGGCCGAGGCGGGCGGGATCGAACGCGGGCTTCGTGTCCGCACGCCCGTCCTCGCCGGCGCTCTCATCCCTGTCCTGCTCGCGCGCCCGCTGGCTCTGGCGCCACATGCGCTGACGGGGCGAACGCGGTGTGCGGCGCCCTCCCTTCTTCGCCGCTGGAGACGCCGCCGTCGCCGTCGACTCTGCAGACGCGGCGTCCTCGACCCCCGCGGACGCGGAATCCCCTTCCGCCACCTCGGGGGCCGCGTCCGGCGTACCGGCCGCAGCTGTCGGCGATGCGCCGGACGCAGCTCCATCCGCCTCGGAAGGCGTCCCGCTCACCTCCCGGGATCCCGTGGAGGCTGCGGCGTCCCTGCGCGCCCGGTCCGACCGCGGAAGCCGCACGACGAAGTTGCCCGCCTCGTTCCGCCGGATGCGCACGACGTCGTGCTCGTGGGCCTGCGTAAGGAATTTGCTGAACTTGCTGAACCCGAGCCCGGTCTCGTCGAAGTTCCGGTCGAGATCCAGCATGCGGCGCTTCACATCGGAATCCCGCGTCCAGCTGTTGTCGGGGCTGATTTCCGGCAGCGCCCGGCGCAGGAGCGCATACGCGTCCGCAAGGGGGTCCGCGCCGGTTGTCCCGTTTCCGGAGACGTCCTCCCGGCGGGGCTCCTTCTTCGGGGACTCCGCTTCGCCGGGGGCGGCAGCCGCCCGCTTGCGTTCCCGACCACCAGGCCCGGCCGGCCGGCTGCGCGCGCCGGGATGTTGCGGGGCGCGGTCGGCCGAAGCGTCTCGCGAACGTCCGCCGGCAGGAAGTATCTCGTGCTGTCCGTTCTCGAGCTTGCGCAGGCGCACGAGACCGCGGGAGGCCGCCTCCGCGAGAAACTTGCTGAACTTGCTGAACCCGTACTTCGATTCCTCGAAACCCGGCTTCATCTCCAGCATGACCTGCTTGAGCCTGTCCGAGCGCATCACGTCCCCGCGCTCGATCATCTTCTTCGACGCCTCGCTGACGAGATGCCAGGGGTCCACCGACTTGCCCTTGTCTCCCACGGACGCCTTCTGTAGTCCGGCGATGGACGAGTACGAGTAGTATTCGTCGCAGTTCTGGACCAGGATGTCGGAACTCGATTCCTGGATCCCGACTCCGATCACATACTTTCCGTATTCCTTGAGTTTCAGGACCAGACTGGAAAAGTCGCTGTCGCCCGTGAGGAGAATGTAGGTCCCGATTTCCGGACGAATGAAGACCAGCTCCATGCCGTCGATGGCCATGCGGATATCGGTGGCGTTCTTCTTGGAGCTGCCGTAGGCGGGAGCGAAGATCAGGTCGACCGACGCCTCCGAGAGCGGCACGATGTACTGGGGATACCGCCGCCAGTCGGCGTACGCCCGCTGGACGGTGACCTTGCCCTTGATGATGTCGGAGTTGAGGAGCGTCTTGATCTCTTTGGAAAGATCGCTCCGGATGCCCATCGTCACGTTGTCGAAGTCGATGAGCAGCGCCGCGTTGGGCGCGGAAGAAAGGATCGGGCCCGCCCCTTCGACATGCGGGGCGCGCGTGAAGTGATTGATCATGTGATGTTCTCTCGCAACCGAAGTTCCGGCCGCCGAGCCTCCCTCTCCGGTCCACCCTCTCTCCGGCGGCGCACGCCGTGATCGGTCGTGGAGCAGAGCTGGGAAGCCAGGGACCTAGCCGTGTCGGCGCAGGACCTCGGCCCGCAACAGGCGAGCAAGTTCTCCGCGTCCGACCTTCCCGGCTGCCGTCGCCGGGAACTCGTTCAAAAAGTGGATCCGATCGGGCACCTTGTAGGTGGCCAGCGAGGGGCGGCACCACGCTCTCAACTCCTCCGCCGAGACCATGGCCCCTTCGATCATGTGCACGCAGGCGCATACGGCCTCGCCCAGGAGTTCGTCGGGCAGGCCCACCACCACTACATCCCGCACCGCCGGGTGGGTCGCAATTCTGTTCTCGACTTCCCGGGGATACACATCGAACCCAGCCTTAATGATAACATCGCCCTGGCGACCTACCAAATGCAGGTAGCCGTCTTCGTCCACGATGCCCATGTCGCCGGTGCTCAGAAACCGGTCGGCGTCGAAGTGCCGCCGGGTGTTGTCGGGCTGCCTGTAGTATCCGCGCATCACGCCCGGGCCGCGAACCCGGATCTCCCCGAGGCTCTCGACCGGGAGCACGGATCCGTCGCCGTCGCACACGCGCACCGAGACATCGGTCAACGGCCGTCCCACGGTGAAGCGCTGTTTCTCGGGAGGATCTTCGGCGCGCGTCATCGAGAGGGTGGACCCGGCCTCGGTGAGCGAATAGGCCACCTGCAGGTTCGGGCATAGCTCCTTGCGCACATGGCGCAGGGCCGGATCGCCGATGGGGCCCCCGGTGACGATGCCCGTGCGCAGGCTGGTGAGGTCGCGCGGCTCCCTGCGCTGGGCGTGCAGCTCCGTCAGGAAGTGCGTGGGAACGCCGTAGTGCACGGTGACGCGGTGCCGTTCGATCAGATCCAGCGCCTCCTCGCCGTCGAAGCTCTCCTGCAGCACGATCGAAGCGCCCGCGCTCGCGGTGCCGAGGATGGCCGGGCCGAGCGCAAAGGCGTGGAAGATGTCGCTGGCCCCGATGACGCGGTCCGTGGAGGTCACCCTCAGCTCCGCCACGGTCCGGCGCGTGGGAACCACCAGATTGCCGTGGGTCAGCTCGACGCCTTTCGGCTTTCCGGTGGTGCCGGCGGTGTAGAGAAGCGCAAAGAGGTCGTCCGGGGCGACGTCCGGGCGCGGACATTTCTTGCCCCGTCCCGCCGAGACCAGGTCCTCAAACTGGTAGATCTGGTCGTCGTACCAGAGGTCCTCTTCACCAACGGTGATCACGTAGCCCAGTTCCGGCAGCTCCTCCAGTACGTCCTCGGCGAACTGCAGGTAGTCGATCCCCTCGAACACCTCGGGCGTCACCGCGGCCGCGGCCTGCGAGTGGCGGAGGCGGTAGCGCAGCTCCAGCGGCGGGAGACGGGGATTCAGGGGCACCACGACGATCCCCAGCCTGGCCGCCGCGAAAACCGCCACGACGAACTCGGGGCAGCCGGGCAGCAGGACCGCGAGACGCTCGCCTCGCTCGATGCCCAGATGGTGCAGAGATGCCGCCAGGTCGCGGGCGTGGCGCTCCACCTGTCCGTAGGTCATCATGCCGCCCCCGGAAAGCAGGAACGGCCGACCGGGATCGGCGGCGGCGGCGGTTGCCAGAACGGCGCCGGCGGTGGAGGGTGACCGGCCCGGAGAAGCGGTGCGGTCGGCGTCGCGGTCCATTCAGAAGATGGGTGTCGGGGGAATCATCGTGCCTCGTCGAGTACGGCCAGCACTACTTCGTCCGGCAGAGCGTGCGTCCATCCGCCTGTACCGTCTGCGCGTCCGATCCGGTCCAGGAGGACGTAGGAGGGAGACCCGGCGCGTGTCTTCTTGTCGGCCGGAGTGCGCGCCAGAACGGCGGCGGCATCGGTGCCCGGGGGAAGGGCGGTGGGCAAGCTGCAGGAGGCGAGTGTTTCGCTCAACCGGTCGGCGGTACCGGCCGTGGTACGCCCGATGCGCTCCCCGGCGCGCGCCTCCAGAATCATGCCGAGGGAGACGGCGGAACCGTGCGGGAGGGTGTAGCCCGATTCCGCCTCCAGCGCGTGCCCGAGGGTGTGCCCGAAGTTGAGAAGTTGCCTGAGGCCCCCCTCTCGTTCGTCCTCGCTGACCACCCGGGCCTTGAGCTCCACCGACCGGCGCACCACCGCCTCCATGGCGGCGCCGTCTCCCGCCAGCACCCCCGCGGCGGAGCGCGCGACCTCCTCGAAGTAACCCTCGTCCAGGATCGCCCCGTGCTTGACCGCCTCGGCCAGCCCCTGGGCGCGCTCCGCCGCAGGCAGGGTGTTCAGGTAGCCGGGATCCGCGACCACCACCCGGGGCGGGTGGAAGGCCCCGATCAGGTTCTTGCCGGCCCGGGTGTCCACCCCCGTCTTCCCTCCCACCGAGGCGTCCACCATGGCGACCAGGCTGGTCGGCACCTGTACCACCGGGATGCCTCGCAGCAGGGTCGCGGCCACAAAGCCGCCCAGATCGCCGGTCACCCCGCCCCCGAGCGCGACCACGCAGCCGTCGCGCCCGAATCCCGCGGCGAGCAGCTCGTCCGAGAGCCGCGACCAGCTCCGCCGTATCTTGTGCTCCTCTCCCGCCGGAAAGGTGAACAACTCCGCGCGCGCCCCGCCGCCGGCCAGCACGCCCAGCAGCGCTTCGCCGTGCAGGCGGGCGACGTTCGAGTCGGTGATCACGGCGTAGCGGTGGGCCGGCGCGTACTCGGCGAGCAGTTCCGGCATCGCGTGGCGCAGGCCGCGGGACACGAGCACCGGGTATCCACCGCTCCCCTTCGTGCGCACATGCACGGCGTGCGCGCCGGCCGCGCGGGAATTCATGCGCCCCCCACGATCCTCGCTGCCGGCGGGTCCGGTACCGCACCGACCGTCAGCACCGCCGCTGGGCGGCCATCGAGCATGAGGGGCTCTAGGGTCGCGTCGGTCAGCGCCGCCGCCACCGCCCGGCCGCGGGACACGAACCCGTCGCGCGCCGCTTCGTCCTCCCAGACCGACCACCAGACCAGCCCCCGGCTTCCGTCCCCGCCTTCGACGAGCGCGAACTGGTCGCCTTCCCAGCCGGCAATCGGCCGCCCATCCCCCGCGACCTCCTCGAACAGAATTCCGATCTCCGCCAACCCGAGCGAGTTGGTGTAGATCACCGCAGCACCGCCACCGGTGATCTCGATATCGACCGGCGCATCCGGTTCGGGCCCGAATGCCCGTTCCGGCTCCAGCACCTGCTCGGTGGAGTGAGGAAGCAGCTCTCCGAAGGGAGGCGGCCGGCCGGGACGCTGCTGCCACAGCGTTCGGACATACTCGGTGCCCTGCACATAGGGAAAGATGAGCGACTCGCGCACGATTCCGGGGGCGGTGCTCAGGACCGGTGACGAACTCGCGGCTGCCGCCAGCGACGGCCCCATCAGGTCGATGAAGTCGGGAATCGCCACCAGGTCCACCTCCGCCCCCTGCTGCTTCTCGAGCGCGTACTCGAGCATCACCAGGGTGGCGTGCCCTTCGGCCGCCGCCCGGGCGGCGATCTGGCGGTCGTTGCCGCGCGCGCGTTCGGTCAGCGCGTCGAGGTCGACCGACTGGTCCTGGGCGGCGTGGACGAGCTCGTGGACCAGCACGCTTTCAACCGTCTCCTCATCCTGGCCGGACCTCACGTAGAGCGCCACCGAGTCGGGATCGTAGAAGCCGGCGACCTGCTCCGTATAGAGCGCCAGGAAGAGCGCACCGAGATCGAGTGTTTCCGGCACGAGCCCCAGAAGCGCGTAGCTGTCGCGGATGCGCTCCACTTCGCCATCCTGAAACTCCTCATCGAGCTTGAAGGTCAGATACCGGACCAGCTCCTCCTCGCTTCGCCACTCGACGCGCACCGGTCTGTTAAAGCTGAATCCCGACCGCTCGCTGATGTCCTGGAGCAGCCCGTCGGCCGTCTCCTGCAGGGCGGCATCCGACGAAACGACCAGCCCGCCGGTGGGCGATTCCTGGCTGCAGGCAACGCTGGGTACGACGATAACCCACAGGAGCGCCCACCACCGTTCGGGCAGCGCGGCAAGGCTTCGCAGTTCGTGCATGAGTCCGCGCGAGCGGCGAGGCGCCGGGCCGTGGGAAGTTCGTCCGCGCGCTGCCGGCCTCATCCCTGTCGCCCGGCACTCCCTGCGCGCCCGTAACGATCCTCGAGCCGGACCACGTCGTCCAGTTCGGGCGTCGACGCCTCCAGGATGTCCACGTCCGTCACCGCCTCCATGCGGTGCACGGTTCCGGGAGCGATGCGCACCCCATCCCCCTCCCTCATCAGCCGCTCCTCCAGTGCATCCGCCGAGGGCCCCAGCCACAGCCGCAGCGACCCGGTCAGCACGTACAGCGTCTCGTCCTTCTCGCGGTGGTACTGCAGTGAAAGCGCCTCGCCCGCGTTCACGTGAAGGATCTTGCCCGCGTAGCGTCCGGTGTGCGCCCAGATGAGTTCGTAGCCCCAGGGCTTTTCGACCCGGACGGAAAGTGTCTTCATCTCCAGGACTCCGCCAGTTGCCGCATCGCAGGGAATCTATCACCCGGGGCAAGTGCCCGGGCACCGCCTCCCGTCCGGGGAACCCCCTGCAACAAGCGCGCCCGCCACCCCTGCAGGCGGCGGGCGCGGATTGTTGCGGCATGCCGGCGCAGGCGTCAGCCTCCGAAGAACTCCTTGAACTTGTTCTTGTAGTCGTCGCTCTGCTGTACCCACATCTCGGTGATGGAGGTGATGCCGTCCGGCTCCAGCACCAGCAGATAGTGCGTGAACGACGCGAAGTCGCCGACCTGCGCCGCTTCCAGCCGGTCCATCGCGTTCCCGCGGGCATCCAGCGTGATCGTGTTGCCCCGCCCCCAACTGGTCAGGCCCGTGGGTGAAATATCCGCGAGGTAGCTCTGGTAGTGCAGTCCCGGAGGTGGCGCCGGCAGTCGGTTCAGCTCCACCAGCAGCGAACTCTCGTAGAAGGACCCCGAGCCCGAGCCTCCACCGAAGTAGGGTACGATCCCGCCGCCCGCACCCAGGTGGCCGAAGGTCATGGCCCCCTGCCGCATGAGGTTGTCGGAGGTCAGGTACTCCAGGAACAGGAACGGCCCCCCGGTGGGGGCACTCGCCTGGCCGGATTCGGCGCTCACCGCTACGTGCGTGAAGTCGGCGAAATCCTGATCCATCGACACTTCCAGCTTCGCGTGGTACACGTCCTCCGAGGATGACGGCGAGAAGGTGGAGCCCGTCGTCATCATGTCCATGCCCATCGCCGGGTAGATCGTGGCGGCGGCGGACGAGTAGGAACCCGAGCCCGCGTCGTACAGCCAAAGCTGGTACGAACCGCCGGAGAGGGACGAGAAGCCCGCCAGCGCGACGTCGATCTGGCCCGGCGCGGCGAAGGAGTTGGCGCCCCCGGAGAGTTCCGGCGCGTTGGGCACCACACCGGCCGGGAAGGGCGCCATGGCGTTGTTGATGACGTTTCCGCCGGCGTCGATGTCGGGACCCAGTTGCATGCGGACGGTGGGGCTTCCGGAGAGCGTCTCCGCGGCGGGCGCACCTTCGTAGAAAAGCAGATAATTGAACTGCCCGGGGCCGACGACGGCGCCGGATTCGTTGGAACCGAAGGGCGCATTGGAGGCGGTGAAGTCCGCTGCGGTCGTGGCTTCTGCGTCGGCCGCCGGTACGGGCCACATGTTCGCCGGGGTCGCATCGACGATACAGTCGATGGCAGCGTTCCCCGAAGCATCCGTCTCGAAGAACCCGAGCCCGACCGGGTTCATGGCCGGAGTCACGCCGGCGACCGCGGAGAAGTTGCAGTTGATGCCGGAATAGAGGGTGCCCTCACCGGGCTGGAAGGACAGAACGTCGGGTTCATTCACGGGGTTTCCCGTGAGGATCTGATGCTGGTCCAGTTCGCCATTCACCTGAAGGGACATGCGGGCCAGCACAACGGTGTAGACGGTGGAAGGCTCAAGGCCCCCAACCTCCCCCCAGAAGTCCCACCTGCCTGGTGGATGGGCGCTTGTGGTAATGGGATTCAACTCGAACAGGCCGAAGTAACCGCTTACCTCTGCCGAACTCTCAACGAGCGCCGGAAGTCGGGGATCCTGCGAGGAATTACGCAGGGTTCCACCAATATCCACTGCCGGCGATGTCAAGATGCTGGTCTGAACGGGCCGGAACAGTCCCCCCGCTCCCGTGCCCCGGTCGAACCCGTCCGGTACCGAGAGATCGAACCCGGAGACGACCGCCTTCGAGAGCTCGACCGAACCGGAGGGGAATACCGCATCCCCGGGCGCGATCGCCATCTTGAGCACCGGCCGGTCCTCGGTGAGGTCGGTGACGTTGTCGGTCTCGCAGGCGGCCACCAGGAGCGCGCCGCACAGAGCGACACCCACCGCGTCCAGCCGGATTCGCGTGCGTGCTGCTTTCATTTGATCGCCTCCTGCCCGCTAGCGGTTGAGTCCGGGGACGTAGGTCAACCCGATCGACAGGCGGATGTTGTGGATCATGTCCTGCTTTTCCGGAAGGTCGGTGCGTTCGGCATCCGGGAACCGGCAGGTCCCGTCGCTCTTGCAGTTGCGGAGCCTCTCCTCGACCGGGTTCAGGACATCGCGGTCGAAGTCCCGGTAGATGACGTCGCGGACGTCGACCTGGATGCCGGCGGCCTCCGTAACCGCGTAGCGCACCCCCGCGCCCCCCAGCACCATCTGGTGGGTCACGCGCCGGAAGTCGTCGTTGGCCTGCGTATCCAGGTAAAGCGTGGCTCCGCCCCCGCCGACGACGATATATGGGTCCAGCGAGCTTCCCGGCATGACGCTGATGTGCGCGTTCAGGCCGTAGTGGAGCGCGCTCAGCGTCTGGCCTACCTCGTAGATGCGGGTGGTGTCGGCGCCGAAGTCGAGGGCGGCCACGTAGAAGCTGCCGTCGGTGTCGGCGCGGTGGAACTGGATCGCAGGTCCCAGCGCGATGCGCGGGGTGAGCTGATACAACGCCTCCAGCGCGAGCATGGGGCTGTTCATGAGCGAACTCGACGGGGCGTACATCTGGGTTCCCGCGGACACCTCGACGCTCCAGGCACCCTGTTCGGACTGGGCGTGCACGGCCGTGGGCAGCGCCATCACCAGCCCGGCAAGCGCCAACCGGTTCAGTACTCTCATCAGTCTATTTCCTCCCGTTGTGCCACGGGGCAGCACGGCCAGATCTCCCTCTCCGAAACCGAGCCGCATCAGAACTGCAGCTGGAAGCTGAAGACCTGGATGTTCTCCAGCTGCTCCATCGACGTGTAGGCGTAGTCCACGCTCAGCGTGCCCAGCTCCCCGACCGGAAGCCGCAGGCCTCCACCCGCGGCGGCCGCGTGCATGAGCCCATGGTCGATCTGGTCTTCGTTCGCGAAGCGCTTGCCGGCCCGCACGAAGGCCAGGCCCCTGAAGCCGTACTCGAGCCCGAGCGCGGTCTCCTGGGGCGCGTCGACCGGATCGTTGGTGTCGGCCATCAGGCGGAGCGACTGGTCGGCGTCCGGAGAAACGATCGCATCGGCGCCCCCGATCAGATCCAGCATCACGCTGAAGCGGAACGACGTGGGGAGTTCGAGATGATCGGTCGCCGCGGACAATTCCATGACCCGGATGAAATCGTCGATCTGGGTCTCGGAGAACGCCGTGTTTACCCGGCGGTCGAGATGCTGTCCCTGGAAGCGGCCCGAAGTTCCGAGGTTGGTGAGCGCCGCCCCGAGGGTGACGCCGTAGAGCCCGGTGCGGAACACCGTGCTCATGTCAACACCGACGTAGCTCGCCGTCGCGTTGGTGATTCCTTCCTCGACCACCTTGCCCGCCAGACCCACCGTCAGGCGGTCGGTGATGGGCTGCGCGAAATGCAGGCCGATGGCAGTCCCCGTCCAATTGAAGGCCGCGGCGGTCGGATCCTGCTCGCCTCCGTGGCCGGCGTTCGGCCAGTACTCGCTCTGCCAGGGCATCTCCCCGGAGTCGAGGGTGTTCACGCTTACGCCGATGCGGGTAAACCCGAACGGCATCACCACGCCCACGAAGGTGTGCTGGATGTCGAGATCGGTGAACAGCCGCGCCGTCGTCATGCCGGCGGAAAAGCCGTCGATGCGCGACATGGCCGCGGTGTTCCAGTAGAGCGACGTCACGTCGTCCGCCGCCGCTCCGAAGGCGCCTCCCAGGGCCTGGCCCCGCGCGCCGACGCCCAGGGCAAGAAAGGCGGCGCCCCGGGTTCCGACCCGGGTCACGATTTGTTCCGGCGTCGAGGTCAGCGTTTCCTGAGCCTCCAGCATCTCCGCCGTCGCCACGAGCGTGAGCGCCAGCAGCAGTGTACGGTTCATTGATCTATCTCCTTGGCCCTTTCTAGGCTCAGCGAATGACGACGAACTTTCCCATCTTCTTCTGGCCGCCGGATTCGAGCACGAAGATGTATAGCCCGGCTCCCAGGTTCGTCCGCTCGCGGGTCTGCATGTCCCAGTTCAGGTCTCCCCCGCAATCTCCGGCACCGCAGTAGGCGGTGATCCCCTGGAGATCTTCGGGACCATAGACGAGTTCCTGAATGAATCGTCCCGCCACGTCGAAGATGCGGATAGTCCCTTCCTGCGGCAGGTTGGTGAACTTGAGGATCCGCGCGTCGGTCGCGCGCTCGAACGCGCTCCCGTACAGGTACGGGTTGGGCACGACGTGGACATCGTTCAGGGAAACCGCACCGCTCGCCGCCGCCTCGGCCGCCGTGATCGCCCTCTGTACGTCCACCACCACCTCGTCGCCCGACTGAAGCGGTACCAGCCAGGGGACCGTCAGCGTGACCTGCTCGGTCACCGGGATGTAGCCGGATTCAGTCGACCCTCCGGTGGTCGGATCGCACGACGGACGCGGGGCGTCGCAGCCGAGGGTCACGTCGAAGGTCACGACGGTGGCCGCCTCCGTCGCCGGCTGCCCGCCCGCGTCGAGGACGGTGTTGCCGTTTTCGTCCGAGACTTCCCTGGTAACCGTCTCTACGAAATAGATCTGGTCTCCAGGCACCCACACGCCGGCGGGAACCTCCACCCGGGCCGTGTCGACCCCCTGTCCGACGAGTACCGATTCCTGGTGGTCCACGACCGCGATCTGGACATCGCGGCCGTAGGTGTTGTTGCGCACCGAGAACGGCAGCGAGTAGGACTCCAGGGCTTCGATGTCCGGGTTGACCTCCTGAACTGCTGCCAGGACATCCTCGCCCGTGCTCGAGGTCGAGGCCGCCGGCCGTCCCGACAGGGACCCGGCCACGGTGGCCTCGATCGCCGCATCCGGAAGCCGGAAGGGGGCGCCCGCACCGTAGGCGTCCGCATCCCAGACGATCGCGTACTCGCCGTACTCGTCTCCTCCCACATATCCCGAAGGACCGGTCAGCCACCATACGGTGGGTTGTACCCGTCCCGCGACGGTGTCGGCGCCCTCGGTGGTGAAGATTCTCGACTCGAGCGTACCTCCATCGTCGGCGTTCACTCCCACCACGAAGAAGGGAAAGTCCTCGCGGCTGAAGAAAGCGCCAGGGGTAGCCTCCTCGCCCTCGAGGGTGGTCGACGCGAGCAAGGGGGTGGACCCGGCGGCGACCACCATCCCGAAGCCTCCTTCGAACACCGTGGTGCGCTGCATCGAGCTCTGCATCGCGCTGTCGACCGGCAGTGCCTCCAGCCCGGACAAGGTCACGGTTCCGGACCGGTTGAAGTCCACGCTGGCGATCACCACCTCCACGGGCTCCCCCTCCCTGCCGGTGACGGTGCGCACCGTCTGGGCGGCTACCGTAGTCTGTGAGGAGGTGGGCGAACCGGTGTCGTCCAGGTTGTCCACCTGGTTGACCACCAGCTTATCGCCGAAGACCACCCGGTACTGCCCGGAAACGGGAGACGTTCCGACCACGAAGAGGTCGACCGGTACGGTGGAGTTCCCGCTTCGGGAGATTTCGGTCAGTTCGGCCCGGCTGGCGCCCGCAGCCAGGTTCAGAGGGGCATAAACCACCGCCACGTTGGGGTTGGTTCCCGACGCGGACACCGGCCCGATCAGCTCGGGCGCGAACTCTACTTCCTCTGCCAGCAGCGAGTCGGCGTGCGTGCCGCGCACCACGTTGAACGTGGCCCCGCGCGTCTCCGTGACGATGGAGTAGGTGTAGGTCACGCCGGGGATCAGGGCGCCGTCGGTGAATATGTTGGGCAGGGTGCCGTCGTCTTCCGCTTCAAAGGTGACGTACGGCTGCCACCCGAAGTTCGTCCACTTGGAGGTCTCGTCGTTGACCGGGTCTCCGTCGCAATCCCCGTCCTGGGTCCAGGTGGAACCTCCGTCACAGGACTTGAAGATGTGGAGGGCCGCCACGTTGTTGGTGGAGCGCGCCGCGATCGAGTCCGCCAGCCAGTAGTTGCGCGCGATGTCTGCGCTCACGTCGAGGTTTGCCAGGTAGGGATCGACCCATGCCTCCGGGGCGTCGTCGAAATAGAGCGAGATCCGGTTCCCTTCTACCTCTCCGGTGGGCGCAGCCTGGCCAGCGACCACGTCCACCGCGGAAATCACCGGCGGCGGCGCCGTCTCCGGCCCGAGGTACATCTGCTGGTAGAAGCCGATGGCGTTGTCCAGGGCGGACTCCATCGAGGCGGAGTCCGCGGCGCCCACCAGCGCCACGACGAAGGGCACGGTGTCGCCTGGAGCCATGTGCACCGGACCTACGGCTAGATCGGAGATATTGCCGTAGCTGTTGGTGTAGCCCGAGGGTAGGGTGTCCGCCCACAGAGCCACGCATCCGCGGCTGCCGCAAGCGTCGGCGTAGATGGTGTCCGGCTGCCCGTCGTGGTTCCAGTCCCAGGTCGGTGCGCCCACTTCACCCTCACCCGGGACGTACTTGTTGTAGACGCCCGTGCGCTCCGGCCACGCCTCCGGACGGAAGATGCGGTGGTAGGCACCGTCGGACAGATCCCCCGGCGTCTCCCCGTCCAACGTGTATTCGCCGATGGAGGCGAAATGCCCGAAGTGGGCGCGCTGGCTCCGGCTCCAGGTACGGGGGATGCAGCCCCCGAATCCGCACTGGCGCTGGTGCTGAAACATGATGGTGTCGCCGGCGCGCGGATGTGCGGGATTGTAGAAGTCGCTCGACGGGTCACTGAACAGCTTGTAGCGGGCGTCGCCGATGGGAGTCTTGAGGAAGACGATGCCCGCGCCCGCCGCGCCGGCGTCCCAGTCGTCGCTTCCTGCTCGGTTGCAACCGGAACCCGGGGGGTCGATCGCGTCCGCGCAGCGGCTTCCGGTTTCCTTCCAGAGCATCGCGCTGCGCACTGGATCGAAATAGTGGGCGTCTCCCTGCCCCTGTAATAGCGGGTCGACGTTGATTCCGATGTAGACCGAATCGTAGGTCATCCCCACGCCGTACACCTTCTCGGACTCGTTGACGATGGTGGACTGGAAGTACACCACGTTCCCCACCGTCGGCAGCCCGAAGTAGAAAGCGTCGTAGAACTGGGTCAACCCCAGCGGCCAGCCTGCGTAGTTCGGTGTCCCGGCCCCCCCGGGAATGACTGTGCCGTAACGCTCGAGCGCGTTGCGATAGTGGTCGCTCAGCTCCCCGTAGGTCTGCCAGTCCCCCAGAAACTTCTCGGTGCTCTGCATCTCCTCGGGAACGCGCCAGAACGCGAACGGGTCGTAGTCGTTGGGGTTCATCGTGTCATACATGGCTCCGAATTCCGGCGCGGACGCCTGGAGCGCCAAGTACGATTCGGCGGGAATCGGGTGGCTGCCCTTCCAGCCGGCGGCAGGATGTGTGACCTCGCAGTCGGACGTAGGGGTAAGCTGGAATCCCGAATTCATGTCGCCATCGCGAATGGCGGAGTGATTCGTACAGGTGGCATCCTCGGTGGTCTTGGCGGCCAGATTCAGCAGATCGACCGGGCTCCGGTCGGAGGCCCACAGCTTGTCGCCTCCGCCCTGTACCGCCCCCCCGATGATGAGGGTGGTCATGTTGACGGTGAAGCCTCCGCCACCGAGACCGCTGGTGGCGGGGTCGATGACCTCGGGCAGGTCGCTCGCGGGCGCGCCCCACTTCATCCCCATGTCGAAGATCGCGAAGTCATAGAAGCCCGTTATCGTGCGCAGCCGCCAGTTGCTGCAGCCGAAGTTGTTGCGGTTCAAGAAGCCGACGATGTTCTGGAAGCACCAGCCGTTGGATCCGTTGGAACGAACCCCGGCCGCGCCCTCGTCGCCGAACGCCCGCAGTTGGAAGAGGTTCGGCCGAGTTGGAATCACGAAGTCGGGTCCCACACCGCCCGCGTCGATGACCGTCATCCCTTCCTGTGCCCGCGCCTCGCCAGCCGTAGTCAGGGGAATTAGAACCAGGCTCGCGATCAGGAGACCTCCCCTACGCGTAAGAAGCTTCTTCATGAGAACTCCGATTGAACAAGTTGGGTGTCTCTCTTGCATTTCGGTGATCTGGAGCTTTCCTAGAAGGTCACCCTCAGGCCAGCCGTAATCGACCTCCGCTGCCCGATGAACTGCGGTCGGTCGAAGAAGGTGGAAGCTGTGGCGGTTCCCACAACATTCCCCGCGCGGCGGCGGCTCTGATCCTCGGCGCCGTCGGTGCACTTCCCGGTCGACTCGTAGACCTGAATGCAGTTCAGCCGGTCGGTGAGGTTGGTGACGTTGACGAAGAACCCGTAGCGGACGTTGTTGATGGTCCAGTCCTTGCGCGCCTGCAGGTTGAGGGTCATGAGCATGGGCGCACGCCCGCTGTAACGCTCGAACTGGTCGGCAATCTCGAAGCCTCCGAAGGACAGCGTGGGCGTGTACGGCAGCCCGCTCGACGCGGAAAAAATCATGGAAAGGTTGGTGTTGGCGAGCAGGTCGCCGAACGGGATCTCGGGAACGTCGTCACGCACGGCGAGCCGGAAGACGCCGGTGAACTTGTGGGGCTGGTCGATCTCACAGGGGATCTCGTCGCGAATGAAGGGATCGCCCTCATCGGTCTGAGCCTCGAATTCCCGCTCCGGGTCTGCGGCGTTGGTGCGGCAGGCCGACAGCCCGTAGTTCACATCGAAACCCCAGTAGTTCTCCACACGCCGACGCAGTGCGACCTCGATCCCCCGGGTGGTCGCGAAGTCCTGGTTGGTCAGGATGGCGTATTCGGGCGCAGAGAAGCCGTAGGTGGCGCCCGGATCGATGACTGTGTAGGGCGCTTGGCCGACTCGTGCTACGCCGGTCAGGCCGCTCTGGTCCTTCGAAAAGATGACGGCCGAGAGCGCGTACTGACCGTCGATCTCCTGCGAGTAACCGATTTCGTAGGTCGAAGCCTGTTCAGTGACGAGATGCGGGTTACCGAGGAAGGGTGTCGTGCCCGCGGATGCGTTCACGAAGATCGCCGGTCCGGCCACAGTCCCTTCGCGTGGGGTGCCGATGCCCGAGTTCCGGTAGTTGTTGATGAGAATCGGGTTCTGCGAGAGACGCTGGAAGTTCAGGAACAGGCTCGAGCTCTCCGTGACCGGGAAGCTCACGCCGATCCGGGGAGAAAACTGCGAGCGGGTGTCCGCCTCCGAGAAGTCGTCAGAGGAGGCGATGCGCGTCGCTTCGTCACGTACCTCGAAGGTGCAGCCGGCCAGCGTCCAGCTCGGGTCGGCCGAAACCGTGGAGGTGCTGACCGTTTCGGTCGCCGCGTCGTACTCGCGTACCGTGACGTTCTGCCACTGCGACGGATTGCTGCACACATCAAGCGCCGTGGTGCCATTGGTCGGATCGATGGGGTTGGCGAAAAAGAGCCCCGTCGCCCTTCCGTAGTCGAAACGCGCGCCCAGCTTGAGGGTCAGGAAGTCGTATTCGATCTGATCCTGGATGTAGACGGCGCCGTCCCAGGGCTGGGCCTCGAAGAGCTGGTGCAGCTTGACCACGTCGTTCACGCCCACGTCGTCCCATTCGTCGTAGGTGAGGTCGTGACCCTGGTAGAACACGCCGCCGGAGATGTTGTGGTTGTCGGAGACTTGCGACTGAAAGTCGAAGCGGCCGGTCGTCGTCAGCACGCTTTCGCCTCCCCAGAAGCGGTCGGTTCCGGCGGTTGGGGTGTTGTTGTAGACGCCGGGGCCGGGGGCGACAAACCCTCCGCTGAAGTTCGGATCGTCGTAGTGGTTCTGTAGGCAGACACCGCCTATGACGTTGCAGGTTTCGCGGCTCTGGTCGAAGCGGCCCACGGTAATCTTGTAGGCCGAGCGCCCGAAGGTGTGGTCCCAGCGGGCGATGAACAGGTTGCGGTCGAGCCGCAGCGAGTTCTGCACCAGGTTCTGGTAGTCCAGGGATCTCGTGCGCGCCAGGTAATAGGCGCTGTCGGTGGCGGTGGTCATGTACTCGAGCGGGTTGACGGCGAGGCTCCAGTCGAAGTCGAAGGGCTTGAACTCGCGCTCGTATCCCGCCCAGGAGACGTTCAGCTTGGCTGCCGGGGTCGCGTAGTAGGTGAGCTTGGCGTAGCCGTCCCGGACTTCGTCGAATCCGGTGGCGCGCCAGCCCGGAATAACGTCGTTGGCATGAGGTCTGTTGAAGGCCGTGGACGGGTTCGACGGGTCGAACACATCGTCGTCGAACTCGTACGCTCGGGCCGCCCCGTACCTCTGGCGGCCGGCGATGAGGAAGCGGAGGTTGTCGCCGGTCATGGGGATGGGGCCCGATATGACCCCCTCGAACATGTCGAACCCGCGGGTCTGGTCATACTGGTTGCCCAGCCATCCGCCCACCTCGGAGGAGCGGAATTCCAGCTCGCCCTGCAGTTCGTCGGAGCCCTCCGGGGTGGCGTAGTTGACGACGCCCGAGAGCGCGTTGCCGTACTGCACGTCCAACTGCCCGGTGAAAATCGCCACCTGCTCGATGGCCTTGTTGGTGATGTCGAAGGCCGGGCCGCCGAGCGCGAAGTTGTTGATCGGGATGCCGTCGATCATGACCGTGGTCTCGGCCCCGCGCCCGCCGCGGATGCGCAGAGCCGTAACCCCCTGCCTCTGCTGCGCGAAGGAAACCACCGTGGTGTTGTCTTCCGGAACCTGCAGGAAGCCCTGCTCAAGCTCGAGCACGCCCATGATGTCGGTGACGGGGAGCGCGTCGATCTCATCCCTGGAAATCATCTCGAGAGAACCGGTCTGGCCCTCCACCACCAGCGGGGTGCGGCTGGTCGACACCACGACTTCACCCAGTGCAATGGCCTCGGTGGCCAGCTGGAAGTTCTGCTGCACCGTGACGTCGATGGAGACGGCGACGTTCTCCCGCCGCTCGCTGGCGTAGCCGATGAGCTCCGCGACCAGCGTGTAGGTGCCGGGGGGAACGTTGATGATGAAAAAGCGCCCGTTATCCTGGGTCAGCGACCCGCGTCCGGTGCCGTCGATGAAGACGGAAACGTTGGCGAGGGGCTCGCCGGTGGCCTGATCGGTGACCACGCCGGTCACTTTTCCGGTCTGGGCGGCCGCGGGCGCCGCGGTGAGCAGAATCGCCGCCGCAATCCCGAGCAGTCCGGGGATCGTGGACAGAATACGTGTCATGGTTGCCTCCTTGAAGCGAAAAGCGAGCGCCGCCTGAAAGGCGCGCCCGCTCCCGAAGCGCCGACACGAACGATTGGCATTCGTGTCAGGGCGTTTTGAAATCGTGGTGGGGTTGTTGGAAGATGTCGACCGAACGATGGATTGCGTCACAGGCAACCTCCATGGCTTGGGTGCACTCCGATAGTGCGTCCGGAACCATGCCCACGGCGGCCGGCAACCCGCTCCCAGCTCCTTTGTCGGTACTCTCCACACCAAGTCGCTGACCTCGGTACGTCAGCCCGGATTGCAGCATTCTAACACAGCCGCTACGGGTCGCAAAAGGGGGAATCCGGTCCGGGATCCGGGACGCGCGACCCGGGGTATCTGCACCTGAGGTCGGCGCAATGAGACGAAGCCGCCGTTACCCTCTCGTTACATGAGCCTGATCAGACCGTGACAACCATGCCTCCCGCGAAGCCTGCCCCCGGATGAATATGAAAGCCCTTGTTTCGGCAATTCGAGCACTGCTCGCGGTGCCGGCGGTATCGTGGAGCCTGCTGGCGTCGGGGGCGCTTGCCTGTGGCCTCATGTGGGGGTCCTGGCAAAACCTGTGCAGCGACTGCCCCTCCATCGCCCAGATCCACAACTGGGAGCCGCGGCAAACCTCGAAACTGCTCGCCCGCGACGGCCGCATCATCTCGGAGTTCGGCATCCAGCGCCGTACCCCGGTGGCCATCGGTTCCCTGCCCGCCTACGTCCCGGGAGCCTTCGTCGCGGTGGAGGACAAGCGCTTCTACACGCACGGCGGCGTGGACCCGATCGGCATCGCGCGCGCGGCCCGCGACCTGATTCTCACGCGGTCCCTGGAGCACGGCGGGGGAAGCACGCTCACGCAGCAGCTGGCGCGCAACATCTGGGACGAGGACATCGGCTTCGAGAAGCGGCTGGTACGCAAGCTCAAGGAGGCGCAGGTGGCGCTGGAACTGGAGCGCGCGTATACGAAGGACCAGATACTCGAAGCCTACATGAACCAGGTGAACTACGACGGTGTGTACGGCATCGAGGCGGCTGCCCGCAAATACTTCGGCAAGCCGGCGACGCAGATAAACCCGGCGGAAGCCGCGCTCCTTGCGGCGATACCCAACCGTCCGCGCCGCTACAATCCCTTCCTCAACCCGGAAGAGGCGGGATCGCGGCGCGACCTGGTTCTGCGCCGAATGGCCGAGCAGGAGATTATCAGCCCGGCCGAGCTGGAACGGTGGTCCGCGGTTCCACTCCCGACCCCCGGCACCCGCACTGGGGGACCGGTGGCCCCCTACTTCGAGGAATGGATCCGGCAGATCCTCGACGACCGCTACGGCAGTCAGCTGTACACGGCAGGCCTTGAGATCCAGACCACGCTCGATCTCGACATGCAGTTCCTGGCCGAGCGGGCCATGGAGTGGGGATTCGGGCGCATCGAAGAGCGGCCCGGGTTCGACCACCCGCTGTACGAGGAGTTCGCCGAGGCGACCGAGGCCTTCGAGACTCCGTACGTCCAGGGAGCGATGATTGTCCTGGAGCCCTCGACCGGCGAGGTGCTCGCGATGGTCGGCGGCCGGGATTTCGTCCACTCCAAGTTCAACCGCGCCACCCAGGCCATGCGCCAGCCGGGTTCTTCGTTCAAGCCCTTCGTCTACGCGGCCGCAGTCGAGAGCGGTATCCCCCCCTCGCACGTCGTGGTCGACGCGCCCTTCGCCTACATGCAGGTGACCGGCGAGCCCTGGCTGCCGCAGAACTTCGACGAGATCTTCAAGGGGCGCATGACCATTCGCCAGGGCCTGCGGGAATCGCGCAACATGATCGCCATCAAGCTGGGATGGGACGACGTGGGCATCGAGACCGTCGCCCAGATGGCCACCCGGCTCGGCCTGAGCACCGACATCCCGCGCTTCCCGTCGACCACCATCGGCTCGGCGGAGGTTCTTCCCATCGACATGGCCAAGGCGTACGCGTCGTTCGCGACCCTGGGCACGCGCGTCGAGCCGCACGGCATCCTGCGGGTGGAGAACGCCGAGGGCCAGGTGCTCTGGGAGCCCCAGCCCGAGAAGACCCCGGTGATGGACAGCCTGGAGGCCCGGGTGATCGTGCACATGCTGGAGGACGTGGTCGCGGCCGGAACCGGCTACACGGCGATCCGCCTGGTCGCCGGACTTCCGCACGAAGTCCCGGCGGCCGGCAAGACCGGCACGACCAACAATTCGACGGACGCGTGGTTCAACGGCTTCACCCCCGACCTGCACGCGATCGTCTGGTACGGAATGGACCAGCCGCAGGAGATCCGTCCCAACTCTACCGGCGGCGGCGACGCGGCCCCCGTCTGGGGCAGCTTCATGCGCAGCGTATACTACGGGTGGGAGGGCGACGAAACACACCCCGACGTACCCCCACTGCGCGAGATTCCTTCACGCTGGCCGCTGCCGGACACCCTCCTCCTGCTCGAGGTGGACAACAAGACCGGGCTTCTGGCCTCCGAATGGTGTCCCGAGGTTCAGCGCTACCAGGAGATCTTCATTCCGGGCACCGAGCCGACGGAGCCCTGCGACGCGTCGCGGATCTTCGGCGGCATACCACGCTAGAGCTGCTCGACCCCGGTTGCGGTTACCCGGTGGGACATCAGGGGCGTCTGCGGCGGCGGAACGTCCGGACCGATCGGAATCGCTCGACGGAGCATCTCCGACGCTCTCTCGGCGTCCTCCGACGTGGCCGCGTACACCACCCCCAGAGTGCTGCCGGCCGCTACCCTTTCCCCGATCCCGACTTCCAGCCTGAAGCCCACCCCGCGGTTGATGGTTGCCCCGAGCCGCGTCCGGCCACCCCCCAGCTCGACCACCCCGTGGCCCAGCGTCCGCGGATCAATGGCCGCCGCGAAACCGGCCGATTGCGCGCGCACATAGCGGCGAACCCGTGCGGCCGGCAGCCTTTCGGGGCGGTGGACCGCCCGGGTGTCGCCCCCCTGGAGGGCCACCACGCGCGCGAAGCGTTCCAGCGGGCGGCCCGAGTCGAGCGTGGCCGCCGCCCGCGCCCGGGCGCTTCCGGCCTCGCGCGCGAGACCTCCGACGACCATCATCTGGGCAACCAGGCCCAGGGTCACTTCCCGAAGATCGGCGGGACCACCGCCGGCCAGGCAGTCCAGTGCCTCGGCTACCTCCAGCGCGTTGCCGACGGCGCGCCCCAGGGGACGATCCATCGCGGTCACCAGGGCGACCGTGTCGACTCCGGCGCGCACGCCGAGGGTCACCATCGTCCGCGCCAGCTCCAGCGCCCGGTCGATCCCGGGCAGGAAGGCGCCGGAGCCCGCCTTGACGTCGAGCACCAGCCCGGTAAGCCCCTCCGCGAGCTTCTTGCTCATGATGCTTGCGGCGATCAGGGGGATCGCCGGCACGGTACCGGTGACGTCACGCAGCTCGTAGAGCCGCTTGTCCAGGGGCGCGATCTCG
>JAJEBS010000287.1 GCA_022822425.1 Gemmatimonadota bacterium | reverse complement strand
CCGTGGAACTCCCGTGCTCGCGACGTCGGCAGGACGCGTCAGCCGGGTGCGGGATACCGGTATTGGCGGAAAGGTGGTATGGGTGCGCGACCCGGTGCGCAACGCCAGCGTCTACTACGCCCATCTGGACAGCCAGTACGTCCGTGACGGACAGGAAGTCCAGACCGGCGATACCGTGGGCTTCGTCGGCAACACCGGGAACGCGCGCACCACCCCGCCCCACCTCCACCTGGGCCTCTATCGGCGCGGCGAGGGCCCCGTCGATCCCTTCCCGTTCATCGATCCGGTGCGCGCGACCGTTCCGGACCTCACGGTCGACACGGAGCGGCTGGGCACATGGAACCGGGTGCGCAACGGAGGGGTCCGGCTGCGGGCGGCGCCCGGCTCGCGGGGCGATGTGGTGCGTGAGCTGGACCGGCACACGCCGCTCAGGGTTCTCGCCGGCTCAGGAAGCTTCTTTCGAGCCCGGCTCCCCGACGGCACAACAGGCTACGTGGCCGCGCGCCTCACCGAACCGGTCGAGGCTCCCTTTGCGCGGGAAACGGTGCCGGCGGCGCAGGCGGTGCTCACGGCACCCACGGACGACTCGCCCATGCTGGCTCGACTGGACGCGGGAACCGAAGTGCCGGTGATCGGCCGCTTCGGGGATTACCTGTACGTGCGGACGGAGAGCGGACGGAGCGGTTGGCTCGTGCCTGGGCGGGCGCTCCCCGAGTCGCTTCGGGAGTTCAGCCCCCGGACGACATCTGGCGAGCGCGCATCTCAGCCAGGCGCATCTCGATAACCCCGCGGCCGGGGTCGGTCGCGTCAAGTTCGTCGAGAAGATCGCCCAGCAGAGCTTCCGCCTCGGCGTAACGACCCTGCGCGGCGCGCACGCGGGCTGCGTCGGAAAGGGCGTTGCGCAGCTGGAAGCCCAGGTCGGTCTCGTCGGCGATATCGAGATAGGTCGCCACCGCTTCGTCCCAAAGGCCCTGCTGCTCGTAGGCGGCGCCCAGTAGGAAGCCGGCCTGCAGCGCCACCGGTTCCCCGAGGCGGCCCCGGAGCGGCTGCAGCGCGTCGATCGCGCCCTGGGCATTCCCGTTCTCGAGCTGGACCTGACCCAGCAGAAGCCGGGCTTCGGCCGTACTGGCGGCGTCCTCGAAGCGTTCCAGGAACCGGTTCAGCTCGGCAAGGGTCTCTTCGGTGCTGACCACCCCGACGACCTGATGAATCTGCTCGAGTTCGAGAGCGCTCTGGTCCTCACGCGTCTCGCTGAAATTGAAGTAGTAGACAGTGGCGCCTATGGCGAGGGCGACCACGATGCCGGCGAAGATCAGAGTCTGGGCGTTGTTCTGAGCCCAGACCGTGAGTTCGAGGACCCGGCTGGTAAAAAGGTCATCCTCGTCCGGCGCGCTGGCCGGCGGCCCTCCCGGGCCAGGACGTCGGGAATACTTGGACATGAAGCGAATGTGTGGGGATCGTGCAGGACTCCGTCGCGGTCATCCATGGCCCCGTACGGATTCGCACAAGCCCGGGAGGCGCCGCGCAAGAACCTAATCCTTGCGCTCCGTTCGGGTCAACGGGAACCGGAGCGGCCGGCGCAGGCGACGCCGGGATGCTACCGCCCCGTGCCGGGCGGCCTGAGTGCGTTCCATCGCTCGATGAACGCCACAGCCGCGTCCACGGAGGCCTCGGTCATGTTCCTCCCCCGTTCGACGCTCGCCTCGGCGGGGTCGCGCTCGCCCCAGACCCCGGTTGTCGACATCTGTGCGGCGGATGTCCCCTTCCCCGTGACTTCGTCCTTCAGTCCCTCCGCAAGGAACACCGCGAGCGCGGTCGGGTCTCCCGCAAGCACCTCGGGCAGCATCGCCTCCAGGTGCGCGGGCATGGTCACCTGCGCGACTTCGGCGGCGTCCAGATCCACCAGATCGGGGATCTGGTAGAGCGATCTGGAGGTCTCGCCGGTGCCTCCGTGGCGGTCGAGCACAGCCGGCGCCGGCGTCGGCTGCGGGTCCTGGTCGCGAACCCGGAACGCGGCGGAGACGGCACCCAGGTCGACCGCGATTCCCTCGGTCTCCTGATTGATGCGATCCACGATGAAGGTTGTGATTGCCCGGTTGCCGCCATGAGCATTCATGACTAGAAAACGCTTGAATCCATGCTTCATAAGACTTTTGGCTGATTCCACATAAACCTCTTGAACGAGCGTCGAAGGCAGGGTCACCGTGCCCGCGAATTCCATGTGGTAGGGCGACTGTCCGGGCAGCAGGATGGGCGCGACCAGCACGTCGGCCCGCTGGGCCACCCTCTTGGCGCGTTCCACTCCGTTCAGGTAGTCGGTGCCGATCGGCAGGTGGGTGCCGTGCTGCTCGAGCGCGCCCACCGGAAAGATGACCATGTCCGTCCGGGTGAGAAGATCCTCGACCTCCGGCCGGGTCATGTGGGGGAGATAGTTGCGCACCTTGAGGATTGGTGGGAGTTCGGATTCCTGCGCGGCGGCGAAGCTGGCGGAGAGCGCGAAGCAGAGGGCGAGGATCGAAGCGGGGCGGCGCATGGGGATTCCCTCCTGAGACTGGATGTTGGGCGGGAGGACGGGCGGGGCCGATGAGACGACTCTGCTGTCAAACCTATCGCGTCTGCACGCCGTTATCGATCCGCAACAGGGACGGACGGCTCTGGCTTAGTCTAGCTTAGTCATTCCAGCTAGTGCCTTGCCGCGCCGGAGGTACCCGAGCGCGCGTGCGGCCGGAGCGCCGGGTGGAGGGCCAGCACCGCACCCACCAGGAACGTCGGCATGACGGTGAGCGCCGCCTGCTGCGGCCCCACCACGTCCCCCAGGGCGCCCACGAATCCCACTCCCAGCGCGCCCGCGCCCCACGCCAGCCCCATCACGATCCCGGAGCCGATGCTGGCCCCCGTGGGAAGGATCTCCTGAGCGATGACCACCGTCGGCGGGAGCACCGCCATGTTCAGCAGCCCCGCGAAGCCCAGAGCCATGAAGGCCGCGACACCCCCCGGCGGCAGGTAGACGGCCAGGAAGTGCGCGGGCGCGGCGAGGATGCAGATCCCGGCCAGAAGCCGAGTGCGGTCGACGCGGTCGGTCAGCAGGCCGGCAAAGATCGTCCCGCCCGCCTGAAGCGCCAGATAGATGCTGAGCGAAGCCGCCCCGAGGGCCTCCGAGCCGCCGGTCTGGTCGACCACGATGGGGTACAGGGTCAGGAGCGTGCGCTGGACGAACGCTCCCAGCGCGCTGATGCCGAAGACCAGGCCGAGCGGGCCCCGGAGCGCGCGCAGCACCTGCCGCGGCGAGGGCGGAGGCGCGGGCGCGCGGCCGCGCGCGGGACGAGGCAGGAACGCCAGGGTCGCGAGCCCGATGAGGATACCGGGAAACATCGCGACCCAGAGGCCCTCCAGGGTGAAGACACCGACGATGGCGACCGCGGTGACCGGTCCGAGCGCGAACCCCAGGTGTCCGCCGAACGAAAAGACCGACACGCGCAGACCGCTCCCCTTCCCCTCCGATACGCGACCCGCAAGGGACACCGCCGGCGGATGGAAGAAGGCGCTTCCGAGCCCGCCCAGCGCCAGCAGCGCGACCAGCACGCCGAAGGTCGGTGCGAGTCCGATGAGGCTGAGGAAGATGCCCGAGACGATGGGCCCGAGCGCCACCAGCCAGCGCCGCCCCACGCGGTCGGCGAGGTATCCCATGACCGGTTGAGGCAGGGACGAAGCCAGCGACAGGACCATGCTCAGCACGGCCGCGAGCGCGATGGACAGGCCCAGCTTGTCCATGAGACGCGGCAGGAGCGGGTGCAGGAAGGCGACGTAGGCATCGTTCGCCAGATGGGCCACGGTCAGCGTAATCGCGACCGTGAGCGCGCTCCGGCGGCTGGCAGACGACCGGGACGGCGCCGGGGTGGAAGCTGGCACGGGAATCGTCAGTCCACTCCCGCGACCCGGCTCCGCCGCTCCATGAGCACGACATCGCGCCAGCGGCCGTCATGAAACCGGCCCAGGCGCTCGTGCGTGCCGAGAATGCGGAATCCGCACCGCTCGAAAACCCGGATCGAGGCCCCGTTCTCCGGGAAGATGCCCGCTTCGAGGGTCCAGATGCCCAATGCCTCGGTGTCGGCGACGAGCTCGCGCAGCAGTGCGCTGCCCACACCCTGGCCCCGGGCCGATTCCGCGATGTAGATCGTCACCTCGCGCACGCCGTCGTAGACGCAGCGGCCCGAGAGAGGGCTGAGCGCGGCAAAACCAACGGTCCGGCCGTCCATCTCCGCGACGATCCGGCAATCCGGACTGCGGCCCGCGTTCCACGCATCCCAGGTCGGAACCTCGGTCTCGAAGGTGGCGTTGCCGGATTCGATTCCCTGCCGGTAGATCTCGGCCACCTCCGGCCAATCCGCCGGCCCCAGGGGACGAAAGGTGACCCCCGCGGATGCGGGGCGCGTCACGGGAAACAACCCAGAGATACGTCGGGCATCGGGCTCTCCGCAGGTTGACGAGCACCGGCTGCGTCCATCGCGAGCGTCAGGAACCTAAGCCCGCCGGCGGAATCGACCAAACCCGCGCAACGACGCGCTCTGGCGCCTCTCCCGAGGTCGGCAGAGATTAGACGAATCCAGATCCTCAACCATCGAAGGAATCAGCCGGATGAACGCTCATGCCTGGACGGTTTCCGGGAAGACCATATTGGTCCTCGGCGCCCTGTTCCACCTCCTCGCCCCGGCAGGCGCCCAGGAACTCGGAACCGTGAACTTCCCTGCGTCGGGGTCCCCCGAAGCTCAGCCGCACTTCGAAGCCGGACTGCTGCTCCTGCACAACTTCGAATACGAGGATGCCGCGGCCCGATTCAGGCGGGCGCGAGAGATCGATCCGGATTTCGCGATGGCGTACTGGGGCGAAGCCCAGACCTTCAACCATCCGATCTGGATGGAACAGGACCGGGAGGCGGCGCTGGCCGTGCTCGCCGCCTTCGCGCCCACCCCCCGTGAACGACTCGCCCGGGTCCCCACCCCACGCGAGAGGGACTGGCTGGAGACGGTGGAGGTCCTCTACGGCGAGGGCCCCAAGGAGGAGCGGGACTTCCGCTACCGGGACGCCATGAGGCGGCTGGCCGAGAAGTACCCCGAGGACGAGGACGCTCGCGCCTTCTACGCGCTATCGCTGCTCGGCACGGCGCATGACGGGCGCGACTTCACAATCTACATGAAGGCGGCCGCCGTGGCCCAGCCGGTGCTCGAGGAGAACCCGATGCACCCGGGGGCCGCCCACTACGTCATCCATGCCTTTGACGACCCCATCCACGCCCCTCTGGGCCTTCCGGCCGCACGGGCGTACTCGGGAATCGCGCCGGATGCGGGCCACGCCCAGCACATGACGTCCCACATCTTCGTGGCCATGGGCCTGTGGGAGGACGTGGTGTCGGCGAACACACGCGCGCGCGATGTGCAGAACGCGGCGAGGGCCCGACGGGGGCAGCGGGCGAACGTGTGCGGTCACTATACGTCGTGGCTGCACTACGGCTACCTGCAGCTGGGACGCCTCGAGGACGCCGCCGCCGGGATGGCCGCGTGCATGGGGCGCATGGCGGATGCGCCGGCCCCGGACGAAGCCGCGTACTTCGTGCAGATGAAGGCGCGCGCCGTGATCGACCCCGGAGACTGGGCGCGGGCTGGAGAGATCTCGGCCGACCTGACGGCGTTCCCCGGGCTGGCGCTCCCCGATGATTTCACAGACGCCCTCGCCGCGCTGCGCACGGGGGACGTGGAGCACGCGCGTCAGCTGCGGGCGCGTTACGGAGAACCCGGCGACGAGGGCAATCCGCGGCACGCCATCCTCCTGATGGAGCTGGACGCCCTCCTCGCGCTGGCCGCGGGCGATTCCGAGACCGGCATCGCGCTGCTCGGGGACGCGGCCCGGCAGGAGGAGACGCTTCCCTACGAGTTCGGCCCCCCGGCCACGCCCATGCCGCCCCATGAACTGCTCGCGGTGGAGCTTGCCGCTCTCGGTCGCGAGCGGGAGGCGCTCCCGGCCTGGCGCGACCAGCTTGCCCGCACGCCCCGGCGCACCCAGTCGCTGCTGGGGCTCGCACGCACCGCGACGGCCCTCGGAGATGAAGCCGCCGCGCGCGAAGCCTACGCGGCCCTGGCGCAGGCATGGTCCGCGGCCGACGAAGAGGTCCCCGGCCTGGTGGAAGCGCGCGCCGGGGGTTCGCGGTAGTCGAGAGACCCGTTCAGGACACGGAAGATAACATAATGGCCGGCAACATGATCGGAGGAAACAGCGACCATCCCCGCGAACCCGGTGCGCGTACCGGGGAGTCGCGGGGTCGGGTCACCACCGAGCGCATCTTTCGCGATGGGGTCTATCCTTACCGCGACAAGATGAAGAGGAAGGAATACGAACGGCAGAAGGCCGGGCTCCAGGTCGAGCTGCTGAAGGTCCAGCGCTGGGTCAGGCGCTCCGGAAGGAAGGTGGTCATCCTGTTCGAAGGGCGCGACGCCGCGGGCAAGGG
>JAJEBS010000332.1 GCA_022822425.1 Gemmatimonadota bacterium | reverse complement strand
TGCTCACCCAGGCGGAGTACGAGGCCCTGCTGGAGGTGTCGCTGGAGATGGACTGGCGCTTCCGCGTCGCGCTGGTCCTCGCGCACGAGACGGGTCACCGGATCGGCGCGATCCGCAAGCTCAGGTGGTCGGACGTCGACGTGGGCACCGGTGTCATCCGGTGGCGGGGCGAGCACGAGAAGACCGGCTACGAGCACCGGACGCCCGTGACGGACGAAGCGCTCGCCGTCCTGGAGGAGGCCCGCAGGCACAATCCGGGGATCGGAGACGTTCCGCTTCTGCCCGCGCCGAAAGATCCTGCGCGCAGCGTCCGGCGTTGGCACGTCGGCGACTGGTGGGAGCGGGCCGAGGAGCTCGCGGAACTGGAGCCGAAACGGGGAAGGGGCTGGCACTCGTTGCGGCGGAAGTTTGCGTCCGACCTGATGGACCAGCCGCTGAAGGTGCTCTGCGAGCTGGGCGGGTGGACGACGGCGCAAACCGTGCTGCAATGCTACCAGCGAGCCGACGAGGGCAAGCTCAGGAAGGCCCTTGCGCAGCGCCGGGCCTGCTCCTGACTCACTTAGCGGGAGTCAATTGGCGGGAATTCCGGCCCGCGATTGCGTAAGTTCAACGACGACTTCACAACCCGGAACCCGCACCTCCTGCCAAAATGGCAGACAGACACCGCGCAGATTGACGGTCTGCCAAAATGGCAGACGACAGCCCTGCGGGACCAGACGGAAGGGGAACAACAGATGATCGAAGTCGACCGTTTGACGGTGAAGGCGGCCGAAGCGCTTCGGGCCGCCATCGCGGATGCCGGACGGCGCCGGAGCGCCGAGGTCTACGGCATCCACCTCCTCGACGCCCTCCTGTGCCAGGAAGAGGGCATCGTCACGCCGATCCTCGACAAGATCGGAGTTTCCGCCCGCGCGGTCGGCGAGCGCGTGCATGCCGCGCTCGACGGACTGGGCCGCATCTCGGGGGGATCGGATGCGCGCGTCAGCCGCGATCTCGCCCGCGCGCTCTCCGCGGCCGAGCGGCACGCCGCCGACCTCGGGGACGACTACGTGTCGACCGAACACTTCCTGCTCGGGCTCACCGTCGAGAAGGACGACGCGGGCGAAATCCTGCGGTCGGCCGGCGCTACCGAGGAGCGGGTGCTGGAGGCGCTGTCGGCGGTCCGCGGCAGCCACCGGGTCACCGACCAGACCCCGGAGGACCGGTACCGGGCTCTCGCACGCTACAGCCGCGACCTGACGGCGCTGGCGCGGCGCGGCAAGCTGGACCCGGTCATCGGCAGGGACGTCGAGATTCGCCGGGTGATCAAGGTGCTCGCGCGCCGCACCAAGAACAATCCCGTGCTCATCGGCGAGCCCGGAGTGGGCAAGACCGCAATCGCCGAAGGCCTGGCACAGCGCATCGTTGCCGGCGACGTTCCCGGCGCGCTGGCGGAGAAGACCTTCCTGTCTCTCGACATTTCGGCCATGCTCGCCGGCGCCAAATACCGCGGCGAGTTCGAAGAGCGCATGAAAGCGGTGTTGAAGGAAATCTCCGACGCCGAGGGCCGCTTCGTCATGTTCGTGGACGAGCTGCACACGGTCGTGGGCGCCGGAGCCGCGGAAGGGGCGGTGGACGCCGGCAACATGATGAAGCCTCTGCTGGCCCGGGGAGCCTTGCGCATGGTGGGGGCGACCACCCTCGATGAGTACCGGAAGCACATCGAGAAGGACCCCGCCCTGGAGCGGCGCTTCCAGCCCGTCTACGTGGCGCCGCCGTCGGTGGAGGACACGATCGCGATCCTGAGAGGCCTCAAGGAGCGCTACGAGGTGCACCACGGCGTGCGCATCCGCGACGACGCCCTGGTCGCCGCCGCCCGGCTGTCCGACCGCTACATCGGCGGCCGCTTTCTGCCCGACAAGGCGATCGATCTCATGGACGAGGCCGGCAGCCGTCTCCAGATCGAGATCGACTCCCTGCCCACCGAGATCGACCAGGTCGAGCGGCGCGCCATCCAGCTGGAGATCGAGCGACAGGCCCTGGAGGATGAGCACGACGACCCCTCGGCGCGGGAACGCCTGGAGCGCATCCGTCTCGAGCTGGCCCAGCTGCGGGAACGCAGTTCCAGCATGAAGGCCGGGTGGCAGGCGGAACGGGACGCCATCGACCTTCTGAAGACGCTCAAGGAAGAGGCGGACGCGCTCCGCACCGAGTCCGGGCGCGCGAAGCGAACCGGCAACCTGCAGCGGGCTGCCGAGATCGACTATGGCGAGCTGCCGGCGCTCGGCACCGCGCTCAGGCGCGCCGAGGAGCGGCTCGCCGAGCTGCAGGCGGGCGGAACCTGGCTGCGGGAGGAAGTGGACGCCGACGACATCGCCGCCGTGGTCGCGGAATGGACCGGGATTCCGGTGGCGAGCCTGGTGGAATCGGAGCGGGAACGGCTGGTCAGGCTCGAGGCGTTGCTCGGCGGGCGGGTGATCGGCCAGGACGAGGCGCTTGCCGCCGTCTCGAATGCGGTTCGCCGCTCGAGAGCCGGGCTGCAGGATCCCGACCGGCCGGTCGGATCGTTCATCTTCCTGGGCCCGACCGGGGTGGGGAAGACCGAGACCGCGCGCGCCCTGGCTGAATTCCTCTTCGACGACGAGCGGGCGATGGTGCGCCTCGACATGTCGGAGTACATGGAGAAGCACGCCGTGTCGCGGCTTCTGGGCGCGCCCCCCGGCTACGTGGGCTACGACGAAGGCGGCCAGCTTACCGAAGCGGTGCGCCGGCGTCCGCACGCGATCATTCTGTTCGACGAGATCGAGAAGGCGCACTCCGACATCTTCAACGTCCTGCTGCAGATTCTCGACGACGGCCGCCTGACCGACTCCCAGGGGCGCACCGTCGACTTCCGCAATGCCGTGATCATCATGACCTCCAACCTCGGCAGCCACTACATCCTCAGGCATGCCGGAACCGATCCATGGGAAGAGGTGGAAGCGACCGTCACCCGGGAGCTGCGGCGACACTTCCGTCCGGAGTTTCTGAACAGAGTGGACGATATTGTTCTCTTTCGGCCATTGGACCGGACCTCGATCCGTGCGATCGTTGATCTGCAGCTTGCCCGGGTGCAGGCACTGGCCGGGGAGCTGGGCATCACGCTCGAGGTCTCACCCGAAGCCCGGGAGCTGCTGGCGAAGGAGGGCTACGAGCCCGCGTTCGGCGCGCGCCCGCTGCGGCGCGTCATCCAGCGTCTCGTCCAGGACCCGCTTGCCATGTCGCTGCTCGAGGAAAATGCGGGGAAATCCGCAACCATTCGCGTCGTCCCCGCCGCGGGCGCCGGCGGGTTGGCCTTCGAGCGAGCGTGAACGGAGACGTCCGGCCGGTGGGTGGATTCCTGGTCCACTGCTCGACGGCCCTGCTGGCCGCGGCGTGTGCAACCTCCCCACCGCTCCCTCCCGCTGCGGAAGATGCGGGCCCCCTGCGCGCCGCGGAACGTTTTCTGGACGCGGCCAACCGGCAGGACCTCGACGCGCTTGCGCACACCTTCGGCACCCACCGGGGTTCGATCGCCGACACCGGCGGCGGGCTGCGTTGCGGACTCCGCAGGGTCGCGTCCTGGCTGCGCGCCGCGGACCGTTGCCCGACCCGCCAGGAAATCGAGGTGCGCATGCACGCCATCGCGGCGGTGCTGCGGCACGACGGCTACGACGTGACCTCGGCGGACCAGGTCCCCGGTCGCGATCGGCCCGTCACCCGGGTATCCGTCGAGGTTCGAAGGGAAGAACGGATCCACCGCGATGTCGGAGTGTTCGTGATCCGCACTTCGTCCGGGTGGCTCGTGGAGTCGGTCGAGCTGGAGAAGATCACGGGGCGCTGACAGGCCGCGCCCGCTCGATCAGCTCCACCAGCGCTCCCCCCGTGCCCCGAGGATGGAGGAAAGCGACCAGGCCGCCGTGCGCGCCGGGCCTCGGAGTTCGGTCGATGGGCCGGAACCCTGCGGCGACCAGGCGGTCGAGTTCGCCGCTCACGTTCTCGACGCGGAAGGCCACATGATGAAGGTTCGAGCCCCCGGCGGCCAGGAACCGCGCCACCGCGCCGCCCTGGTCGTGCGGTTCGAGCAGCTCCACGGCGCCGATGAAGCACACGTCGATGCCGTGTTCGGGGAGGGACCGGCGGGGCGAGGCCCGCTCGCCCGTCAGGGTCTCGAACAGCGGCGCCGACTCCTCGATCGAGCGGACGGCGATGCCGATATGGTCCACCGGGTAGTGCAGCGGGTTCGGTGACGGATCCACGGGCCCTGCTGCGGGGTCGAATTCCATGACCGGCCGAGATTCGGTTATACTTGAGCAATCAGGGAAAGCAGGGAAGGGCGTTGCAGCGCTTCCGCTTCCATCGTACGAACGACCCGGGACCGGGATCAAGGAGATCAGCCAGGATGAGCGATCGAGTTCTGACGGTTACCGACGAGAGTTTCGCCAACGACATAGAGAACAGCCAGGGACTGGCGATGGTGGACTTCTGGGCGACCTGGTGCGGCCCCTGCCGCATCGTCTCGCCGATCGTCGACCAGCTCGCGGACGAATATGGTGACCAAGGGGTGACGGTGGGGAAGGTGGATGTGGACACCAACCCGGGCACCTCCGCCCGCTTCGGGGTCCGCTCGATCCCGAGTATTCTCTTCTTCAAGGACGGCAGGCACGTCGACACCGTCGTCGGCGCCGTTCCGAGAGCCCATCTCGAGGAGAAGATCGAGGCGCACCTGTAGGTCCGGGATACGCGAGCGAGGGGTGGCGATCCTCTACCTCGTCAGCACTCCCATCGGGAACCTCTCCGACCTCTCGGGGCGCGCGGCCCGGATCCTGGGCGAGGTAGAGAGGATCTTCGCGGAGGACACGCGCAGGACCGGAAGGCTGTTGCAGCACCTCGGCCTCGACACGCCACTCATCTCCCTGCATCAGCACAACGAGGCGGCGCGCGCGGGGCGGGTCCTCGAGTGCCTGGAGTCGGGAGACGCAGCGGTGGTGAGCGATGCCGGAACCCCGCTGATCTCGGATCCGGGCGCGCGCGTGGTGGACGCCGCGCTGGAGGCCGGGCACGACGTGGTTCCGGTGCCGGGGCCGTCCGCGGTTCTGGCCGCGCTGGTAGGGTCGGGGCTGCCGGCGGACCGTTTCGTCTTCCTGGGCTTCGCGCCCCGCAAGGGCCGCGAACGGCGCGCTCTGCTGCAGCGGGTCGCCGATTCTCCGGAGACCACCGTGCTCTTCGAGGCCCCCGGCCGGCTGCGCCGCCTGCTTGCCGACCTCGAGCGCGCGTGCAGCCCCGGCCGCCGGGTGGCGGTGGCGCGCGAAATGACCAAATTGCACGAGGAGTTCGTGCGGGGAACCCTGGCGGAGGCCCGGGCCCATTTCGGAGAGCGCGCGCCCCGGGGAGAGGTAACGCTGGTGATCGACCGCTCTCCGAGGGACGAGCCCGACGATTCCGCGGCCCGGGAGGTGGCCGCCGGACTGCTGGCCGGAGGCGCGCGGCCGAGCGAAGCAGTCCGGGAGGTGATGGCCCGGATCGGAGTGTCTCGCAACCGCGCCTACCGTATCGTACATTTCACTGTTGCGCGAGACCGGCCGGAGACGGAGTAGACGCGCGCCGCACACCAGGGGCGCTCAGGCGGGAGTGGTTCAGGAATCGATGCCGAAGCCGATCGTTGTCCCGATCCTCGCGGCCGTGCTCGCGGCCGTGGCGCCCGTCGATTCGACGCTCACCATCGCGCGCCTCCAGTACGACGGAGGCGGCGACTGGTATGCGAATCCGTCCTCGCTGGCCAACCTGCTGGAGCGGATCGCAGCCGACACCGGGCTGCCGGTGGCGGATCGTGAAGCCACCATCACCCTCCGTGATCCCGCGCTCCCCGACTACCCCTACGTCTACATGACCGGTCACGGAAACGTGAGTTTCGCGCTGGACGAGCAGGGCGCGCTGCGCGACTACCTGCTGGGAGGGGGATTCCTGCACGTCGACGACAACTACGGGCTCGACGAATCCTTCCGCCGGGAGATCGCGCGCGTGTTCCCCGGCCGCGAACTCGTCGAGATCCCCCCGGATCATCCGGTTTTCCGCGCCTTTCACCTGTTCCCGGAAGGCCTGCCCAAGGTCCACGAGCACGACGGGGGTCCGCCCCAGGCCTTCGGCCTCTTCGAGCGCGGCCGGCTGATGCTGTTCTACAGCTACGAAAGCGATCTGGGAGACGGCTGGGAGGATCCCGAGGTGCACGATGATCCCGCGGAGACGCGCGAGCAGGCGCTGCGCATGGGCGTGAACCTGTTCGTCTACGCCATCACCCGGGGGGCCTCCTGAACCCGGCGCCCCGCCCGAGCGTCCGCGGCTCGTTCGAAGCCGTGCGCGGCCACGTCGGAACCCGCTTCGGGATGGCGGGGGCGCTGTGGGCGACCGTTCCCGTGGCCATCACCCTGACGCTCGCCTGGTGGCTCGGGGGTGCGGCGGGGTGGCGCCAGGGAAGTGCTGCGCCGCTGATCCTGGACGGGTTCGCGATCGCCGCGGTGGCCACCCTGGTCGCCGCGCTGCTCCGGCTCCGGCGCCGTTGGCTCGACGAAGCCAGGGTCGCCGCCACCATGGAGGAGGCGGCCGGTCTGGCCCGCGGCGTGGTGCGCGGCTCGCTGGAACTCTCCCGTTCGGTTCCACCCGGTGTGTCGGCCGCGCTGGCACGCCGGGCCGAGGCGCGGGTTGCGGGGCGCCTCACGTCCCCGACATCCGTACTGGCAGGGTCGCTCCACCGGCGCAGCGGGCGCTGGATGCGCCTCGGGGCGGGGGCGCTGGTGGTGGCCAGCGTACCCGTGATCTCCGCATGGGTCGCGTCGCCGGAGCGGTCGCGGCGCGCCTGGTCGGGGCTCGCGACTCCCTTCGGGGTGATGGCGAGCCCGCGCTATGCCCCACTGGTGGTCCGGCCGGGGGACATCGAGGTCGCCCGCGGGTCGGATGTCACCATCGAGGTCGAAACGATGGGACGCCTCGAGGTTACCCTGCACTCGCGCGCACCGGGAGAGGTACCGCGCGCCGACACGCGCCAGGCGCCCGACAGCGTCGCGGCGTTCCGGTTCAACGCCGTGGAAACCGCCTTCGAGTACTGGGCGACGGCCCCTGACGGCGGCATGAGCGAACGCTACCGGGTCACCCCGGTGGACCCGCTGTTCGTCGCGGATCTGGTTCTTCAGCTCACCTTCCCCCCCCACACCGGCCGCTATGCGGAAGAGTATCGGGGATCCGCGCCCCGGTTGAGCATTCCGGTGGGCACGCGCATAAGCGTGGAAGGACGTGCCAGCCGTGAACTGCAGGTCGCCAGCCTCGCAGTCGAGGGGCCGGGCGGGCCGGCGGTCGTCCTGCAGATCGACGGCCCCCGCTTCCATGCCGACTGGACGCCGCGCGCAGGGGGCGTATACCACTGGGAGCTGGTCGACGCGCGCGGTAGCGGTCCGGAGCTCCCGCCCGTCCCGCTCGACATCACCCTCGTGCGGGACTCGGTGCCCGCCGTCGCCATCGTCTTTCCCGGCCGCGACACCGTTCTGCCGCTCTCGATGGAGCAGCCGCTGGTCGTCCAGGCTCAGGACGACTACGGGCTCGCCTCCGTCGAACTGGTGGCCTACCGGGTGCGGTCTCTGGGGGCGCCGGAGGATCCGGTCGTACGCAGGATGGGAATGGCCGGCACCAGGAGCGCGCTTGTGCGCCCGCTCCTGGACGTGTCCGACTGGGGACTGCTCGCCGGCGACGTGATTCGCTACCGGGCGCGCGTGGTCGACAACGCGCCGTCGCCGCAGATCGGCGAGAGCCCGGAATACGCGTTGCGCATGCCGGAAGCCTCCGAGCTTCGCTGGCAGGCCCAGCAGATGCTCGAGGACGCGGCGGCCGAAGTCGAGTCGCTGGCGGAGCAGGCGGGAGAAGCGGCCGAGGAGACCCGCGAGCTGGAGCGCCGCAATCAGGCGGAGCTCGCCGAGGAGCGCCGGAATCCGGGAACGCGCGGGGAAGAAGAGCTGAGCTTCGAGGAACAGGAGGAGCTCCGGCAGGCGCTTGAGGCGCAGGAGGAACTGGCCGCGGAGGTCGATTCGCTGAGGCAGGAGTTGGAGGAAGTCTCCGAATCCATGCGTCAGGCAGGTCTCCCGGATCCCGAGTTCACGGAGGAGATGGACGAGCTTCAGAGCCTCCTCGAGGAGATGATGCCGGAGGAACTGCGCGAACGCATGGAAGACATGGCGCGCAATCTCGACGAGATGGACGAAGCGGCGTCGCTGGAGGCGCTGGAGCAGCTCGCGCAGGACCAGGAAGAGCTGCGTCAGCGCCTGGAGGAATCCATCGAGCGCTTCCGCCGGGCCGCCACGGAGCAGGAACTGCGCGCCGCCGAGGAGGAGGCCGCGGAGTTGGCGCGCAGGGAGGACGCGCTCGCCGACGCGATGGAGGAGGGGGACACCCTCGACCTGCGCGCGCGCCAGCAGGCCGAGCTGGAGCAGCAGACCGAGGCGCTCCTGGAGCGCATGGAGGAGGCGCGCGAGCACCTCGACGAGCTGGGAGAGCAACAGGCCGGAGACCGGGCCGAGGCCGCGCGCGAGCGTACGGACGAAGCGCGCCGCGACATGGGTGAAGCCCGCCGGCAGGCGGAGTCGGGAGAAGCACAGTCGGCCGCGCAGGCGGCCAGAGAGGCGGCCGAGGCGCTCAGGGAAGCTCAGGAGGCGCTGGCGGAAGCGCGCGCCGAGATGACGGAGGCCATGGACGCCGCGGTCCGCGAGGCGCTCCAGCAGACGGCGGAGGATGCCCTTTCCCTGGCCCGCCAGCAGGCCGAGTTGCGCGAGCAGATGCGCCGCGCGAACGCGGAGCAGCAGTCGGCCATGCGGGCCGACGAAGCCTCGCTTCTGCGTGGCGTCCGCAACATGGCCGAGAACCTGAGCGCGGGCTCCCGGGCCTCGGGCCAGGTCGATCGCGGAGTCAGCACCGCCATCGGCGAAGCGATGGAGGCCATCAGCGAGACCCTGGACGCGCTCGACAGCCGGCGCGGGTCGACTCCGTCCCCGACCGCAACCGCCGAGGCAGCCGTACGGGCACTCAACCGGGTGGCGCTGCAGGCCATCGCGAGCGCCGGGCAGTCGGGGCAGGAGGCCGCCTCGGGCGGAGCCGGAGAGATGCAGGAGATGCTCGAGACCATCGCCCAGCGTCAGGGTGAGCTGATCATCCAGACCGAGGAACTCATGCCGATGCAGCTGGGGGAGCAGGCGCTCGCCAGGCAGATGCAGCAGCTTTCGCAGGGTCAGGAGGCAGTGGCCGGCGAGCTCGGTGATCTGGCGCAACAGCCCAACTCGGAGGAGCAGGCGCTCGGGAACCTTGACGAACTCGCGCAGGAGGCGGCCGCCCTTGCCGAGGCACTTGCCATGGAGCGTCTGCGCGCGGAGACCATTGAACGTCAGGAGCAGCTCTTCCAGCGTCTGCTGGACGCGGGACGGAGCCTCGAGCGGGACGAGGAGTCGGAGGAGCGGGAATCCGAGGTTCCCGGGGAATTCGAGCGAAGCGTAGTGGCTCCTCTCGCCGATGAGGACATGAACGCCCTGCGGTTCGAGCTTCCACCCGCGGATGTGCTGGGTCGCCTGCCCCCGGCGCAGAGACGCCTGGTGATCGAGTACTTCGAGCGTCTCAACCGGGCTGCGGCCAGCCCGCCTCCGGGAGACGGGTCGTGAACAACGGCACCCGCCGGAGCATGTCCGGAGCCCTTTCGCTCGTGTCGGCCCTGGCGGCGCTGGTACCCGGCGCGGCGCATGGCCAACTGTCCTCGAGCGAGGAATCCAGGCTCCTGCGCGAGGCGGCGCGTGCCGAGTCGGCGGGAGACTACGCCGCCTCCGTCGAAATCCTTACCTCGCTGCTGGCGGAGCGGCCCGCTTCTTCCGGAGCCATCTTCGCCCTTGAACGGGTGCTGCGGGCACAGGACAGAGTGTCTCAGGTCCTGGAGCCCATCGACGCGTTCCTGGCTGTCGATCCCGTGTCCACCGGCCCCCGCTATCTCAAGCTGAGGATTCTCCTGGAGGTGGATTCCCTTGCCGAACTCCGTTCCGCGGCGGAATCCTGGATCGCGCAGAACCCGGCCTCGCCGGATTCGTATCGCGAGGTTGCGCGCGTGTACGAGCGGGCGTTCGGGGGCGAAGAAGCGCTGTCCGTGCTTCGGCGGGGACAGCGCAGCGCCGGTGACGGAGTCCTCGCGGTGGAAGCGGGAGACGTTCTCCTTCGGCTCGAGCGTCCCCGCGAGGCCCTCCTGGAGTGGGCGCGCGCGCTCGACGGACCGGATGCCCAGGCGCCCGGAGCGTTACGGCGGATGGTGCGCACCGGCGGGGAGCATCCCGCGTTGGCACCCGGGGTGGTTCGAGAGCTGGCGGTGGAAGGTGCGTCCGACACCCGCAGACGGGCGGCGATCGAGATCGCGCTCGAGGCTCGCCTGCAGCCGGAGGCGCTGCGCCTTGCCGAGGAGATTGGGGGAGATCTTCCCGAGCGTGAGCGCGAGAGCTTCCTCAACGCGTTGCTGCGGCTCGCTGAGGAAAAGGACGCCGATCAGCTTGCGCTGTGGACCCTGCAGCAGCTGCGTCGGGAGACTCCGAGGGGTTCGCGAGCGCGCACGCTGGATCGACAGATCGCCGTCACCTCGCTGGTGGCCGGCGATACCGTCCGCGCGCTGGAGGCCAGGGAGCGGTACGCCCGCGGACTGCCCGAGCGCTCGCCGGAGCGGCGACGGGCTCTGGCCGAGGTGATTCGCCTGGAGGCCGCGACCGGCGCTCCGCTCGAGCTGCTGGACCGCTTCGCAGCGTTCCGCGAGGAGTTTCCGAACGCACCCGAAGCCGACCCGCTGGCGGTGGCGCTTTCGGCACGCTTCCGCGGGGACGGCGATCTGGAGACGGCGGCGTTCGTGCTGGAGGGGATTCAGGGTCCGGAGAGCGCGCAGGAGCGTGCGTGGCTGGCGCTCGAGGCGGGCAACCGGGAGAGTGCCCGGATCAACCTGATGCTCGCCGCGGCGGGACTGCCCGCGAACGAAGCCACGGTGATCGTGCAGCTGATCGGCATCCTGGACCGGGTCGGCGAGCAGGCGGCCGCGCTGGCGGGCAGGGTATCCATCGTGCGCCACAGGGAGGGCGCCGGGCCGGCGTTCTCGCTGGTGAACGAAGCGGTGCACGCCTTGCCGCCGGAGGACCAGCCTCCCCTCCTCGCCATGGCCGCCCGCATCGCCGACGAGATCGACCGGCAGGGCGAGGCGGCGCGCCTGCGCGAGTCTCTGGCCGCTACCTTTCCGGAGTCGAGCGAGACGCCGGAAGCCATCCTGCAGCTGGCCCGCTACCGGGCCGGCACCCCGACCGGCGTGCCGGCAGCCATCGAGCTGCTCGAGGAACTCATTCTGGCTCGTCCCAACAGCGCGGTCGTGCCTTTGGCGCGCCGCGAACTCGAACGCCTGAGGGCGTCAGGAGGCGCATCGTGAACGCTTTCGACCGGTCGCGAGCCGGGCGGAGCACGGCCCGGACGGCACTTGTCACCGCCCTGTTGCTGGCTCCGGCAGCCCTGCGGGCCCAGCATCTGCTGGTGCCGATGGACCAGGGTCAGGACGACCACCTGAAGGCCTATGGTCTGACCTACTGGAGCCTCGAGCGGGGCGCGACGGCGGAGTGGCTGCTCAACTACCGGGACGGCTCCTTCCTCTTGCCGGACAGGCAGGACGTTCGTCGGGAAGCGGCGTTTCGCGGCGTCAGCATCGAGCCGGTGAGCGCCGCCGACGTGGCCGCGGTGCGCGCGCTGATCGCGCGCTCCAACATGGAGTCGGTGATCCTCGAGAAGGCGCCCAGTGTTGCGATCTACACGCCCGCCAACACGACGCCCTGGGACGACGCGGTAACGATGGCGCTCGAGTATGCGGGCATCACCTACGACAAGGTGTGGGATCCGGAAGTCCTGAACGGGGACCTGGACAACTACGAATGGCTCCACCTCCACCACGAGGACTTCACGGGCCAGTACTCCAAGTTCTTCATCACGTACGCGGGAGCTCCGTGGCTGCAGGAGGAAGTGGCCCGCAACCAGGAGGTGGCGAGCGCGTTCGGATATCCGCACGTGCCCGCGCTCAAGAAGGCGGTTGCGAGCGTGATTCTGGATTACGTCGAAGGGGGCGGCTTCCTCTTTGCGATGTGCTCGGCAACGGAGACGCTCGGCCTGGCCCTGGCAGCCCGGGAAGCTGATATCGCGGCGGCGTTCGCCGACGGTACTCCGCCCGCCCTCGACGCCTCGGCGCACATGCAGTGGGGCCGGGCGCTGGGATTTCAGGACGCCGAAGTGCAGCTCTCCCCGTCGGTCAACGCTTTCAGCGACATCGACGGCCATCAGGTGAACACCCCGTGGCGCGAGGAACTGGGAACGTTCACCCTCTTCGAGTTCTCGGCCAAGCTGGATCCCGTGCCGTCGATGCTGACGCAGAGCCACGAGGACGTGCTCTCCGATTTCTACGGGCTCACCACGTCCTTCCGCCTGGACCGCATCAAGCCGGGCGCCATCATCCTGGCGCAGGAGGGCGGATGGGCCAAGTACATCCACGGGAGCCGCGGCGAGGGAACGTGGACCTTCTACGGCGGGCACGACCCGGAAGACCCGGAACACCAGATCGGCGATCCGCCCACGGATCTCTCTCTGCACGCCAATTCGGGCGGCTATCGCCTGATTCTGAACAACGTCCTGTTCCCGGCCGCTCGCAAGAAGCAGCGCAAGACCTGACGCGGACGGCAGGGAAGATCAGCCTCCGGACCTCCGCCTCGTGACCCCCGGGCGGTCTCGCCCCCGGCCCGATCTCGTCCTCGCTCCGGAGGCGGCGGGCCGGATGCGCGAGCAGATCGCGCGCGCGGGCGGGCGCGAGGTCAGCTTTCTCGCCACGGTGACGCCCGAGCGCGTCATCGTCGACCCGCGCACCGTGGCCCGGGGCAATCGGGCCGCCGTTCTTGCCGCCGCGGCAGACGCGCGCACCGGCGAGATCATGCTGCACAACCATCCCTCAGGGGTGCTGGAGCCCTCCGACGCGGACCTTCTCGTGGCCGGTCGGCTTTACGAGCAGGGCGTCGGCAGCGCCATCGTCGACAACCTGGCGCGAGCACTGTACGTGGTGGTGGAACCGCCGCGGCCGACGTCGCTCGAACCCCTGGACATCGGCGAGCTGGAAGCGGTGGCCGCCCCCGGCGGCGCCCTGTCGCGCCTGCACGAGCGGTATGAGGATCGTCCGGGCCAGCGCGCCATGCTGGCGGAGGTGGCGCGAGGATACAACCACGGAGGGGTGACCCTGGTGGAGGCCGGCACCGGCACCGGAAAGTCGGTCGCCTATCTGCTGCCGGCCGCCCGCTGGGCGATCCGCAACAAGGAACGCACGATCGTCTCAACCAACACCATCAACCTGCAGGAACAACTCGTCGCCAAGGATCTTCCCCTCGTGCGCGAGCTCCTTGGAGAGGACTTCCGCTGGGCGCTGATGAAGGGCAGGAGAAACTACATTTCCATCCGTCGCGCGCATCTGGCGGCGGAAGCCGCGGCCACCCTCTTCGGGGACGACCGCACCCGCGAGGTCAACGCGCTGCTCGACTGGATCGCCGCGACGGAAGACGGGTCGCTCGCCGACCTGGCGACTGCCCCGTCCCGGGAGGTATGGGAGGAAGTGCAGTCCGACTCCGACATCTGCCTGCACGCCCGCTGCCCGCACTTCCAGTCGTGCTTCTACCAGCGCTCACGCCGGGTTGCGGCGTCGGCCGACGTGCTGGTGGTGAACCACCACCTGCTCTTCTCCGACCTCTCTCTGCGCATCGCCACCGACAACTTCACCCAGTCCGCGGCGCTGCCTGCATACCGGCGGTTGATCCTTGACGAAGCGCACAACGTCGAGGACGCCGCTACCAGCCACCTGGGTGCGAGCCTGAGCCGAAAAGGGCTGGCCGCCACGCTGACCCGCCTGGAGCGCGTGGCGGGCGTGGTGCGCCGCAAGCTCACCGGCCTCCCCACGGCGACCGAAGACGGTTTGCGGGCGGAGGGTCCCGGGGCGAATTCCGCCGCGAAACCGCTCCTGGGCCGCCTCAAGGACCGGGTGCTGCCCTCGCTCACGCGGGCGCGCGCGGCATTCGAGACCTTCTTCCAGACTCTCGACGAGATGGCCCCGCTGCCCCGGGGGGTGCGCGTCAGGCTCGGTTCGGAGCAACTTCCCGAACCGATCGACCGGGCACGCGTCCATGAGAGCTTCGGTGCGCTGCTGGACGCACTCGCAGGGCTGGCGCGCGAAGTATCCGAGCTCTCCGTCCGCATCGAGCTCACCGACGAGTGGCGCGAACCGCTGGAGGGAAGGGTCCTCGACCTGCGCAGCATCGAGCGCCGTCTGACCAATGCGTCGCGGAGCCTGCGCCTCGTGCTGGATCCGGCGGAAGAGGAACAGCGATACGTTCGCTGGGTGGAGCAGAGAAGTGCCCGACGCGGCAAGCGGCGCAATCTTCACCTCGCCGCCGCGCCCATCGAGCTGGACCAACTGCTCAGGGAACAGTTGTTCGAGCGCGTTCGCACCACCGTCCTTACCTCCGCGACCCTGACCACGCGCCGGGATTTCAGCTTTCTGCGAACACGCCTGGGACTCGCCCGCGAACCCGGGGATGCGCGCGCCCTGAGCGTCGCTGAAGCACGCATCGACTCACCCTTCGACTTCGGTGTGCAGACCCTGCTCTGCGTGCCGTCGGACCTGCCCCGGCCATCCTTCCGAGGTGCGGCGGGAAGCGGCTCCTTCGATCGTGCAACGGCCCGCGCGGTGGCCACGCTCGCCGACATCTCCCGGGGTGGGCTGTTCGCCCTCTTCACCTCGCATCGGGCCCTGCGTGCGGTGGCGCAGGCGCTTCGGGCGGAGGGAGCGGGCTCCTGGCCACTGCTGGTGCACGGCGAGGAAGACCGGTCCCGGCTCCTGGCCCGCTTCGTAGAGGTGGGCAACGCGATCCTGCTGGGCACCTCCTCCTTCTGGGAGGGAGTGGACGTGCCCGGCCGCCCCCTGCGGGCGCTCCTCATCCAGAAGCTTCCGTTCAGCGTCCCCACGGATCCCGTGGTCGAAGCACGCATGGAAGCCATCGAGGCAGCCGGAGGCAATCCGTTCCAGGAGCTCATGCTGCCTCAGGCGGCGCTTCGTCTGCGCCAGGGATTCGGTCGTCTGGTGCGCTCGCGCCGGGACCGGGGCGCCGTGGTGCTTCTGGACTCCCGAATCGTCAAGTACCGATATGGCCGCTACCTGCTCAAGTCCCTCCCCCCCGCGCCGCTCGCCCACGGGCCCTGGCGACGCGTCGAGGAGGAGCTGCGTGCATTTTACGAGCCCGCCGCCGAACCGCGGGCCGCGCGGCAGGCGGGATAGGCAGGAACCGGGACGCCGCCGGCAGCTTGTCCCCCGCGATCAACGGGGTACATTACCAGCGTTCGCGGTCTTCCCTTCACGCGACAGGGGTCCTGCCTCTGCGCGGCACCCGAATCGGGCTCTGATTCCATGAAACGGATCGCCGGCATTCTCGTCGCAGCCTTCTACGCGGTCATAACCTTCCTGGCCTTCGGCCATTCGGCGGATGGCTGGGCCGGCGGACACGCCGACCTGGGCTTCTGGTGGGCCGTGATCGGCGGCTTCCTCGCCATCGCCGGACTGGGGGCATTGATCGGCACGCTCCTGCACACTCGCGGGAGGAACCGCCTGCCATCGGGCGGTTAGAAAGCCCAACCGCGCGCGGGGCACTGCCCCGGGCCGGTCCCGTTGTCCCGACCCCTGTTCACCTCAGCCACTGAAAGCACGGGCGCGTCCACATGAGCCTGAAGCGTACTCCGACAAAGATCGTCTGCGTAGGAAAGAACTACGCGCTCCACGCACAGGAGCTGGGTACCGACGTTCCCCCTGAGCCGATCATCTTCCTGAAGCCGATCTCCGCCCTGCTGGCTCCCGGCGAGACCATCCGGATGCCTTCGTGGGTCGGGCGGGTGGACTTCGAGGGAGAGATCGGGCTGGTGGTGGGGAAGCGCGCCCGCCGGATCGCGCGCGAAGAGGCATGGGACGTGATCGATGCCATCGTGCCGCTGAACGACGTGACCGCGCGCGACCTGCAGCGCAGGGACGGACAGTGGACGCGTGCCAAGAGCTTCGACACCTTCTGCCCCGTGGGCGAACCGGTCCCGGTAGCCGACGTGGATGTCGGCCAGCTCGAAGTGATTACGCGCGTCAACGGGCGCGTGCGCCAGCAAGCCCATGTGGACACGATGGTGTTTCCGATCCCGGAGCTGGTCCGCTTCATCACCGCGGTCATGACCCTCGAGCCGGGCGACCTGATCGCGACCGGCACGCCCGACGGCATCGGGCCGCTCGCGCCGGGCGACCGGGTCGAAGTCGAGATCCCGGGCGTGGGGACCGTGGCCAGTCCGGTGGCGGTAGAGGAGGTCGATTCGAGCTGATGGGGGATGCGCCCGCGGCCCGCTCCATCGCCTCCTCCGGGGCTCCCCGGTGGGTGCGCTGGGTCGCGGCAGCCATCTCCGTGGCGACGCATGCGATCGTGATTCTGGTCTATCCGCACCTGACACCCGGGGACGCGCCCCCTGTCGCCCCGCTGCCGGTCTTCGTACCGGCCAGCCAGGACGGCATGCGGGTCGTGCAGTTGCTCGAACTCGACGAGACAGACCCTGCGCCCGCTCCGGAGCCCGAGCCCGAGCCCGAGGAACCCCCGGCGCGCGAGGAAACGGCACTGCCGGAGGACGCGAACCCGGGCGTCGTCGTGGCCGACGTCGAGGCTCCGGCAGGCGACCCGCGCACCGCCGCGCAGAGGTTGCGGCCATTCATGAACAACCCGGAGGTCTGGCGCCCCATCGACCCGGAGTTGCTCGACCTCACGCTGGAGGAGCGCGCCCGTTTCGAGATGGCCGCGGTCCTCGAGCTCTGGATCGACTCGATCACGACCGTCGAAGCCGCACGGGTCGCCGCGATGGACTGGACCTACACGGACGCGGACGGCGGTCGCTGGGGATTCTCGCCGGGCAAGATCCACCTGGGCGACATTACCCTCCCGCTCCCCTTCCAATTCGGCCCCAACCCCTCGCGCATCAACGAGTTGAGGGAACGCGACTGGGAATGGATGGAGCTCGAGCGGGGCGCCGTCGCAGCCGCGGTGGAGCAGTCCTGGAAGGATCGCGCGCGGGCGATCCGTGAACGCATGGACGCCGAGCGCGCGGCGACGCGCAGGGATTCGGTGCGCCGCCCTCCCGGGACATGACCGACCTGAACCTTCCTCCTCGTCTCGATCCCGGCACGATCGAGCCCCGCATCTACCGCCGCTGGCTCGACGGCGGGTACTTCCGCATGACCGCCGAGCGGGCCCGCGAGCAGGGTACCGAACCCTTCGTGGTCGTCATCCCGCCCCCCAATGTGACCGCAGTCCTGCACATGGGGCACGGGCTCAACAACACTATCCAGGATGTACTGGTGCGATGGCGCCGCATGCAGGGAAGGGCGGCCCTCTGGGTCCCCGGCACCGACCACGCCGGCATCGCGACCCAGAACGTCGTCGAGCGCCAGCTTGCCGCCGAGGGCAAGACCCGCCACGACCTCGGTCGTGAAGCTTTCATCGCGCGCACCTGGGAATGGATCGACAGGACGGGCGGCCTGATCCTCGAGCAGTTGCGCGCGATCGGCTGTTCGTGCGACTGGGAGCGTACGCGCTTCACCCTGGAACCGGCGTTGAGCAAAGCCGTGCGCACCGTGTTCGTGCGTCTCTTCGAGAAAGGCCTGGTATATCGCGGCGAGTACATCGTCAACTGGTGTCCCCGCTGCCTGACCGCGCTTTCCAACGAGGAAGCCGAGGGGCATGAAGTCGAGGGCACGCTCCACGACCTGCGCTATCCTCTCGAGGAGGCGGCCTGGGGCCGCGCCGCCGAGGCACGCGAGCAGGGCGGTGCCCTGGACCGGGCGGACGACGGCTCCTGGTACCTGACGGTTTCCACGACCCGCCCCGAGACCATGCTGGGCGACACCGCCGTAGCAGTGAACCCGGCGGACGAACGATACGCCGGACTGATCGGCGCCCACGCCGTGCTCCCGCTGGCCGGGCGTCGCATCCCCATCGTCGGCGACGACTTTGTGGATCGCGAATTCGGCACCGGGATGGTCAAGGTCACGCCTGCGCACGATATCAACGATTTCGAGATCTCGCGCCGCTCCGGCGCTCCGTTGCTCAACATCCTCACCCGGGACGCGCACCTCAACGAGAACGTCCCTCCGGCCTTCCGCGGGATGAGCCGCGAGGATGGACGGCGCGCGGTGCTGAAGGCGCTGGCGGCGGCGGGACTGGTGGCGGGCTCGAAGCCGCACGCGCACACCGTGCCGCGCTGCTATCGCTGCGACACGGTGGTCGAACCCCGGTTGAGCAAGCAGTGGTTCGTGCGCATGGAGCCGCTCGCCCGGCCGGCGCTGCAGGCTTCGCGCGACGGCGTCGTGACTTTCGTCCCGGAGCGACGCCGCAACGACTATGAGAAGTGGATGGAGAACATCCGCGACTGGTGCGTCTCGCGGCAGTTGTGGTGGGGGCACCGCATCCCCGTCTGGTACTGCGAGTGCGGCAACGTCTTCGCTGCCCTGGAGGACCCGGACGTGTGCCCGACCTGCGGCTCCCGGGCCCTCGAGCAGGACCCCGACGTGCTGGATACCTGGTTTTCGTCCTGGCTCTGGCCGTTCTCGGTGTTCGGGTGGCCCGACGAATCCGAGGACCTCGATGTCTTCTACCCCGGCCATGTGCTTTCCACCGCCCCGGAGATCCTCTTCTTCTGGGTCGCCCGGATGATCATGTCCGGGTTCGAAGTGATGGGGGAGACGCCCTTCACCCAGGTGTACCTGCACGGCACCGTGCGCGACATCACCGGGCACAAGATGTCCAAGTCCCGCGGCAACGGGATCGATCCGCTCGAGGTGGTCAGGCGCTTCGGCGCCGATGCGCTGCGCTATACGATGGTGGCTGAGTGCGGGGTGGGCGCGGATATCCGGCTGGATCACACCGACCTGGAGGCATCGTTCGCCCCCGGGCGCAACTTCGCCAACAAGCTCTGGAACGCGGGCCGCTTCACGCTGGCCAATCTCGGCGACGAGCCGACGCCGCATCCTGAAGATGTGGATGAGGACCTGGAGCTGGCCGACCGCTGGATGCTGTCCCGATTGTCGGTTTCCTGTCGGGAGGTGACCGAGGCGCTCGAAGCGTTCCGGCTGCACGAGGCTGCGGAGCGGCTGCGCCAGCTCTTCTGGGGCGAGTTCGCCGACTGGTACCTGGAGATGATAAAGCCCCGCCTTCGCGGCGATGCGGGAGAGGGGAGCCGGGTGGCCGCGCGGGCGACTCTGGCCCGCGCCTTCGACACCATCCTGAGGCTGCTTCATCCCGTAGTGCCGTTCGTCACCGAGGCGCTGTGGGAACGGTTGCGGCTTCCCGAGGGCGCCGAACGTCCTCCCTCGCTGATGGTGGCGCCGTGGCCGGAAGCGCAGCCGCAGTGGGAGGCTCCCGGCGTGGAAGGGGAGATGAAGGCTCTGCAGGAGCTCATCACCGGGGTTCGACACCTGCGCAAGGAATACGGGGTCCGGGAGGGCCAGCGGGTTACGATCGTCCTGACAGCGGTACCGTCCGCGTTCGCGGAGACGCTGGCCGCCGGGGAAGAGCCGATCACGCGACTCGCGCGCGTGGAGTCGGTGACGCTCGACGGGCGGCCTCACGGCGTGGGCGCGCATGCGATCCTGCAGAACGGCGCCGAGGTCTTCATTCCGCTCGAGGGCGTAATCGACCTGGAGCGCGAACGGCAGCGCCTGCGAAAGGAGGTAACCCGCCTGGGCGGGCAGATGAACGGGGCTCGGCGCAAGCTGGCCAACCGGAACTTTCTCGAGCGCGCTCCCGAACGGGTTGTGGCCCGCGAGCGCGAAAAGCTGGCCAGTTTCCGCGAACAGCACGACAAGTTGCAGGAGAAGCTGGCGGCGCTGGCGGACCGGTGATCCCCGCGATCCGCAGCAGGTGGGCGGTCGGCGGCGCGCTGCTCGGCGCGCTGATGGTGGGGTGCGCGCGCGAGGCCACGCCTCCCGGAGGCCCGCCCGACCGGCTTCCCCCGATCGTGATCCTGAGCGAGCCGGATACCTTCTCCACCGTGGAACCCTTTCGTTCTCCGGTGACGCTCCGCTTCAGCGAGCGGATCAGCGAGCGGCCCAGCGCGGGCACCCTGGACCAGTCGGTGGTGGTGTCGCCGGCTTCGGGTGAGGTGCGCGTGTCGCACGGCCGCGAGGGACTCACGGTGCGCGCGCTGGGTGGATTCGAGGCCGGGCACATCTACCGCGTGACGGTGCTGCCGGTCATTCAGGACATGTTCGGCAATGCCCTTCAGGAACCCTTCGAGCTGTTTTTCTCGACCGGGCCGGAGTTCACCCCCAACGTGGTCGCCGGCTCGGTCATCGACCGACTCACAGGCGATCCCCTCGGCAACGCGCGGGTGGACGCGTCGGTCGCCGAAAGCGGCGTGGTGCACACCGCCGTCACCGACAGTGCGGGGATCTTCGCCCTGCGCTACCTGCCGCCGGGCGACTATGTGGTCAGCGCCTACCTCGACCGCAACCGCAACGCCCAGCCGGACTTCACCGAGCCCCAGGGAACGCGTCCGGCCCCATTGGACGGCGGTGGGGAAGCGGCCGACACCACGATCGTGCTCGAAGTCGCACTGCTGGCCCGGGACACCACTTCGGCGCGGATCGCGCGGGTCACGGTCGAGGATTCCATCAGCCTCGGCGTCTCCCTCGACGACTACCTCGATCCGGATCTCCCCCTGGACGACGTGCGCGTCGTGGTCACCTCCGACAGCGTCGACGCGCCCCGGTCGCTGGCCGTCCTCCATCCGCACGAAGCGGAAGCCTATCGGAGCGCGCTGGCCGACAGCCTTGCGCGGGAACAAGCGGTCCGGGACAGCGTGGCGCAGGCGCAGGCGGATTCGGTGGCCCGGGCGGAGGCTGCCGCGGGGGATACGACGGTCGCAGTCGATCCCGGGGAAGCGCCCCAGCCGGCCGAGACGGAACCCGACCCGCCGCCGGCTCCGGCGGCCCCGGACACGGCACAAGCCGGGGCGGCGGAGCAGGAACCGCCCACGGCCCAGCAGACATTCGTCGTCATCCTGGACGGAGTGCTGGTCCCCGAGGTGCCCTACGAGGTCGAGATATCGAACATCACCAACATCAACGGCGTGGGGGAAGGCGGAGGAACCGTCGGCTTTACCCGTCCCGCCCCGCCACCGCCCCCCGAAGACACGACCCGCACCGAGGCGGACAGCGTTGCCACGGATACCATCCCGGCGGACTCGACCGCTCGCGACACCATTCCGCCGCCTCCGGCCGACTCCGGCCGCAGGGACACGATCCCCTCGCCGGCCACCGACTCCGTGCGCCGCGACACGGTGCCGGCGCCACCCGGCGATTCGTTGCGCCGCGACACGGTCACGATCCTCCCGGCCGAGGACTTTCTCCGGCGCGGCAGGAGGGTCCGGATGCCGCCGGCGCGGAAGCGGTCCTCCCGTGACGCCCGGTCCGGCACGGTACGATGACCGATCCGCGCCGCCATCTGCCGAGCGTCGACCGGGTGCTGGCCTCCACCGCCTTCGCAACGCTCCTCGCCGAGCATCCCCGGCGGCGCATCGTGCACCATCTGCGCTCCGCGCTGGATCATGCCAGAGAGAATCTCGCGCGCGAAGCCGGCCACGCGCCGCCGGACATCGCCGACCTCGCCGGCGAGGTCGAGCAGGCACTTGCCCTCGACGGCATCCCGTCGCTCCGCCCGGTGATCAACGCCACCGGCGTGGTGCTCCACACCAACCTGGGC
>JAJEBS010000073.1 GCA_022822425.1 Gemmatimonadota bacterium | reverse complement strand
AGACGGTGCTTCAGTGCTATCAGCGAGCCGACGAGGGACAGCTTCGGAAGGCTCTGGAAGCCCGCCCGAGACCGCGCGGCTGAAGTTCTCGACTCGGCGGGAGTCAAACAGCGGGAAAAGGACCTGTCAATCTCATAAGCTTAAGTGACAACACAAGATAACGTCCCAAATGCTTCCGCCGTTACGTCAGGGTTTCGGGCTGACCGCGTCCGAGGCCGGACAGCGCGATCCGAGCGCCACCTCCTTTACTGAAAACGAGAACCCGTTATCATTTCAGCCAAGGCACGGCGTAGTGCTTGGTCCCGGATCGGGACTTCGCGCTGGTCCGCGAAGGGGAAAGGGAAGGGGAGAGCCGATGGCCCAACGGGTTGATCGTGGACGGATCCGGAGGCGCGTGCATGCGCTCGCCGCAATCACCGTCGCCCTCTCATTCCTCGTCGTCTCCGTCGCGGAGACCTCGCACTCGCACGCGGGCTCGGACTCGCACGCGACCGAGTCGGCTGCGGATTGTGCGGTTTGCCAGTTCGGGAAGAAGCCCGGCCACACGACCGGACCGCATACGCCGGATCTCACCGGCTCGGACGTGCATCAGGCTCCCGCGATCGCCGGACATCGGCCGGTCCCCGCGGTCCTCCATTTCTCTCCCCACCGAAGCCGCGCTCCCCCCCTCGCCGTCTCCATGTAGCGAGAAGTCCCCTGGCCGACCGCGGCGTCGGCCGAAGGCTTATCCACGGTTGCGCCGCTGACGGCGCAGCCGGCAGGAGACATCGGTGCCGCCACCCGGCATGCCGTGTCCGGGCGGTGACACTCTCCCGGCTCTGCGGCGGTCGGTCGGTCACGGCCGTCGCGGCCCCTCTTTTCCAGGAAATCCAGCCAATGACGATATCCAGACGCATTTCCTTCCTCTTCCTCCTCCTCGTGATGATCCTCGCCGGCGTTCCGGCAGCACTCCGCGCTGGCTCGCCGCCTGTCGCGGTCACGAACGGCTCCCTGCATCAGGAGGCGACCGTCCGTGGAACCGTGCGGGCCGCCGACTCCGGCGCACCGATACTGGCGGCGAGCGTGCGGGTCGAGCCAACGAACCAGGGAGCGTCGACGGATGCCGACGGGCGCTTCACGATCTACGGTGTTCCGGCGGGAGCGCAGACCCTGGTGGTTTCGGCTCTCGGATACGACTCGTCCACGATGCCCATCACCGTCGGCGCCGGTGTCGCGGAAATCGAGATCCAACTCGATGTCGATCCGCTCGGGGTGGACGGACTGACCGTGAGCGCGGCCCGTTCCAGCGTGGCCACCAAGGCCGAAACCGAGATCCTCGCGACGCCTCAGGCGATCAGCCTCGTGCCCGCGGCCGTCATTGAACAGCAAGCCGCAGTCTCCCTCGACGACGTCATCAAGAATGTGAGCGGGCTCATCCAGGCGAGCTCGATCAACGGGGAATACGCTACCTTCGCTGCGCGCGGGTTCTACTCGAACAGCAACGGCAACTTCCGCCGCAACGGAGTACAGGTGTCGAAGTTCGGCGAGCTCCTCGACGCGAATACCGATCGGGTCGAGGTCTTGAAGGGACCGGCAACCATCCTCTACGGCCAGCTCGATCCGGGCGGCGTGATCAACCTCCGGACCAAGCAGCCGCTCGGGGCGGCGGGAACGGAAGTCCGGGTTGCAGGCGGGAGCTTTGGACGGGTCGATGGGCGCATCGACACTACGGGCCGTCTCTTCGGGCCCGTTCTCTACCGGGTCAACGCCCACCTCGAGAACCGGGACAGCTACCGGGACGAGGTCTTCTGGCGCACGCGCTTCATCTCGCCGGTGATCACCTGGCAAGCCGGCGCCGCGACGACGCTGACCGTGGAGAGCGAGTTCAAGAGGGAGGAGGGACTCCTGGACGAGGGGCTCTTCGCCCCCGCGCCCACGCTTGCGAGCCTGGACGAGCAGCCGATCAACCGGTTCCTCGGAGAGCCCGACGTGCCGGCGGACCGTGCACGTAGCGCCGTCCTGGCGAGGCTGGAGCAGGGGATCGGCGGGAGTTGGAGTACCCGCATCCTGACCAGTTGGTCGAAGAACGAGCGGAACGCGAATCGGGTCGATCTCCGCTCGCTCGGCGGCGACGGTCGAACGCTGGGCCGCCGCACCGATTTCCGCCAGCAGGAACTCGAGACGTTCTTCTGGGACGCCGGCCTGATCGGTGCGCTCCAGCTCGGACCAACCTCACATCGGCTCGCAGTCGGACTCGACGGATACAACACTACTCGGCTCGAAGACCGGCTTCGAGGGCCGGTGGATCCCATAGACATCTTCGACCCGCGCTACACCGGCGCCGCCGCGCCGACACCTTTCGCCGTCGAGGACCAGTCGGTCGACATGCTCGGCCTCTACGCACAGGACCAGATCGCCCTCGGTGACGCGTTGGTTCTTCAGCTCGGGCTGCGGTACACTACCTTCGATCAGCTTACGGTCGATCGCGACGATGGAACGGAGGAGGAGTTCTCCGACGAGGAGCTCACCACATCGGTGGGACTCGTCCGCCGCGTGACACCCGATGTTTCGATATACGGATCGATGAGCGAAGCGTTCGCGCCCACGCTCTCGGTCGACCGCGATGGAAACGCCTTCGATCCGAACTTCGGCCGCCAGTTCGAGTTCGGGTTGAAAGCGGATCTCCTCGATCGCCGCCTGTCCACTACGATTGCCGTCTACCGCCTGCGGCGCACCGGGATGATCAGCTTCTTCTACCCTCCCGAGGGTGGCTTCTACCGGGTACAGAGCGGTGTCCAGCGAAGCCGCGGCTTCGAGGTGGATCTCCTGGGCCGAGTCACGGGATCGCTCAGCGCGATCGCGTCATACGGCTTCACGGACGGCGCCGTCGTCGAGGACGATGTCTACGAGACCGGACACGGCCTCGGAGGCGCGCCGCGCCACCACGGAAGCCTCTGGCTCCGCGGGGGGCTCCAGAACGGCTTTTTCGCCGGCGCGGGTGTCTTCTTTCAGTCGGAGTGGAAGGCATTCACCAGTTACCCCGACACCCGGATGCTGCGGGGCTATCACCGCTTCGAGGCGATGGCGGGCTACACGCTGGCCAGCGGCGTTCGCGTGCAATTGAACGGTCGGAACCTCACGGACAAGCGTTACTATCTGTCCGGCGGCGAGGGCAGGGCGGTGGGCCTCCCCGCCGCGCCCAGGTCGTTCGAACTGAGCGCATCGTGGGGCACTGGCGCGCTTCGCTGATGATCCGGGCCGCCGCCGTCCTGTCCACGGCGATAGCCCTCGGCTGCGGTGCCGGCGACGGCGCGGGTGGCTCCTCGGTGGACGGAGCGTTCACCGAGGGGCTCCCCGTCCCGGCCGTGCCCGACATCGAGTTCGCGACCGGATTCACGGTGTCGGCCGGTCCCGGCTACCGGGTCGTGCACGCTTCGCCCGACCCGTCGGCGCTGGAGGAGGGCTCCGCGCGCCTGTGGGCGGACGACGTCGACCGCATGGTGCTCGTCGCGCGCAACACCCGTCCCCGTCTGCCGCCGGAACTCGAGTCGGCTCCGCGCTTCGAGGTGCCGGTCGGGAGCGTCACCGTCAACCGGGATGCGGACGCGCTCCGGGTGAAGCTCCTGGGTCGGCTCGACCGGCTTCGGGGAATCGGCGGCACCGGGATCTACGACCTCGACCTCCATCGGCTGGTCGAGAGCGGCGAGCTCGGCGCGGTCGGCAGCGCGCTGCATCGGACCACGAATACGGAGTTCCTCCTGACCGAGGGGATCGAAGCGGCGTTCTTTCGGGTCGCGAGCCTCGATCACGCCCGGCAGTACGAGCGGCTTCGCGATGTCGGGGTTGCCGTCGCGCCGATGTTCGCGTGGGCCGAGCGGAGCTACCTCGGGCGGGCCGAGTGGATCCGGTATCTCGGTCTCTTCCTCGGCGCGGAGGCGGAGGCGGATCGGCTCTTTCGTGAGATGCGTGCTCGACGGGACTCGCTCGTTGCGCGGGTCGCCGATGTCTCTCCTGTGCCGGCGATCTGGGCTTTCCGCAGCGGGGACCGCTGGATGGTCCACAGGAACTCGCTGGAGTCCGAACTCCTGATCGACGCCGGTGCGGAGAACGTCTTCGTCGACGCCTCCGCGGGGGTGTCGGACGGGGAAGGAGGCTTCAGCGAAGGCGTCCCGATGACGGACGAGGAGTTCCTGATCGCGGCGAGTCGGGCGCAGTACTGGATCACGTGGGATCGTACGGACGAGCGATGGCCCTCCCGGGCATACCTCGAACAGATCCCGGCCTACCGCGAAGGCGGGGTGTATCATCACCGCGTCCGCGTCCGCCCCGAACAGGGAGGCGATGACTGGTACGAAGGCGCGCAGGTCGATCCGACCTCGGTCCTCGCGGACCTCATCGCGCTCCTCCATCCCACCCGGCTCCCGGGCCACCGCTTCGAGTGGCTCGCGCCTCTGGAACGGGCACGGTGAACCGGTCGGCCGAAGCGCCTGCGCCAACGGGACTCTCGGGCGCGGACCTTCGGACGACGCTCCGTCCGCTGGCCTTTCTCCTCCTGGTGGGGGGCGTCGCGGGCGTGTTCGTACTCGAGCTGATGATCGGCTCGGTCCGCATTCCACCGGATCAGGTGGTGCGTTACCTCGTCGGAGCCGAGGTCGACGTGGCCGCCTGGCGGACCATCCTCTTCGAACTCCGAATCCCCCGGGCCATCACGGCGCTCGTCGGCGGAGCGGCTCTCGGCGCGGCTGGACTCCAGCTCCAGACGCTTTTCCGGAACCCCCTTGCCGGGCCGTGGGCACTCGGCCTTACCGCCGGCGCGCAACTCGGCGTGGCCCTCGTCGTGGCCACCGGGGCCGTGGTCGGCTCCGGGTTGCTCTCCCGGCTGGCTTTCGTCAGTGAGCTCGGGATCGTCGTCGGGGCCTTCATCGGAGCGGGCGGAGTCATGGCGATCATCGCGTCCGTCGCCCGGCGAGTGAGCACGATCACGCTCCTGGTGCTCGGGCTCATGCTGGGCTTCCTCGCTCAGGGGATGGTCAGCGTGGTCCTTCACTTCACAACCGAGACCCAGGGGCGCGTTTTCGCCTCATGGAACGACGGGAGTTTCGCGGGCGTGTACTGGGACCACTTTCCCGTGCTGCTGCCGCTGGTAACGGTCGGGCTCGTGGGAGCACTCCTGATGGTGAAGCCGCTCAACGCGCTCCTGCTCGGCGAGCGGTACGCGGGCACTCTGGGCCTGTCGGTGGAGCGGGCGCGGCTGTCGGCGCTCGCCGGGGCGGTGATCCTCGCGGCCCCGGTCACGGCGTACTGCGGACCCGTGCTCTTCGCCGGGATGATCGTTCCGCACATGGCGCGCGGCCTGTTGAACACCTCGGACCACCGCATCCTGATGCCCGCCGCCATGCTCATGGGTTCGCTGCTGGGCCTTTCCGCCGACCTGGTCGTGCACCTCCCCTGGGAGCGCCATGTCCTTCACCTGAACGCCGTGAACGCGCTGATCGGAGCGCCAGTCGTCATCGGCGTCGTCCTGCGCAATCGGCAGATGCGCAGCATGGCCGTCTAGGACGCCGGAATGCTCACGCTCGAACGACTGTCCATCGGCTACCGGAGCAGACGCAACGAGACCGTCCTCGCTTCCGACATCTCGCTCGAACTGCGCGAAGGAGAGCTGGTGTGTCTGCTTGGGCCCAACGGAGCCGGCAAGTCCACCCTGATGCGGACGGTCGCCGGGATGCAGCCTCCTCTGGGCGGCCGGGTGCTCGTGGACGGCGACGACGTCCACTCGATGCCGGCGCGCGAGCGGGCCAGGCGACTCAGCGTCGTGCTCACCGAGAGAGTGGAGGCGGGCCTCCTCACCGCATATGCCCTCGTCGGGCTCGGCCGCTACCCGCACATCAACTGGTCCGGCAAGCTTACCGATCATGACCACGAGGTCATCCGGGAGTGCATCGAGCGGGTCGGGGCGCAGGACCTGGCGCATCGATATGTGAGCGACCTGAGCGATGGAGAGCGGCAGCGGGTCATGATGGCTCGCGCCCTCGCGCAGGAGCCGCGGCTGATGGTCCTGGACGAAATCACTGCGTTCCTGGACCTCCCACGCAGGGTCGACGCGATGCGCCTTCTCCGCCGTGTCGTACGCGAAACCAGCCGTGCCGTACTGCTGTCCACGCACGATCTCGAACTCGCGCTCCGGGCGGCCGATCGCGTGTGGCTCTTTCCGAACGGCGGTCCGCTGGCAACCGGAGCGCCGGAGGACCTCGTGCTCAGCGGCGCATTCGAGGCGGCCTTCGCCAGTGAAGGAGTCGACTTCGATCGTGCACGAGGCGCATTCCACGTGCACCGGCATTTCGTGGGCGAGGTGGAGCTCGTCGGGGACGGATTGGCCCGCTACTGGACGGCACGCACGCTGGAGCGAGAGGGCGTGCACGCCTGGGAGGGAGATGGGCGAGCGCCGCCAATTCGTGTGGTCGTGCCCGATGGAGAGGGCGGCGAATGGAGTGTATCCGGCGGAGGTGCTCCCGTCCGCCACCCGCGTCTCTACGACCTCGCGCAGGACCTCCGCACCCGGTTTCGGTCCTTGGCTAGGGAAACCACCGAAGTGTCGCGGTGAGGGAGTGAAAGCGGAGGTCGGCGATGGTCGGGTTGATGGTGAGCGGCAGGCGTCGGCGGCTGCCGTCCTCATTGTAGCGGACCACCTCGATGTCGCCGATGGCAGTGCCGATTCGTCCGGCGTCCGTGTAACGGTATCCGAAGTCCAGCAGCGCGTCGCCGCCCAAGGGGACGGTCAGGCCGGCAGCGAGCGCCCACGCGAAACTGTGGCCCGTGCTCGAGGGAAGAGCCGTATAGGGCACCTCGCCGTTGGGGCCCCCGCGGAGGTGGCCGGAGGGATCGACGGGGTTGGGGAACCGCTGGATGTAGTCGGTGAGGTGGTAACGGTTCGCGCCCAGTCCCGCGCCCACCCAGGACCGCACCGCGCCGAGCGCCCCGAACTCGTAGAACCCCGATAGCAGCAGTCGGCGGGCCTTCACGCGTGCCTCGGTCGGCTGGACCGGACCGCCCGGCGCATAGTTCGAATGCCCTTCGTACGTGAATCGGCCCGTGATTCCCAGATCCACCTGAGCGCGAAACGCCCCGAACCGGTAGCCCGCCGCGAGGCCGTATTCCAGTCCGACCCCGACCGTACCCGCGTCGAACTGGTCGGCACCGTAGAGAGCCGCTTCACCCGCGTCGTCACCGTCGACGAAGCGGACGTCGGCCGGGAGGACGGCGGCGATGCCGAGGGTGAGCGAGATCCGGCTGTTACCGTTGGGTGCCTGGGCTGCGATTGAGGGTGGCGCGGCGGAGAGGCAGCCCAGCCCGAGGAGGAGACCGCGCAGGGCCGCGATGCGGTGACGGTTGTCGATGTGGGTCATGGGGGCCACTTGAAACGGGAGGCGCCGGGAAGGGGCCAGGGAAGGGACGACGATTCACGGCGGAGTTCAAGGGCCGCGGGGCGCTGGGCCCCTCCCTGCGCCCTCGCTCCCTTGCACCCCCCGCTGCCCCACCCGCAACCTCCACGCGACCCTGCGACCCCCCATCCCCCACCCCCGGGAGACCCCCATGCGACAGACCTCTCCATTCTCGGAACGAGCCGAGCTTGCGGTGATCGCCGTCATTCTCGTGGATCTGGTGCTCCAGATTGCGGAGACGGCGGACGCCATGGCCGGTGCGGGGACGTTCTTCTTCTGGGCCGGTGTGGGCGTCTGGTCGATCTACACGGTCGAGTGGTGCGTGCGCATCCGGCGGGCGGAGGACTGGAAGAAGTACGCGTTCAGCTTCATGGGCATCGTGGACTTCCTGGCCGTCCTGCCGCTGTGGGCGTTCACGGGATTCGATCTGAAGGCGCTTCGTGCCTTTCGCCTGTTTCGCATCTTCGTCTCGACGGCGAAGCTGGCCACCCACACCCACGCCGTGCGCAAGCTCGCGAGGGCGTTCCGGCACGCGCTGGACGAGGCCGGAGCGCTGTTCGCGGGCACGTCAATCGTCGTGTTCACGGCCGGGTTCGGCATGTACCACCTCGAGCACGAGGTGCAGCCGGAGGTCTTCAGCTCGGTGTACGACGGCCTGTGGTGGGCGGTGGTCACGCTGACGACGGTGGGCTACGGCGACATCCAGCCCGTGACGGCCGGCGGGAGGGTTCTGGCCACGGTGGCGATGTTCGCCGGGATCGGGGTGATCGGGTCGGCGTGCGGGATCATGGCGGATGCGCTGCGGGAGGCCGGCGCCGGCGAGCAGGCGGCGTAGGGGGCGGGCGGGCACGGCGCGCCGCCGACCGGTGAGCCCGCGGCCGCTTGGCAGGGAAGAGGGCGATCCGTGGCCGAATGTAGGTACGGGAACCCGCCAGCGGGGAGATTGACCTCCGTTTCGGCCTGCGGGTATCGTAGAGAATGAACCATCTGGATCGCATCACCCTCGAGCCGGAAAAGAGGGGCGGGAAGCCCTGCATTCGCGGGCTCAGGATCACGGTGTACGACGTCCTTGAGTACTTGCCGTCCGGGATGACGGAAGGGGAAATCCTGGAGGACTTCCCGGACCTCGAGCGCGAAGACATCCGCGCGGCGCTGACGTTCGCGGCGGAGCGGGAACGAAGGCTCGTTTCGCTTCCGGGCGGGTGAAACTCCTCTTCGACGAAAACCTGTCCCCGCATCTCGTCGCTGGGCTATCGGACGTGTTTGAAGAGATCCTGCGATCCAGCCTAACCCAGATTCTTGCTTTCGGAGCCGACCAGGTGGCGGCGTTCCTGGCGCTCTCGTAGGCAGTGAGCTCCCCGCCCATGACCGACCTCTCCTCCATCCGTCAGGAGCTCGAGAAGTCCCGCCGCGATGTCCTCGATCTCTCGCTGAGGAACCCGCTGCTCAACTTCCGTCCCTCGAAACGACGCGGCATCGAGGCTGTGGATGAGCGTTCGCGCGAGCTCTTCAGGATTCTCGTGGGCGGTCCCGCGCCCAACGGGTCCTCGTCCCGAAGCCCGCGGGTCATGTACTTCCTTCCGGCCTCCGAGGAGACCGCGCCTGCAGCCGCGGGAGAACCGGCCGCGGACGACCTCGACGACATCCCGGCCGAGCTCCTGGCCATGCTCGGCGAGCCCGACGAAGACCCCGGCGAAGCCGCCGCGCGCCACACCGACAACAAGCTCCAGACCGCGCTTCCCCGCGCCGGGCTCAATCTGCGCCTGCGCGCGACCTTCCGGCAGGCCCGCCTCTCGATCGAGGAACAGGGGGTCAACATCCTCTACCTCGCCCTCGGGATGCTCCGCTGGTACGAGTCCGGGAGCAGCAGCACCGAGCGCCGTGCGCCGTTGATCCTGATCCCTGTGCGGCTCGACAGATCCAGCGTGCGGGAGAGCTTCAAGCTGAGATGGACCGGGGACGACATCGAGGCGAACCTCTCGCTCGAGGTCAAGCTCAAGCAGGACTTCGGCGTCCGCCTGCCGGAGATGCCGGCCGAGGAGGATCTCGACGTGGAGGACTATCTCTCCCGGGTCGAGCAGGCGGTCGCGCGCAGGGAGCGCTGGGCGGTCGAGCACGACGAGATCCACCTGAACTTCTTCTCCTTCAGCAAGCTGCTCATCTACAAGGACCTGGATGGCGAGACGTGGCCGGAAGGGGGCCGGCCAGCCGACCACCCGCTGGTGCAGCAGCTCTTCGGCGGCGAGGGCTTCGCGCCGGGGCCGCCAGATATCGGTGAGGACCAGCACATCGACGATGCCGAGGGAGTGGCGGATCTCCATCCGGTGATGGACGCGGACAGCTCGCAGACGCTCGCGGTTCTGGACGCGATCCAGGGCCGCGACCTGGTGATCCAGGGGCCTCCGGGCACCGGGAAGTCGCAGACCATCACCAACCTGATCGGCGAGGCGCTGGCCGGCGGCCGCACGGTCCTTTTCGTGGCGGAGAAGATGGCCGCCCTGGAGGTCGTGAAGCGGCGTCTGGACACGATCCACCTGGGCGACGCCTGCTTGGAGCTGCACAGTCACAAGACCAACAAACGTGCCGTGCTGGACGAGCTGAAGCGGACGCTGGCGACGGGCCGGCCGAAGGTCGAGCGCGGAACGGAGGACGGGGTGCTGCTCGAGCAGGCCCGGGATCGCCTGAACGACTACGCCCGGGCGGTCAACTCGCCGGTCGGTCGGAGCGGGCTGACCCCGCACGACCTGGTCGGCCGCCTGGCGCACCTGAAGGAGGACGGACTGGAGGTCGACGGCCCGGGGCTCCCGATCCGGGATTCGGTGTCGTGGAGCGAGGAGGAGTTCATCCGCAGGCGTGAACTCGCCCGCGAGTTCCAGGAACTGGTGGGCGCGATCGGAGTTCCCTGCAGGCACGTATGGTGGCCGTGCGGGCGGCTGCACTTCGTGCCCACCGACGAGCATGCCGTGCGCCACGTCCTGGAGGCCGCGTCCGCGGCGCTGCGCCGGCTGGAACGGGAGACGGAGGAGCTGATCGGGCGGCTCGGTCGCGACCGGACGTTCGGGCAGCTGAGACCCGCGGATGTCGAGAGGATGATCCACACCGCGCGCACGGCCCTGGACGCTCCGGCGCTCAATGGCGCCGATCATCGCAGTCCGGGCTGGATCGCCGATGCCGCACGCATCGAGGAGGTGGCCGCAACCGCGCGCTCCTTCGTCGCACTGCGCTCGCGCCACGATGCCGTCCTGATCCCCGAGGCCTGGGACGAGAACCTGCTGGCGGAGCGTCAGGCCTTGCGCTCCTATGGGGACAAGTGGTGGCGCTTCCTGTCCGGGCCGTTTCGCGCCGCGCGCAGGAGGCTCGCGGGACTCTGCCGCGGGGAGACACCGGGCACCGTCCGGGAGCAGATCGAACTGGTGGACGCCATCCTGGAGGCGGGGCGCCTGCGGTGGGAAGTCGAGGAGGCGGACCACCTGATCGGTCGGCTGTGCCCCGGGCTGAGCCTGGGCGATCGGGCGCAGAAGCACCGCGCCTTCGCCGCGGCCGCGGCCTGGTTGGTGCAGCTTCACCGCGACGAGGCCGCCGGGCTCGTGGGAGACGAGGTGCACGACCTGCTGGACCGCCTGCAGAGCCGCTCCGGCGGGCGTTCGTCACGCCCGTCCTCCTCCGGTTCCCGGGATCCCGCCGAGCTGCGCGCCGCGGCCGACGCCTGCGAGCGTGCGATGGAGGCGCTGAAGGAGGCGCTTGACAAGCTGTCCGACGCTGTGGCGTTGCGGGCGAACCGACTTGGTCCCGGCGAGTCGCTCGACGAGCGCACCTACGGTGCCCTGGATGCCTGGCTCCGGGCCGTCCTTGACCGGATTCCATCCATGCACGACGTGGTGCGCTTCAACCAGTTGGAGGAGCGCGCCACCGAATTGGGCATCCCCGAAGTGGCCGGAGCAGCGGCATCACGCCGGGACGCGGCCCGCCAGCTCAGGGCTCTTTTCGACCACGCCTGCTACGCTGCCTGGCTGGATGCGGCCTTCCGCGAACAGGAGGCGCTGGCCCGGTTCGACGGGGCGACCCACGGAGGCCTCATCGACCGCTTCCGCGAGCTGGACATGGCGCAGTTCCACCGCAATCGGGCGGTCATCGCCGAGCGGCACTGGCAGCAGCTCCCGCGCCACCACGGCGGCGGCCAGCTGGGGATCCTCAGGCGAGAGTTCCAGAAGAAGACCCGCCACCTGGCCGTCCGGCGGCTCATGCGGGAGGCGGGGAGGGCGATCCAGAGCATCAAACCTGTCTTTATGATGAGCCCGCTGTCGATCGCCAAGTACATTCCGCCCGGGTCGGTCGACTTCGACCTGGTGGTGTTCGACGAAGCGAGCCAGGTCCGTCCGGTCGAAGCCCTTGGGGCCATCATCCGGGGCAGGCAGGCGGTGGTCGTGGGGGACAGCAAGCAGTTGCCGCCGACCAGCTTCTTCGACCGGATGGCCGACGGCGGGGAAGAGGAAGCGAGCCGGACCGCCGACCTGGAGAGCATTCTGGGCATGTTCTGCGCCCAGGGAGCCAGGGAGAGGATGCTCCGCTGGCACTACCGCAGCCGTCACGAGTCGCTGATCACCGTGTCGAACCACGAGTTCTACGACAACCGCCTGGTGGTCTTCCCGAGTCCCGATGCCGGCAAGGTCGAGACCGGCCTCCTCTTCCGCCACGATCCCGATGCCAGCTACCAGCGCAGGGGCATCAACACGGCCGAGGCGAAGACCATCGCCCGGACCGTCATGAAGCACGCGCGCGAGACCCCCGAACTCACCCTGGGCGTCGCGGCATTCAGCAATGTTCAGGCGCGCCGCATCGAGGACGAGGTCGACATCCTGCGACGGCGCGATCCCTCGCACGAGCAGTTCTTCGCCGCCCATCCCGAGGAGCCGTTCTTCGTCAAGAACCTGGAGAACGTCCAGGGCGACGAGCGGGACGTGATCCTGATCAGCATCGGCTACGGCAAGATCGACGGCGCCTATCTGCCGATGAACTTCGGACCCCTCAACCGGGACGGCGGCGAGCGGCGCCTGAACGTGCTCATCACCCGGGCCCGCCGGCGCTGCATCGTCTACTGCAACTTCGTCGGCGCGGATCTGGACCTGAAGCGCTCCGGAGCCAGGGGCGTCCGGGCGCTCAAGACCTTCCTTGAGTACGCGCAGCACGGAGTCATCGACGTTCCGACGCCCGGCAACGGGGACGGCAGGGAGGCCGACTCCCCGTTCGAGGAAGCGGTCGCCGCCCGGCTGCGGGCGATGGGACACGAGGTCGACCACCAGGTGGGATCGGCCGGCTTCTTCGTCGACCTGGCTGTGGTGGACCCCGAGCGCCCCGGACGATATCTCCTGGGCATCGAATGCGACGGAGCCACCTACCACAGCTCCCGGTCCGCTCGCGACCGGGATCGCCTGAGGCAGCAGGTGCTGGAGGGGCTGGGGTGGCGGATCCACCGCATCTGGAGCACCGACTGGTTCCGCAACCCGCACCAGGAACTCGAACGGGTCGCAGGGGCCGTCCGATCCGCGAAGATGAGCGGGGCGCCGCGGCCCGCGCCAAAGCCCTCGCCCGCGAAGCCTCTCGAGCGAGCGCCCGAGCCGGAACCGGAGATTCCCGCTCCCACCGCCCCCTACCGGACGGCCCGGCCCGCCATCGGCTTCCTCACGACGCCGCTCCACGAGGTTCCGGCCGGCCGGCTGGCGAAGTGGATCGCCCAGGTGGTCCACATGGAGAGCCCGGTTCACTTCGAAGAGGCGATCCTCCGGATCCGCAAGGCCGCGAGGGTGGGCCGCGCCGGGTCCCGCATCCGCGCGCAGATGCGACTGGGCGCAACCGCGGGCGCGAGGCGCGGGCTCTTCAGGATGGACGAGCGCGACTTCCTCTGGCGGCTTGAGCCCAAAGCCGTCGAGGTACGGCGCCGGGATGGCGACATCCCTTCGTCACTGCGCGATCCCGCGCGCATCGCCCCCGAGGAAATCGAGACTGCCCTGGTCCACGCCGTCCGGGTGAGCTACGGCATCAGACCCGCCGATGCGGCAGGCGAGGCGATCCGCCTCTTCGGCTTCAGGAGATCCGGTCCAAGGATCGTCGAACGCTTCCGGAAGGTACTGGACGAGCTTGTGAAGCAGGGCACGATCCTGCGGGAAGGGTCGCTGTTGAGGGTGCCGGACGACGCCGGGGGTGGATGAACTCTACCAGTGCATCCGGCTCGGCTTCGGCGCTCGGCCCTGGCGGGTCTTCAGTCGTCTGCGGCTGCGTTGAGATGGAGCTCAATCAGTGTGTTGATCGACTGCTGGAGCTGGTCATTGCCCTTCTCCACGTTCCCCAGTCGCTCATCGAACCTGGCAAACTGCACTTCGAGATCCCCTACGCGGTCACCTAGCGCATCGGTGCGCGACGTGAGCCAGATGGCCACGGCGAGGATAAGGCCGATCACCGTAAGGAACTTGCCTCTGCCCTTTAGCCAGCCTGCGATTTCACCCATATCGCCTCCCGCGTTGCCGCTCTCAACAGCCGGTTACCCTATGACAAGTCCAAGGTTCACGCGCTCCCGTGGTCCGCGGGCCGCCACGCGACAGCCGGGTCGGCCCCAGTAACATTAATGCCGATAAGAGGATGGGGCACGACGATGGGCGAGTGAATGGCTGGATGGGACTTCTACCAGCGCTCTTCCGGTTCGTCCCAGGTCTCGGCCCAGAACTCGTCCTCCTCGGCCCGAACCTGCTCCAGGTCCAGCGGCTCGACATCCTCCGCGTCTACGCGACCGCGCGTCTCGATTTGACGGACGATCTCATCCGTCACGCCGCTCCGGGTCTCGCGACGCAGCCGGTGCCGGAACCTCCAGCCGGCCACCGCCACGAGCGCCGCAAGCGCCACGAACAGATATCCGGTCACGGCTCGTCGAGGCTCCTCAAGCGAGAAGGCTGCGGATGGCCCGGCAGCTCTGCATACAACGTGGAGGGGGCGTCAGAGTCAAACGGACGCGAATCACGGCAGGAAACCACGGGCGAGTGGATGGCTCACGGTCGCCACGCGATGGCATCCGGAATCCCCCGGCTGAACAGCGTCTCGAGGCCGGGTTCGGCCAGCATTCGGGCCGTACCCGCGCGGCCATCGGCGGCGATCATCGCAGGCGGGCCGCGCAGGAACCCCCGCACCTGTCCGGTTGACGGGTCGCGCACGATGGCCAGAGGCCGGTCGGTCTCCCCGTCCAGCGCGGCGGAACCACCGGGTCCGTCCAGCGTGATGCGCGCCAGCCTGTCCGGCCACCCGGGCCGCACGGGCAAGGCGAACACGAAGCTGCCGTTCCCCTCGCTGTCAGGCATTGCGTGGATGGGGAAGTCGAGCGAGAACAGTTCGCGCCCATCGCCGTCTGTGCCGGAGAGGGTGTACGGTCCCACGGAATCCGGGAGCGCGGCGGGGACGTCGACCACGAACGTCGGCTCCAGGAACGGAGCACCGGCCTCGTCCACGCCTCCCCACAGAAGCAGAGCCTGGCTGGCGGGCGCCGGCATGTCGTACCGGAGTCGGTGGCGGATCATCCTGGTGAAGTTGTAGTCGCTGATCCAACCGGTCGTCCAGCCGCAGGGACTCATCACTTCCCAGTGACCGGGCCTGACCAGGGAGCCGCCGAGCCGGGGATCCCACCCCCACGCTCCGATGACCCCGGTGGGATACGGGTAGGATGGATCAAGGTAGCGGTCCCGCTGGGCCGGCTTGCAGCCGGACGTGTGCCCCAGAGTCATTGCATGCCCCATCTCGTGCGCGATGAGTCCGCCCAACGTCGTTTCCGAATCCTCGTCGCCCATGCGGTAAGTGCGGGAACGGCCGTAGACGTAGATCAGCGAAGTGCGTGTCTCCCAGAGTCCCGTGCTAACTCCGTTTTCCGTCAGCACTGCCATGTAGTGTCCGGTCGCGCCTTCGAGGACTTGCAGCGCCTGTGTTTCGGACACCGGTCCGTAGTTCGAGTTGTCGGAAGTCCACACCGGCTCGTGCAGGGTCACCTCGAACTCGTCGTTCGCGGCGAGCAGCGTCTTCATGTTCCACAGCGCCGGATCGTTGTGGGGGTCGCCCGCCATCCTCGCGGTGAGGTCGAGGACCAGCGAGTCGGGGTCATCGCTCCGCAGGAACGGCACCAGCGTAAGTTCGAGAGGTATCGCGGCCACCTCCAACGCCATCCGCCCTGTCTGCGGAATGCGGCGCGCGACCCCCAGCACCGGGTCCAGCGTCCCGTCCGGGTCGATTTCGACCACCATCTCGAGGCCCGGCTGGACGAGCGAGCCCGGAATCACAGCGTTGGCCGAAGTCTCAAGCGACCCTTCATCCACCTCGGTTGGCAGCGGCCCGGCCTTGCCCGGAATGTTCTCCACATGCGTCTCGCGGCCGTCGACGAAGAAGCGAACCCGCACCGCCGGAATCCCCGCTTCCGTCCGCGTGGCCGCCGTCGGAAACACCCGCACCAGCGCGTCGTCGCCCGCCACCAGCGGCACCGGGATCTCGCGCGACTGCACGGCCTGCACCAGGTACGCGTCTGAGGTCGCGCGATCGCACCGGGCGATCCACCGGTTGGGGATCGCGGTCAACCATTCGGCAAAGCCGGTGTCGGAAGGTGCGCAGAGCCCCGTCCCTGCGGCAGCGAGGTCTTCGAGCTCCTCCAGCGCGGTAAGGCTCTGCGGAAGGGCGCCGGATAATGCGGGGTTGTCCGACAGGCGCAGCGCTTCGAGGCTGGCAAGCCCGCCGAACGTCGCCGGCAGCGGGCCCTCCAGCCGGTTGAAGCCGAGTTCCATCCGTTCCAGGGCGGCAAGCTCGCCGAGTTCGGCGGGAAGCGCGCCGGAGAGCGCGTTGTAGCCGAGGTCGAGCCGGACCAGACGGGCGAGGCGGCCCAGTTCCCGGGGAACCGGCCCCGTCAGCCGGTTGCGTGCGAGGGAAAGGTCTTCGATGCTGGACAGGTTCCCGAGTTCCGCGGGAATCGGACCGGTCAGGAAGTTGTCGTCCGCGTAGAATGCCTCCAGTTCCGCAAGCTGGCCGAGTGCCGGCGGGATCGAACCGGTCAGGGAGTGACTGGCCACGTAGAGTTCCCTCAAGCGGGTGAGGTTGCCAAACTCCGGCGGAATCGGACCGGTCAGGGTCTTGGACTTTCCGCCGCCGACACGGATATCGATGCCCTTTCGCGTCCAGCTCAACAACGGCCGGCCGAGGATCAGTTCCTCCAGCCTGGAGAGGTTGCCCAGCTCGGGCGGAATCCGGCCTGTCAGGTGGTTTTCGCCCAGGTCGAGGGAGACAAGACTCGAGAGATTGGCGAGTTCCGGAGGGATCGACCCGGACAACTGATTCGCGGCCAATTCCAGGGCCTCAAGTTGGAGGAGGTTGCCCAGTTCGGGTGGGATCGATGCGGTCAAGATGTTGTCTTTGGCATACAGCCGCTCAAGATTCGCCAATCCGCCGAGGCCGGGTGGGATCGGACCCGTCAATCGATTGCGGCGCACGCTCAGGTACCAAAGGCCGGCCAGGCTGCTCAGTTCGGCGGGGATCGGGCCTGACAACCGGTTGTGTCCCAGGTTCAGGAGGCCAAGCGATGAAAGGTTGCCGATCTCCGGCGGGATCGAGCCCTCCAGACCATTGTCCATCAGGTCCAACCACGTGAGGTGGCGCAGATCGGCGATCTCCACAGGCAGGCGGCCCGAAAGGCCGTTCTTCCTGAGTCTCAGTTGGGTGACGCGCCCCTCGTCGTCGGTTCTGACACCGTGCCAGTCGGCAAGCGGGGCTTCCGTTAGCCAGTTGTCGCGGTTCCTCCAGTTCGGTCCGTCCGTCGCCTCGTACAGCGCCTCGAGTGCCGCGCGGTTCGAGACTGGTGTGCACTCCACCCCCGTGCCCTCATGTGTCGCGACGCCCGCCAGCCATTCCCCGAACGAACCGTCGGACGGTGTGCACAACCCCGTCTCCGCGTAGTTGAACTCCGCAAGCGGGATCCGGGCCAGCGAGACCGGCAGCCGCCCTGTTAACGAGTTGCTCCCCAAGCGCAGCACGGTCATCCGGGCCAGTGCTCCCAGCGCGTTGGGCACCCGTCCGGCCAGCGCGTTGTCCGTCAGGTCGAGCGACACCACCCGGCCCAGCGAGTCGGTGGCTATGCCGTGCCATTCGCCGGTGGCCGTCTCGCCAAGCCAGCCGTTCGCGTTCGTCCAGTTCGGTCCGTCCGCCGCGTCGTGCAGGGCTTGCAACGCTGCCGCATCGGCTTCGTTGCAGAACGGTCCGTGGAAGTACTCGATCGCCCGCGCCCACTCCACGAAGCCGGCGGTTCCGGGAACGCAGAGGCCGGCATTCTCCCGGAAATCAAGGCGCCATCGCTCCGTCCGCGAGGCTGATACCGGAACCGGACCGGTGAGCCCGTTCCGCGCGAGCATCATCGACCGGATTCCGAGATCCCAGAGTTCGGCAGGGATGGGACCGGTCAGGCTGTTGTCCGTGAGAGCGATTACATCGAGGTTGGCCAGGTTGCCCAGCTCCGAGGGGATGGAGCCGGTCAAGCCGCTGTCCTCAAGCCGCAACCGTACCAGATTGGACAGGCTGCCGACCTCCGGCGGGATCGGGCCCCTGAAGAGGTTCCGCGAAAGCCACAACCACCTGAGACTGGACATGCGCCCGATTTCGGGCGGGATCGCGCCTGTCAGGCGGTTCCGCGCCAGCGACAGCTCCTCAAGCTTCGAAAGATCGCCGAGTTTCCGGGGAATAGGGCCCTCCAGGTGGTTCCCCGTCAAACGCAACCGTCGGAGATTCGAGAGGTTACCGATTTCGGACGGGATCGGACCCCCTACTTGGTTGACGCTGAGGTCGAGGTACTCCAAGGCGGCAAGGTCCCCGAGTTCCGACGGGATCTCGCCCGCCAGCCCGTTATCCTGGAGGTCCAGCGTGGTCACCCGTCCGGTGCTGTCGGTCTCGACGCCGTGCCACTCGCCCAGCGGCGCGTCCGTGAGCCAGTTGTCACGGTTCGTCCAGTTCCGTCCACCCGTCGCCTCGTAGAACGCGACCAGGGCCGCCCGGTCCGAGTCGGTGGCGGCGGCCATTACCACTGCCGACGACGACACCGGCGCAGCCGTGGCTACCGGATCGACCGGATCGTCCCCGCAGGTTAACGCCGCGGCGCACCCAAGCACCGCCACAACTCGCAGCCGCGACTGCTCATCGTTGCCCCACCAACTTCGGGAGCCTTCTCGATTGCATGTCCGTCTCGCCTCGTGCTGCCCGCTTCGGCGTTTCGGGCTGTCTTCGCACCGTATGCGCGTCAGAGACATCACGTCCTGCTTTGCTATTGTGACTATTTCGCGCGTAGTCGGCTCATGCGCATGAGATTACCATGTCTGAAGAACGACCGCCAAGGCGACCGGACCGGTCACCGGTCGCGTTTCGTTCCTTTGCGGGGCCTCCAGGGGAGCGCGCGGCTGGCTTCCCGGCCGGCACAAAGCCAGCCCTTGCGGCCGCCAGCGGAGTGGACGTCGAGGGAACCGGGCGGACGGTCCTCGGAAGCGAGGTCCGGGACGCCGGAGCCAGCCAAATCGGCCGCGTGGCGCGCCGAACCGTCCCTCAGGTGTCGGCGATGACCTCGTGCAGGGGCTGGTAGATCCCCAGCTTCCCTCCGCCCGGCAAGGTGACGGTCGTCAGTCTGCCCCATCCCTCTTCCTCGACCGGACTGCAGCGGACGTCCGCGGCGGACAGATGTTCGACCAGTGCGTCGACATCTTCGCACGTGAGGTACAGTTCATGGACGTCGTTCTTCTCGGACGGATGCATCGCCACTTCCGACGGAGGCAGGGCGAAGACCAGCCAACCGTCCCCGATATCGATGTTCGGCAGGGCGAGCACGTCGCGGAAGAAGCTCCGGTCGGCAACGGGATCCGTACTGTAGATGATGGTATGCGCGCCGGTGATCATGGTTGTTTCCTTGCCTCCTCGCTGCACTGCAGTGATTCCTGTCTGCCGGAGTTGCAAGCGCCGCAGCTCCCTGCCGAAGGGTCGCTGGCCGAGGGGCGATCGACAAGCCGAATCCGGCTGCGGGAGGTCGCGGGAATGCGCGTGGCAGGCACCAGGCTACGGCGATGACGCCCTATCCTCCCTGCGGGGAATCGGTTGCTCCCCTAGCTTGGCCCAGGACGCCACCCATCGAACGCGTAGTGGACAGCTGCAAAGGAAATGCGTATGTCGAACATCGATCCCGCGAACCGCCACCGGACGCCGGCCCGCTCCCGCGGCGAACCGGGCACATGCCTCCCTCGCCTCGCACCCTGCCGCCGACATCGGGCCCTCTCCCGGCTCGCGTCCGGCGCGCCGTTCCTGACGTCTCTGGCTCTCGCCCTCACCGGCGCCTGCGCCGCACCGGCCGACGACGTGGCGGGCGATGCCGCAGGCGCCAACTCGGACCCCCCCGCCACCCAGCCCATCGAGGCCGACCACTTCGTCCCCTCGACCCCGGAGAACGTGACCTGGGGCTGGTTTCCCATCGACAAGGAGCCGGTCCTCCGAATCCAGTCCGGGGAGACGGTTCGCGTCAACACGCTGACATCGGCGGGGGCGGCCCAGGACGAGAACCCGGTCGATTTCCTCACCGGGCTCGGCATCCCGCGGGAGGAGATCCACCAGGACGTGCTGGACTTCTGGGCATCGCGCGACGGGCGGCCTCGCGATGTGGGGGGCGGCCACCTCATCACCGGCCCCATCCATGTCGAGGGCGCGGAGCCCGGGGATGTGCTGGCGATCGAGATTCTCTCCGTCGAGACGCGCGCGAACTGGGGCATCAACAGCACTGGCGCGCGCAGCGGCGTGTTCTCGACGTCGTATCCCGGCTTCCGGGAGGGCGACCCGGCGCTGGACATCCCGCCGGAGAGCGGCCGGCATGTGATCCACACGGGCATGGCGGACGGCGTGGAGGTCGCGTTCCTCGCCGACGACATCCACGTGCCGCTCGAGCCCTTCATGGGCATCCTCGCCGTGGCGCCCGATCCCGTGATGGGCCAGCCCGGCGTGACCGCGCCCGGCGTCCAGGGGTCGACGCCGCCCGGAGCCTTCGGGGGCAATCTGGACGTGAAGCACCTGAAGACCGGCACCACAGTCTACCTGCCCGTGTTCCACCCCGGGGGCCTGTTCTACGTGGGCGACCCGCACGGCGCGCAGGGCGACGGGGAGGTGAGCGGCACGGCCATCGAGCAGTCGCTCACAGGCACCTTCCGCATCTCCGTGCGCAAGGACCGCTCCATCGAGTGGCCGATGGCCGAGAACGACGAGCACTACATCCTGATGGGCATCGACATCGACCTGGACCGGGCCACGCGCCACGCCGTCCGGGCCGTCGTCGACTTCCTCGTCGAGGAGAAGGGGCTCACCCCGGCAAAGGCGCTCTCGCTGGCGAGCATCGCGGTGGACTTCCGCATCAACGAAGTGGTGGACATCACCCAGGTCGTCTCGGGGTTCATCCCCAAGAGCGTTTTTCTGCGATAGGGGCTACGTCGTTCCGGCCGATGCCTTCGGGCTCGAGTCTCCGTTCAATGCCGCCCCGTCCTCGACGACCAGCCGCCTGCCCAGGTGCCTCAAGGCCTTTTCCACCTGGCGAATGTGCGACCGATGTCCCGGGTTCATGAGCTTGCGGATCGCGCCCTCGCTCACGCCCAGACGCGCGGCCAGTCGCCGAGGACACCTGCTGGCAGAAAGCTGAAGCCTGGCGTGGGGCGATGAAATGGCAGAATGGGATGCGCGGGACGACAAGTGTGGCCACGAGCAGGGGTGGAGAATCTGACCTGGAGCGGCTGGCGGAACTGGTGAGCAGACGATGAGTGAAGCGCGCGCGCGACCCGGGCCCCCGCGTGCTACGGCGATCGCCGCGGCCGCGATGGTACTGCTCTGCTCAGCGTCGCCCGGCCTCGCCGCCGCGCAATCCACCCCCAAGGTCCTCCTCATCGGCATCGACGGCGTGCGACCGGACGTGCTTGCCGAGGTTCCCACGCCCAACATCGACGCGCTGGCGGCGGGCGGGTGGTACACGGCGGAAGCACGCACGACCACGCCGTCGGTCAGCGGTCCGTCGTGGTCGTCCATGCTCACCGGCGTCTGGCCCGAGAAGCATGGGGTCACCAGCAACGACTTCACCGGCCGCGACTACGATCGCTGGCCGAGCTTCCTGACGCGCATTGAGGCCGAACGTCCCGCCCTGGCCACCTTCGCCGCGCTGGATTGGGTGCCCCTGGCGGAGCTTGAGGGCGGCGGTCCCGTGCTCCCGGCGTCGGTCGACACGCGCGTCGTGCTCAACGGCTACGACCTCGGCTGGGCCGAAGCGGATGCCGAACTCACCGCGCAGGCCGTGTCGCACCTGGAGGGGGCCGATCCCGACGCCATGTTCGTCTATCTCGGCAACCCCGACGAGACCAGCCACGAGCACGGCTCCATCGGCATGGAATACCGGGACGCGATCACGCTCGCCGACCGGCATGTGGGCATGCTGATCGACGCCGTCCGAGCCCGGACCGCTTACGACGACGAGGACTGGCTCGTGCTCGTCAGCACCGACCACGGCCGGCGTGCGGACGGCGGGCACGGCGGGGACTCACCGGAGGAGATGACCATCTTCATCCTGGCGAGTGGCTCGGTGACCGCGAACTGGCCGCCACCCGGTCCCGCCTTCATCGTGGACGTGGCCGCCACCGCGCTGGACCACCTCGACCTCGGAATCGATCCCGGGTGGGAGCTGGATGGAAGGCCGCTGGGAAGGCAGCGGTAGCCTCTCGGCGGTGCCGCTTTGACGGGAACATCACGGCACGACTAACCTCGGGCGTACCGCATCAGTCTAAGAGGCGGCAGGCACCTCCACCAAGCTGACCGACGTCTGCGGCTCGGGAATGGGATCCCCGTGTTCTCGCATCGCGTCCAGATGGAATGCGACTGCCTCGCGAATCAGCTTCTCGGTCTCCCCCTGAGAGTCCCCGGCCGCAACGCACCCGGGCAGGTCCGGGACGTAGGCCGAGTAACCGTTGAGGGTTCGCTCAATGACGATTGCGTATGTCATGGTGCTTCTCCTTATCGAGTCCGGCCTGTCGAAGAATACTCTTCCAGGTTCCAGGGGCCAAGTCCTTGCTCATTCTGCCTGCGATGGTGACGGCTCCGGGCTTGATCGGGTGCCAGTAGTGACGGTGGCTTCCACGCGTTCTCACAAGGAACCAGCCGTCGGCTGTAACAAGGCGTATCGCATCTCTCACCTTGGGCATGGTTCTCGGATCTCCGGCCTGGAGGGGGAAAGCCGATCCGGATCGCGGGCGACCGGTCGGGCTCCATCTGGCGGCTGCCGGAAAGGATGGCTCCGGAGGTGGGGCGAACGAATGGCTGGATGGGACTACAGGCCGGCGAGCGTAGCGTGCTTCCCCAGGGCGGTCGCAGGTACAGCCGGATGCACAACTCACGGGCCATGGTATTTCACGCGAAGCCAGACGCTTAACCCATGGGATGACGATGCATCGGGCGTGGGACGACGATGCTTCTCGTGCACACCGTCGCAGGTCGTGAAGACCGGCTGCCCGGAGGCCGGAAACCTTCGGGTTGGCGAAACGTAGGCGAGCGCGGGCGTGCGAGACCGGCAACTAATATAAGGAGGATAGTCGTCATGACTATACGGTTTATAGTCGGACCACCAATTGCATTGAAGTTGAGGCATCTGGCGACCGGAAGCCTGGCGCTGGCCGGGTTCCTCGCCCCGGTCCTCGCATTCTCCCCGGCCGGCCTCGCCGCCCAGCAGGTCCGCGTCAACCTCCGCCCCACCGTCACCTGGACCGAGTGGGACGAAACCCTCGGCCTCGGGGACGCCCGGTCGCTGGGAGTCTCCGCCGGGCTGGGATTCGGGGAGTACGTGGACCTGGCCGGCTACTTCAGGAAGAGCGACGACCGCTCGACCCACCTCTCCGGTCTGCCGTTCGCCGCCGGCATGCGTACGCCGCTGGCCGATCAGCACCTGCAAATCGCCTCATACGGCGCCGAGCTGGCCATTGGGCTGACCAGGGGCTCTTTCGTTCCGGTCGTCACGGGCGGAGCGGGCATCCTCAGGCTCCGGCCGGAGTTCGGAGACGAGGTCCAGCGCGTCCAGCTGAAGTACGGGGTCGGGTTCCGCACCCGGGTACTGGGGGCGTTCGACGGGGAAGTGGTGGTGGAGCGCAGCCGGTACTATCTGGACCCGCTGGACCTGGCCGTACCCGTGTCGGTGGGAGATCCCGCGCTCCCCGAGGATCCCGGCGCGGGCACGCTGCGCCGAAATCTGTCGCTGCGCGTTGGCCTCGGTATGGAGCTGGGCGGACGGGGCGACTACGGGCGCTGGCAAAGGGACGATGATCCGCGATACCGGCGGTCGCCCTCCAGCGCCGCACTGACGCTCGAGCCCTTCGGAGGCGGGCAGGCCTTCGACGAGAGCTTCGGCATCGACGATCAGGGCATCGCGGGGTTCCGCGCGGGTTTCGATGTGGGCCGCTCCCTCGGGCTGCGGGGATTCTACTGGCGCGGCGTCGAGGACGGGTACAGCTCCTGGGAGGACGACGCCATCAGGGGGTATGGGGGGGAGGCGCTCTTCAACCTGGGCGGCCTCGGCCCGTTCTCGCCCCACCTGCTCGCCGGCGCCGGCAGGATGGAGTTCGGTCCGGACCTGTTCCGGGATGCGGAGGCCATTCCCGCCGATCGCACGGCGCTGATCCTGGGTGGAGGCATCGAGCTCGGACTGGGCCGGCATCTGCGGCTGACGGCCGCCGCCCGCGACCACATCATGTCGGGACCGGACCTCGATGCCGCTGCCGTGGACTTCGAGGATGTCCGGGATCCGCGGCACCTCGTCCACAACTGGCAGATGTCCGCCGGCCTGAAGATCCTCGTGGGAGGCGACAGCGGCCGCCGCCGTCCCGACTTCAGCCGGCGCGACCTCGCGGAGATGGAGGACCGCCTCGCTGACCGGGTGGACGCGCGCCTGGACGAGATGGAGAGGAGGCTGGAGGAAACCGCTGGCGACGAAACCGCCACCCCGGTCGAGGCCCGGCCACAGGAGGTGCCTGTGACGCCGGTTGAGCCCGGATTCGCGCCCGCGCCAACCGAACCCCGGCCCGCGGCCGCGCCGACCGCAGTGGCACCTGCCCCCGCGTTGATCGGACCCGAGCCCGCTCCCATCGAGCCCGACTTCGATCTCCCGGAACAGGTCTACGATGGCAGCCGCCTCGATCCCGCCCTCGGCTTCCCGGCCCACGAACTGCGCCCCTACACGGGCGTCCTGGGAGGGCCCCACACCCAGTGGATCTTCGGCGTCGCCGCGGACTGGGGTCCGAGCGATCACCTCAAGGCGTTCAATTTCGTCCCGGAAGCGTCCCTCTCCCTGGGGCAGGGGAAGCCCAACTGGATGGTGGCCGCCAACTTGCAGTACCGGCCACCCTGGCTCTACCAGCGCGACAGCTGGTGGATCAGCCCCGTCACCTCGTTCGGCCTCGGGGTGCTGAACCAGGACGGCTCGGAACTCGTGCTGAACGCCTCCTGGGGCGTGAACGTCCAGCTCTCACACGTGCGCGGCGTCTCGGGCGAGCCCCTCAACCTCTACATCGCCCATCAGGGCATCGATCTGTTCAGGAAGGAACGCCTGATCCTGGGGATGAGCGTGGAGAGATAGATCCCCGCCGCTCGCGGTCTTCGGCTAGCGGTTCCTGTTCCCCAGTGCCTCGAGGTCCAGGGTTGCCATCTCCCCGTAGACACCCTCCAGGCGGGCGAGAAGTCCGTCGTTCAACCCCTGCGGATAACGGCTCAGGAGCCGCAGGCGCTCGTGGGTCTCGGAGTCGAGGGCACCGTCCTGTATCACGAGGGCTCGGGCATCGGGCGGCCCGGGCGGTGCGAAGCTGAGAAAGTACGTCCAGAAGCTGTAGTCGAAGCCATCGGCATTCGCGAATTCGGCGGTACGGACTCCGCTGAGGGGGACCCGCGCCAGCCGCCCGGCCATTCTGTGCTGCGGCAATCGGTCGACGAGTACGATCAGCGCGTCGTCCTCCAGAGCCAGGATCTCCGCCTGCAGGGTGTCGCTTCCGAGGTCGAGCGCGGTCGCGATTCCCTCCGGCCGGGTCGCCGGCGAATACTGGCCGACGTCGGGGCCATAGTAGGGGATACAGGCCGACATCATGACGGACACGATTGCGGCGAAGACGAGTTTGCTGTCGAGGTGTCGCATGGTCATCTCCCCGGGACTCATCTTGCAGACAGAACGGCGATGGTCGCCGCCGCGATCGATATCAGGCCCGGAAGCAGGTTGTACTTCACCGTCCGATCAGGGTCTATCAGCACATCGAAGCTCTCCAGGGCCGTGACGCTGTCCCGGGCTACTCCCGAGACGGAGCCCATCGGGCTTAGACGGATGTCGTAGCGCTCTCCGCTGCCCGTCAGCCTGTCGACACCGATCTCGGCGCCCTCGGGGAACAGCACGGTGGATCCGTCCAGAAGATGGACCTTGAAGGATGTCTCGACCGCCCGCGGGGAGCGAGCGAGCAGGTACTCATCCAGCGCGGCTTCATCGCGCGGATACTCGTCCAGAGGGATGGCTTCGTGTCTCAGGGCCGTAGTGCTCATGCATGAGAGGCTTGCCCCGGACATGAGCACAATGCCGAGAGCACGGACGATTCGTTTGCGGAACTGGAGAAAGTGGCCGGAAACCGGACCGTGTAACGGAGCCTTCATGCATCCTCCCAATGATGATCGAGTACGGTACTGGTGGAGCGGGTTCGCTGCCCCCGGCTCGCTCTACGCTGCCACCGCCAGCCGCGCGTTGAGTCCGGACGACGCGTCGCCCGCCGCTGGCCCTCCGTCGTTAAGCGCTTTGCAGGCGGAGCCGTTACTACTCTGACGCCACCGTTCGAGTCTCCGATGCGCCGACTCCGGGATCGGGTTGCTCGGAGCCACGCCGGCGGGAGCGAGAGGATGTGGCGTCTCGGGGTCGTTCGGTTCCTCAGGAACCGTCCAGCGAACCGTCGAGCCATTCCGACCACGCTGCGCGATCCGCGCCGAAATCCTCACCGCTCACGGCCTTCAGGAGGTCGATCGCCGATTCGCGCGTCGACTGGTGTTCGGCGTCCACGTGCGCGAGCAGGAGGTCGGGCGCTTCCCGGATCAGCTGTTTTCCCAGCGCGGGCTCGATCCCGGTGGCGGTCAAGGCCCTCACGACCTCCTGGAACGCGAACGGATTGGTGCCGTCCAGCACTGCCACAATCGATTGCCGTGCCGCGTCCCAACGGACGACCCGGCCGCTCTCCATCTGCACGAGATTCCGCAGAACGGAGGTCGCCGCCCCCGAGACCTGCCCGATGGGATCGATCGTCGCCGCGACCAGGTCATGCCAGACCGCGTCGTGTTCCCCGAAGTTGAGGAGGACCGTCGCCGCGATCGCGCGCGACACCCAGGACGCGTCGTCCGCGAGTATCCTGCGGGCGAGGAGACGATGCCCCTCGCCATCCAGGGCCGCGATCCGCTCCCAGACGGGCGCGATGGCCGCCAGGTCGGCGTCAAAGAGCTCAGCAAACTTGCGCGCGGTCTCGGGATCCTGCCGCAGATCAAACAACTCCCGTGCCATGCCCAGAGCCCGAAGGTCCTCGTCGGCTACGGAGCTCAGCGCCTGCCAGGACTGCGGCAGCGCGATGGTCTCGCTTCCAGCGGTACGGTACCGCACTCGGGCCCGGTCTTCGATGCCGATGATGACCGTGTATCGTTCGGACCCGGATGTCGTCGACGCGAGATAGCCGAAGACGCCCGCGTCGGCGAAGCCCAACTCACCCTTCATGGTGGCCGCACACGCGTGGATGGGCTGGTCGGGAGCGGTCTGCTGGATCGCGTCAAGCAGCGCCGATGCCTTCCAACGCTCGAGCCCGATGAACTCGATGGGGCCTTCCGGCCCCTGGAGGACCTGACCCGTGCCAGGTGATGCCGTCACGGCGAGGAGAACCATCAAGCGAGAAGCGGATCGCAGGATCGACACGGTGGCAGGTCCTCTGGTGAAGTGCTGGTGAGTAGCCGCCCCAGCCGCCCCGCGTCCCCATGCGGTCGCCGCCAACTCGACACCAGCTCGTCGCGGAGGCGCGCTGCACCGCTTCCGTGGGGATACCACCCACCCGGCATGTGGGTTTCGTCAGGTCATGAATCCTACCGTGTCGACCGCTGGTCGATGTCCCTCATGTGTCCCAACAGTTGACGGCCATCGACAAGCACCACGGATGGGATGAACCCCCACGTCCCCCTTGTCGAGAAGGAGTTGCCAAACAGCAAGTCTCCCCGGGGCCCATTGCCCAGGATTTGGTACCACCCGTCGATGGTCACCCGAAGACGTGCTTCTTCCGACCCGTATGCCGTGATTGAAGTCGTCGAATCACGCTCCTGCACAGCCCACAGCACAAAGCCGTCAACGAGCGCGAGTCCTGCCGGGAACGGAGGTTCCGCTGCGGTGACTTCGATCGTCCCCGACTGCAGTATCGCTGCCCTTTGTCCGTGGCCAAGAGGATCCAGGGTGATCTCTCGGAGTATTTCGCCATCACAACCGATACGAAGAAGACGAGGACGCCCAGCCTCTTCAGAGTACACCAGCAGCCCGGACGCGTCTCCGTGGTTGAACCAGGTGTGATGTGCCCTGCTATTCAAACGGGACGGAGCGAAGACGAGGAGCGTGTCAAGCGATCCTCCCGGCATGATCTCCCCCAGGACCGCAGCAGCTTCCGGCAAGGTGGCCCGCGTCACAACGAACAGTCGGCCTGAACAGGCTTCGACGGCTCCCATCGCCGCGTATGCTGTACGCCGGATGAATGCAAGCAACCGGCCCTCTCGGTTGAAGCGAGAGATTCCGAGTCGGTCGGTCAGGACGAAGCCGTCACCACTTGCGGTGGTCAGCGAAGACGGGCGAACGGCTTCACCAGGTCCTTCGCCGTCCGAGACCAACGCCTCCAGGAACTCGCCATCGCGCTTGAACACGCGAATCCATGGCGGCGACTCATCGAGAATGAGGACGTCCTCTCCACGAATGACCGCGTCGCGGGGCCTTCGCAGAAGCGGCAGCCAACCGGCTTGCTCCACTTCCCCGAACGTCGAGATAACTCCGACGTCATCCCACGTCAGAGGCGCTTGCGCCTCAACCCGACCCTTCTCGGAAGTGCAGGACGACAAGCCAAGGAGACTGGCGACCA
>JAJEBS010000229.1 GCA_022822425.1 Gemmatimonadota bacterium | reverse complement strand
CCGGCCTCGATCCGTGACGAGCACGGTCTCGCCGCCGGCTGCCAGCCGCACATACTCGCTGAGCCTGCTGTTCAGCGCCCTGATTCCGATTGATCGCATGGCAGGTAGCGTAGCTACATGTGGCCACCGTCGTCAAGCGCGTCTAAGAGTTGCTGGACCACCGTCCAGAGAAATGGAGGGCACCACAAACGGAAACGGGTTTCCCGGGCTGCGCGAAGCCAAGCTGATCGGCTCCTCCCGCCCTCGTCGGAACCGGCGTCGCCGGAGGCGAGGGGCCGATGAGCCGTTTGGTGAAGTCCTGACGTTCTTCCAGCAGCGAAAGCCTGTCGTTCATCGTCTCGACCGACCTGCGCAGGCGTCGGGTCTCCTCCAGCGCGGAGCCGAAGTTCGCGGCGGCCAACACGTTTCCTTGGAGGAGGGCTCCCGAGTTTGCTTGCGATGGGAGCTATCGGCCGGTCACGGCGCCCGGCTCGCCCGCGTCGGCCGACATCGGCTTGTCACGGCTCACCACCACGGTGGCCGACCCCGCGATCAAGGGGTCGGGGCCGGTCACGACCTCGCGGTCCTTGTCCGGATAGGCCAGCCGGGAAAGCAAGAACTGCATCGCCGCGATGCGCGCGCGCTTCTTTGTCGTCCGACTTGATCACCGTCCAGGGCGCATCCGCCGTGTCCGTGTAGAAGAACATCGCTTCCTTGGCCTGCGTGTATTCGTCCCACTTGTTCAGCGACGCCAGGTCGACCGGAGATAATTTCCACTGCTTGAGCGGGTCGGTATTGCGGCGCTCGAAGCGGTGTGCCTGTTCGTCCTGCGACACCGAAAAATAGAACTTGAAGAGCAGGATGCCGCTGTTGACCAGCATGCGCTCCAGTTCCGGGCACTGGCGCAGGAACTCAAGGTATTCCTGCCCCGTGCAGAATCCCATGACGCGCTCCACCCCGGCGCGGTTGTACCAGGAACGGTCGAAGAGCACCATTTCCCCGGCGGTCGGCAGGTGCCGGACATAGCGCTGGAAGTACCACTGGCCCCGCTCGACGTCGCCGGGCTTGTCGAGTGCGACGACGCGCGCCCCACGAGGGTTCAGATGCTCCATGAACCGCTTGATGGTGCCGCCCTTGCCGGCGGCGTCGCGTCCCTCGAACAGGATGACGATCTTCCTCTTGGACCGTCTCACCCAGCGCTGGACCTTCAGCAGCTCGACCTGCAGTCGGGCCTTCTGCCGCTCGTACTCCTTCCGCTTCATCTTGTCGCGGTAGGGATAGACGCCGTCACGGAAGATCCGCTCGACGACAACCCTACCTTGGGGGTCCTCGATGGGCGCAGCGGCATCGCGAGCTTGGTCGCTGTTTCGCTCGGTCGTGCCGTCGCTCACGATGCTCTCCCGGACGTTCATCAGGTTGTTTTCCTCAAGGGTTGCGGTGCCAGCCTCATCCAAGGTCAGCAGGCCCCGCGAGATGCGCAAATGCAGGATGCGCGCCGGTTGGGTCGATCTCGCCTGCGGCCCCATTAGGTTCCTGCGGCTCGCGATGGATCCATTCGAGATCGGCCCGATGCGATCCAGCGGTATGCTCGGTAACACTCCCCGGAGCAGGTCACCTGCAACGTCGAACGGGATCGCCCCTGGTGTCACTAGTGAAGGCCACGCCTGCGTTCTGAGCAAGGCGACGTGACTCCGTCAGATCGACGCCAACCCCGCCGCGACGCGTTGGTGCCAAGTTGCGACCCACGATCCCTCGCGGGGGGCGACAAATTACGGGGCCGTGCCCCATGTCGTTACCCCCTGTTGCGATCCACGCCCAAGCGCGCGTGCGAACCCGGGAGCAGGCCGAATTGCGGGCGACCATCGAGCGGGAGAGCCGCACCATGCTGGGCCAATGCCGGATCTGGCCGACCGACCGCTCATGGCGAGACCTGGCCGGAGCGGACCATGACCGCCGCTGCTTGCCCGCGCAGGCGTATGTCCGACGCGACTCACCCCATGACGAGCCGCGCCAACTGTTTCTGGACACGCATATGGGAGGAGTGTACATGACGAGCAGGAGAGGCAACTAGAGGCTCAGGTACGGCATGACTGGCTCAGGATGGCAGAGGTGGGTTCGATTGTTCCCGTTGCACTTCGGACCATCCAGAGGGCAACGCGTGCCCGAATCACTTGAGAGCCTACGGTCCTTGAGGCTCCAAGCGGTAGCTCTCAGCCAATCGCACACCGGCCTGCCCGGCTCCCTCGTGCACCGCGAGCGGGACGGCGGCGTCCGCGCCAACATCCTCGCCGTGCTGCGCGGTCTCCGGACGGGCCGGAGCCTCAACATCGCGTGGCGCGGCTAGCTTCGATCCGCTGAGCGACACCTTCAGCCAAGAGCACGACTGGAGCCGCCCGGACGACCCGGATCGAGCGAGGGCGCAGCAACCGGGCCATGGAGGGTACATCCAGGCATCCAAACTGCGGGCCGGGCTTGAACACGAGACGGATCCGGGTGAACTGATCCGCGACTACCCAGGTGCAGCGAGTCGAGCGGCTCGACGAGCAAGTGACAAAGCTGGATCGACCACGTCGGGACGCTCGCCGCGAGGTCGCGCGGCCGCTGGATGTGACGCGCCCGCGTGGGCCAAAGCGCGATCATGGTCCCAGTTCCCAGAAAACGCTGTATGATTAGGGATGTCTTGAGGGCTGGCCGGTGGGCCTAGTCGAGGCTGGAGCGGAGAGGTTAGTTTTGCGAGTGGGGCGAGGCGATCCCGGTGGCGATCGTCGCAATGAACGAACAAGGAGCGAAAGGAAATGAAGACGATGTTGACGGCGGTGCGAGGGGTTGCGTGGGCCGCGCTGTGGGTGCTCATTTCCAGCCAGTTGTTGGCACAGGGGACGGGTCGGTTGGTGGATTTTGTGAGCAAGCTCCCGACGCTGCTCACGCATTTGACCGTGTTCGTCCCGCTCGGGGTGGGCGCGTACATGTGGACGCTCGGCCAGGACGAGTGGAAGCGCAAGCTGGGCGTGGTCATCGTTGCATTTGGGGGCGTCATGATGGTGCTCATCCCGAACTGAGCCAAAACGCCATTCACGCCCCGGCCAACTATGCGCGATCCTACCGCGTGTTGCTGGATAAGGCCGGGGCGTCGGCTGATCAATAACTGGGCGCCAGACTGGCGGGCCGGAGAGCAAGCACCAAGACCTGATCGGGACCCGCGACCGCGCCAAGAGCGGATTCCGGGCGTTGCAGGGGCGTTTCGGGTATCCTACGGGTCACAGGATCGGCTGAGAGTATCCATGTCAAGTGGACACCCGTTTCTCTCGAAGCGACGTGGATCGCGACCACCGCGGGCATGTATAGCAGCCTGCGGACCCGGTGCCTGCCTCCTTGATGAAGCTGCGTCCCCTCCAGTGTCCGGACTCCCGGGTGACCGGGGCGAGTCCGGCGAGGCTGGCGGCGCGCGGTCCGGTGAGCGTGCCCAGTTCCGGGATGTGGACGATCAGTCCCGCAGCGGTGATGTCCGAGATGCCCGGGATAGAGGTCAGGATCTCGGCCCGGCGCTCCAACGCCTTCTCCTCCCCGAGCCGCCGCCGGATCTCGGCGTCGATGACCTTGAGCTGCCGCTCGATCTTTCTCAGCCTCTGCTTCGTGACCCGCTTGCCCACGGGAGTGCGCAAGTGCCTGCCGCGGTTGGTGGTGGCGACCCTGTCCTTGCGTAGCGCGTCGCGGATCTGCTGCAGCTCGGCGAGCTCGCGCTGTCCTTCCGATCTCGCCTCGGTCGGACGCAGATCCTCGATGGCCGACGCCATCATGGCCAGCACTCGGGCGTCCACCGCGTCGGTCTTGGCCCGCCGCCCGATGGAGCGGGCGAAGGACCGGACCTGGAAGGGGTTGATCGCGTAGAGGGGGAGTCCGGCCTTCAGGAGGGGACCTATTATACCGAGTAGTTTACTTGAGAAAACAACGAATGTAAGCTCCCCATCTGAACCAATAGTACATTGATAAAAAGATGATGGCAGCCATGAATCCATCACTAGCAATGGTGAAAGCCCTTGGCCTCTGAGCTTTCCGAGAATTGCGATCACGTTCAACAGTCCAATCTTCCACCTTGAGCCCACTTGTTCACCGCCTGGAAGGGTCGCGAGTCCTCCCGTTCGACGGCCAATTTTATTCAGTGGGAGGCCCGACAGAGGCTCGCCCGCAACAAGTTGACGCATGGAGTATACAACGTTCTTCGGGTTGACGCTAGAGCAGCCGCAGCTTATGATCGAAGGAGACAATGGATTCGGATTTATGGAAAAGGCCGTCGGAATGTGGAAGAAGATGAAGCGAAGCATCAACCAACCGCCAGAGATTCAGCGAACGCAGATCACCCCAGTTGGGAGAGGGCGATTGCTACTTGAGGTAAAAGCTGGATCAGGAATCATCGAAATCGATGCAACCGGACTCGAAACGCAAACGGTGGCATCCATCGAAGTGAATGGTAGAAACCGTAGAAAAATCACGATTCGCTTGACTCCTGACCGTGAGGACGCAACGCGATGAAAACAATTGAGATAA
>JAJEBS010000114.1 GCA_022822425.1 Gemmatimonadota bacterium | reverse complement strand
CGGCGTCCCTGCTGGTGAGGATGCGTACTTCGGCACCCGCCGATACCGGCCGGGCCAGGTCGACCACCTCGTCGTCGACCACGGCCGCCAGGGCGGCGCGGGCCAGTCCGGGGCCGATGCCGGCCGCGATGTCGGCGGCGCTGCTTCCGAGGGGCGTCTCGACGGAGCTTCCGTCGGGGAGCCGCACCTGCATGGATTCGTCAGCCATCGATCTTCGGGGTTGCGGGGTTCGGGTTGCTCGGGGACAGCGACGCGGAACATACACGGGCGGGCCCGGATTGTGTCGGCGCGCGGGCGATGGGCTCGCGGAAAGGGCGGCCGCCAAACGGCAAGGAGCCCGGACGACCTGGCGCCCGGGCTCCTGGAGGATCTCGCGCGGGCCGGGGCGGCGCCCGGTCGCGCAAGGTCAGGACTGTCGCATGCCGCGCGGCTAGTACATCCCTCCGCCCATGCCGTCCATGCCGCCGGGGGCGCCGGCGGGCGCCTTTTCTTCTTCGGGCTGCTCGACCACCACGGCCTCGGTGGTCAGCATCAGGCCCGCGATCGAAGCGGCGTTCTGCAGGGCCGTGCGCACGACCTTGGTGGGATCGATCACGCCCGCCTTCACCAGGTCTTCATAGGTGTCGGTCTGGGCGTTGTAACCCCAGCTGGCGTTATCGTGGCGCCTGATGTGCTCGACCACGATCGAGCCCTCGGCGCCCGCGTTCTCCGCGATCTGGCGGAGGGGCTCCTCAAGCGCCCGGCGCAGGATCTGCACGCCGACCTGCTCGTCGTGCCGCTCCAGCTCGAGGCCGTTGAGCGCGCCCTGGGCCCTCAGCAGCGCCACGCCGCCACCGGGGACGATGCCTTCCTCGACGGCCGCGCGGGTCGCGTGCAGCGCGTCCTCCACCAGAGCCTTGCGCTCCTTCATCTCGGTCTCGGTGGCCGCGCCCACATGGATCACCGCCACGCCACCGGCCAGCTTGGCCAGCCGCTCCTGCAGCTTCTCGGTGTCGTAGTCGGAGGTGGACTTGTCGATGGCCACCTTGATCTCGTCGATGCGGCCCTTGATCTGGTCGGCCGCCCCGGCGCCGTCGATGACCGTGGTGTTGTCCTTGTCGATCACCACCCGCTTGGCGCTGCCCAGATCCGAGGAGACCGCGTTCTCGAGCTTGAAGCCGACTTCCTCGGAGATCACCTGGCCGCCCGTCAGAATCGAGATGTCCTGCAGCATGGCCTTGCGCCGGTCGCCGAACCCGGGCGCCTTGACCGCGCACACCTTGAGGGTGCCGCGCAGCTTGTTCACGACCAGCGTGGCCAGCGCCTCGCCTTCCACGTCCTCGGCGATGATCAGGAGGGGCTTGCCCATCTGCGCGACCTTCTCGAGGATCGGCAGGAGGTCCTTCATCGACGAGATCTTCTTGTCGTGAATGAGGATCATGGGGTCGTCGAGCACCGCCTCCATCCGCTCCGGATCGGTCACGAAGTAGGGCGACAGGTAGCCGCGGTCGAACTGCATGCCCTCGACCGTGTCGAGCGTGGTCTTGAGCCCGCGCGCCTCCTCGACCGTGATGACGCCGTCCTTGCCGACCTTCTCCATCGCGTCGGAGATCAGCTCGCCGATCTCGTTGTCGTTGTTGGCCGAGATGGAGCCGACCTGGGAAATCTCGCGCTTGCCCTGGGTGTCGACCGAGAGGCCCTCGAGCTCCCGCACCACCGCTTCGACGGCCTGCTCGATGCCGCGGCGGATGCCCATCGGGTTGGTGCCGGCGGTGACGTTCTTGAGCCCCTCGCCGAAGATGGCCTGGGCGAGCACGGTGGCGGTGGTGGTGCCGTCACCGGCGACGTCGGAGGTCTTGGTGGCGACCTCCTTCACCATCTGCGCGCCCATGTTCTCGACGCCGTCCTCAAGCTCCACTTCCTTCGCCACCGAGACGCCGTCCTTGGTGACCTGCGGCGAACCGAACTTCCGGTCCAGCACCACGTTGCGGCCCTTCGGGCCCAGGGTGACCTTCACCGCCCTGGCCAGCTTGTCGACGCCGGCCTTGAGGCGCGTGCGGGCATCCACTTCGAATCTGAGATCCTTGGCTGCCATGCTTTCTTTCTCCTCTGTTTAGAGCCGCGGGCGGCGCCTGGCCGCCCACATGCCCGTCGTTGTTGCCGTTCAGCTTCCCGGGATGGAACTGCTAGTCCGTGATGATGGCCAGGATGTCCGACTCGCGGAGGATGAGCAGCTCCTCGTCGTCCACCGTGACCTCGGTGCCGCTGTACTTGCCGTACAGGACGGTGTCGCCGACGGAGACATCGGGGTCGATGCGCGTGCCGTCGTCGGACTGCTTCCCGGGGCCGACCGCGAGCACGGTGCCCTGCTGGGGCTTCTCCTTCTGGGCCGTGTCCGGGATGTAGAGGCCGCCGCGGGTCTGCTCGGTCTCCTCGGCCGCCTGGACGACGACCCTGTCGGCGAGCGGCTTGATTCTGTTCGCTGCACTCGTTGCCATGCGTGGGTTCTCCTGTGAATGGTGATCCGAATACAGGTCTTTCCGGCCGGATGTCCGGCGCGAGCGGTTGTTAGCACTCGACGCCAAGGAGTGCTAACAGCCCAAAAAGGTATCCCGGGCGGAGAGGATGTCAACCCTTCGGCGAGAGCCCCGAACAGCCGGGGATGGCGGGTCCGCTACTCGGGCCTGCGGAGCAGTTCCTCCACGGTATGCACGGCTCCGCCCAGGATGACCGTGTGCACCGAGCGAGTCGCGGCGATGTCGCGCAGGGGATCCTCGTCGAGGACGATCAGGTCGGCGAACGCGCCGGGGACCACCACGCCGAGACGATCTTCGTAGCCTAGCGCATCGCCCGACTCGGAGGTGGTGGCGCGCAGGACATCGACGGGACGCATGCGGCCGTAGCGGACCAGGATTTCCATCTCCGCGTGCAGGCTGAGGCCGCGCGGGATGATGGGTGAGTCGGTGCCCATGATGACCCGTCCCCCGCCCTCGAGCACGCGGCGCGGGAGGGAGGACATGCGTTCGACCATGCGGCGCGCCAGCTCCAGATCGGGAGGAATGGGCGCGCTGGCAGCGGCATCCGGAGAGAAGGCGTCCACGCGCGGGTCGTCGAAGAACCCGGGTGTCTCGCCGGCGAGAAGGCCGTAGCCGCCGTAGATGCCGACCGTGGGCGTGAGGGTCATGCCCGAGGCGGCCAGGAGATCGACCGCGTCGGCGTAGATGCCGTTGGTCTCGGAGACCTTGGTGGAGTAGCCGCGCCGGCTGGTGCCGCGCACATGCTCGACCCCGTCGCCTCCGTACGCGACCGCCGGATAGAGCTCGTGCGAGCTTACCGGGATGCCGAGGGCGTGCGCCTCGGCGATGGCCCGGCGCTGCATCGGGTCCGAGAGGCGCACGTAGGTCTTGATCATGTCGTGGCCAAGGGTGGCGGCGCGTCCCATCTGCAGCCCCACCTGCGCGCTCGCGCCCAGGGCGGGCGCGTTCGGGTAGTAGATGCGGCTGCCGTCGATGGTGCCGCCGGTCCCGAAGATGCGCGGCGCGATGCGCCGGCCGGACTCGCCGGACTCCTTGGCTTCGGTGAGCTCGTAGCCGTCGCAGGCGGGGCAGCGGGTCGCGGTCACCCCCCAGGAGAGCCAGAGCCGGCCCTTGGCCTCGCCGTCGGCCAGACCGCCGTGGGTGTGCATCTCGATCAGGCCGGGCATGACCACCTGGTCGGAGGCGTCCACGACCCGGTCGGCGGTGCGCGCGGGATCGCGGTCGGCCACTTCGGTGATCACGCCGTCCTCGATGACGATGTCCACGTCGCGGCGGAGCGTCTCCGAGCGGCCGTCGAAGAGGGCGCCGGCGCGCACCAGCGCCGATGCCGGAGGCGCCGCCCGCGTCCAGGTAATGGTGGGCGTGATGTCCTCGGCGGCGCCGGTGAGCGCGTCGATGCGGCGCAGGCGGTCGTCGCTCAGGTAGACGATGAAGCGCGAGTCGCCCGTCCAGGTGGGGTCGTCCGCGGCCTCGTTGGTGAGGCGGCGGGGGAGGTCGGCGGTCTCGCCCTCGGGGGTCATGGCGACCGTCCACAGCACGCCGTCGGAGATGTAGGCCACCTGGCGGCCGTCCGGCGACCACGCCGGGCCGTCGTTGGCGCGGCTGCCGACCGATCCGTGCAAGGGCAGGTCGAGGTAGCGGTCTGCGGCCTGGAAGTTGGTGATGGGCCAGGCGGCCGGCGCCGGGTGCCCACCCGCCCAGGCGGGCAGATCGTGGGTGTGGCCATGGCCGCGGTGGACGGGGCGGGCGGGCGTTGGGGGCGGCAGGGGCCACCCGCGCTCGGCGGCCGGGCGCGATTCCACAGGCGGAGGGGGAAGCGCGCGCCATCCGGCCACCCCGGCCGCATCGGCGGTGCGGAGGGGGCGCGCGGGCACCACCAGCGCGCGGTTCACGCCCTCCCGGAAGCGCCCCGAGTAGGGCGAGAGCGCGGAGACCAGCACGGAGGCGCCGTCGGGCGACCAGGAGGGCCGCCCCGCTCCGTTCAGCCCGGCGCGCAGGGTCTCCACCACGCCGGTCGTCAGGTCGACCACCTGCACCGCCGTCCCGGCCGCCGAACCCACGAAGGCGATGCGGCTCCCGTCCGGCGACCA
>JAJEBS010000336.1 GCA_022822425.1 Gemmatimonadota bacterium | reverse complement strand
TGATGGTCTCGTAGCCGGCCTCGCGCAGCGCGAGCACCGCCTGGACGCAGCAGTAGTCGAACTCGATCCCCTGGCCAATGCGGTTCGGGCCGCTCCCGAGGATGAGGATCTTGTCGCGATCCGTCGGGCGGGACTCGTCCTCGTCCTCGTACGACGAGTAGTAGTAGGGCGTCGCGGCCGGGAACTCGCCCGCGCAGGTGTCCACCACGTTATAGGTCGGCCGGATGCCCAGCGCGTGCCGGCGCGCCCGCACCTCCGCCTCCGTCTCCCCGCGAAGGACGGCCAGCTGCCGGTCCGAGAACCCGTCCCGCTTCATCGCGCGCAGATGGGCCGCGGTCACCTCCGCGACGCTCGCGTACTCCTGCTCGTCTTCGATCACCTGCATCAGCTGGTCGAGGAACCAGGGGTCGATGCCGGTGGCGCGATGGACATCGTCGAGAGTCAGGGGCGGCCCGGCTTCGGCCCCTCCCGCATCGCGCAGCACGGTCTCCAGCGCACGCCTCAGCTGGAACGGACGCTCCGCCGTGGGGATGCGCAGCGCCGCCAGCAGGCGCGCGCGTTCGCCGCTCTCCAGCCCGTCGTCGGCCAGCGACTCGCCCACGGTCCATCCGGGGCGGCCGACTTCAAGGCCCCGCAGCCCTTTCTGCCACGACGCCCGAAAGGTGCGCCCGATGGCCATGGTCTCGCCCACGGCCTGCATCTGCACCCCGAGAACGCCGTCCGTCTCGGGGAATTTCTCGAAGGCGAAGCGGGGAAACTTGGTCACCACGTAGTCGAGCACCGGCTCGAAGGAGGCGGGCGTGGTGCGGGTGATGTCGTTGGGAAGCTCCGAGAGCAGGAAGCCCACCGCGAGCTTGGCGCCCACGCGCGCGATGGGAAAACCGGTGGCCTTGGAGGCGAGCGCGGAGGAGCGCGAGACCCGCGGATTCATCTCCACCACGAGCAGTTCGCCATCCTCCGGATTCACCGCGAACTGAATGTTGCAGCCCCCGGCTTCCACGCCGATTTCGCGGATGACGGCGATGGCGGCGTCGCGCATCGTCTGGTATTCGACGTCGGCGAGAGTCTGGGCGGGGGCCACGGTGATCGAGTCGCCGGTATGGATGCCCATCGGATCGAAGTTTTCGATCGAGCACACCACGATCACGTTGTCGGAGGCATCGCGCACCACTTCCAGCTCGTATTCCTTCCATCCGATCACGCTGCGGTCGATGAGCACCTGGGTGATTGGCGAGGCGTCCAGCCCGCGGCGCACCAGGTCCTCGAACTCCTCGGCGTTGTAGGCGATGCCGCCCCCGGTGCCGCCCAGCGTGAAGCTGGGACGTATGATCGCCGGATAGCCGGTCCCCGCCACCAGCGCGCGCGCCGCCTCCATGGAGCTGGCCACCCCGCCGGCGGGCACCTCCAGCCCGATGCGGCGCATGGCCAGGGTGAACTCCTCGCGGTCCTCGCACATGGAGATCGAGCGGGCGTTGGCGCCGATCAGCTCGACCCCGTAGCGCTCCAGCACGCCCGCCTGCTCCAGCTCCATCGCGATGTTGATGGCGGTCTGGCCGCCCATGGTGGGCAGCAGTGCGTCGGGGTGCTCGCGCTCGATGACCCGCTCGACCCACTCGGCGGTGAGGGGCTCGATGTAGGTGCGGTCGGCCAGCTCCGGGTCGGTCATGATGGTCGCCGGATTGGAGTTGACCAGCACGACCCGGTAGCCCTCTTCCCTCAGCGCGCGGACCGCCTGCGTTCCGGAGTAGTCGAATTCGCAGGCCTGGCCGATGACGATCGGCCCGGATCCCAGGATGAGGATGTTTTCGAGGTCGGTCCGCTTAGGCACGTTCGGCTTCTGACTTCTCCGATTCCGTGCGCACGGCCTTGGACAACACCAGGGCGAAGCCGCCCCAAACGAACGCGCCGATCACGATCATCGTGACCCAGGTAGCCGTCGTCAAAGAGTGGGCTCCAGCGAGGGGATGGGGGTGAGAGCGTATCCCCGTAAACTGACCGCGCGCCCACGCGGAAGCAACCCGGCGGCTACGCCCCTCTCGCCCGCCGGCGCGCCGCCAGATCTTCCGCACGCACCTCGAGCACATCGGCGACCGTCCTCATGCCGTCGATGACGTTCTGGATGTGCTGGGGCCGTGGAATGCCGATGAGCTCGACCCCGCGCGCGACTTCCCCGCGGTGCACCCCGGCCGCGAAGGATTTGTCTCTGAGCTTCTTGGCCACCGATTTGGGCTTGAGGTCGTCGATGCCGTTGGGACGCACCAGACAGCACGCGTAGACCAGGCCGCTCAGCTCGTCGCAGGCGCACAGGACCTTGTCGAGATCGGTCTCGGGCGGGACATCGGTAAGGTCCGGGTACCCGTGCGCCAGCACGGCGCGGATGACCTCCTCCGGGTAGCCGTCCTCGCGCAGGCGCGCGACTCCGCGGTGCGGGTGCTCGTCCGGGTGCTTCTCCCAGTCCAGGTCGTGCAGGAGGCCGGCCAGGCCCCAGGTCTCCTCGTCGGCTCCGTACTTGCGGGCGTAGAAGCGCACCGCGGCCTCCACCGCGTACATGTGCTTCCTGAGCCCCTTGTTGTCGACCCATTCGTGCAGCAGGGCCAGCGCGTCCTGGCGGCTGGGCATCGGGCGTCGTCCTTGGTTGGGTGGGTTCACACGCTCGAAGAAGGGCACAGGCGCGAGAGCGCGCACTCGCCGCAGCGGGGCTTTCGGGCCGCGCACACCTGGCGCCCGTGGAAGATCAGGAGATGGGCCAGCAGTGTCCAGCGCTCGCGTGGGAAGAGCTTCATGAGGTCGCGCTCGATGCGCACGGGATCCGGGTGGCGGGTGAAGCTCATGCGGTTCGCGAGGCGTTTCACGTGCGTGTCCACGACCACCCCCTCATCGATGCCGAAGGCGTTGCCGAGGATGACGTTGGCGGTCTTGCGGCCGATGCCCGGGAGTGCCACCAGCTCCTGCATGGTGCGCGGCAGCCCGTTTCCGTGCTTCTCGGCAACCACGGTGGCCATGCCGATCAGGTTCTTCGCCTTGTTGCGGAAGAAGCCGGTGGAGTGGATGAGCTCCTCCAGATCGCTCCGGCGCGCGCCGGCCAGGTCCAGCGCCGCCGGATAGCGCTCGAACAGGGCCGGGGTGACCTTGTTCACGCGCTCGTCGGTGCACTGCGCGGAGAGGATGGTGGCGACCGCCAACTCGTAGGGGTTGTGGTGGTGGAGGGCGCAGTGGGCGTCCGGGTAGCACTCGACAAGCAGGTCGTAGATGCGCGCGGCCCGCTCCTTCCTCGCCTTGACCGACTCTCTCATGGCGCCTCCGCGGTTGTGATCAGCCGCCAGGGCAAGGTGCTCGGGAGCGGCGCGCGACCGGACGTGCCCCGGTCGGCGGCCCCCTCCGACGCGCCGGAGCCGGCTTTACCACCCGTCGCGCGCGCCCCGGCGCGCAGCAATCCGCGCTCCAGCTGCCAGAAGAGGCGGCCCACCAGCTTCACCACCTCCCCGAGCGTCTCGATCGAGCAAAGGTCCTCGCCGCCCGGCAAGGTACTCGCGAAGTCGTCGCCCCGCTCGCGCACGTTCGAGGCAGCCCACTGGCCGGCCTCCTCGGCGGGGATCTCCGGCACCGGCATCACCCCGAGTCCGGGACGGTCCGCGCGCATCCCGCTCGCCACCATGAGGTGCAGGCGGTGAGCCGGGGTGAGCACCCAGAAGAAGCCGTCGAGCGACTCGGCCGGGCCGCCGGCCTCGGGGCGCGCCCAGAACAGGTAGTGCGGCAGCTGCACGTAGCCGGCCCGGGAGGGAGCCGCGAAGGCCCAGTCCGACGGCCCGGAGAGCAGACCCGCGCGCGTCACCTGGTGGGCCGCCTCGTTTCCCAGCAGATACAGGTGCTCGCCCGCGCTCCAGAAATGGAAGGCATGGAAGAGGATGACCCCATACTGCACGAAGAGGACCGGATTCTCGTCCTCGATGCGGATGTCGGTGATCGCGCGCCCGGCCTGTTCGAGCATGCTGAACGCCCCCGGGTCCCAGATGTCCGCGCCACGGCGGTCCGCCTCCTCGCGGATCAGCTCGAAGCGCTCATCCGCGAAGGCCCGGCCGGGAAGAGCCATCTCGTACGGCGTGACGCGGGCGCAACGGTCGTGGATCCTCATTGCGGATCACCGGGCCTGCCGCCATCCGGGATGCGCGCGGATGCGCCTCCCACCCTGCGCGCGACCGCCTCGGACTCCCAGAGCTCCCGCGCCGGCCGCTTCAGGAACGCCTCCCACCATCGTCGCCTGCGCACCAGCACCAGCTGGAGTTCTCCCGGTCCGGCGTCGACGCCGTCGATCCAGATGAAGTGGGCATCCCCCAGCCGCTCGGGCGCATCGATGCGAAAGCCCTCGCCGCGCCAGTCGAAGCCCACCTCGCCAGCCCGCGCGAGCCGCTCGGCCGTCCACTCCTGCTCGATGAAGAAATCGGTCTCGACGCGGAAGACCCCGGGAGCGATCTCATCGCCGGACTGATAGTAGCAGGGATCGAAATCGAGCCCCTCGCTCCGCTTGAACGACTCTTCCATCGCGTAGTCGACACCCCCGAGCCCGTCCTGATCCGCGAGCGACTCGAGGTGGTGTCGAACCTCGTGGGTGAGGGTCTCCCACAGCTCGCCCTCCCAGTCGAAGCCGGGATCGAGCCGGGACAGCTCGCGGAAGGAGCCATAGTAGAGCGCGACCACCGAGCGCGTCGTTTCGGGCCCCTGCCAGTCCGACGGATACGACTCCGTCGAGCACATGCCCAGCGTGTAGATGTCCGGGAACACGGGATGCGGAAGCGCCTCATGGCGAACCGAGAGCCCGTCCAGCCCGCTCGTGTACTCCTCCGGGATCTCGCCGAAGGCCTGCCGCGCGGCCCTCTCGAACTCGCGAAACTTCATTCCCCCGCCGTACCCGGACGACCATCGGCCTGCCCGACGTCAACCGGACGAACCGCCGTTCTCCCCCAGGGTCGCCCGCGTGATCGTCTTGTTCAGCGCCCACAGGATGAGTATCGCCGCTGCCGCCTGGATGACCACGCTCCCGACGTTGTACGGGCTGAACAGCGTCCACGTCTCCGCGAAGCTCTCGCCCCGGGCGCTCCACAGGAACCACACCATGAGCACCACGGCTTCGACAATCACCAGCCGGATCGCCCAGTCCCACCAGGCTCCGATGTGGATGTCGGAGTCACCCGTGTTGATGAACTTGCGGCGCCACTCGGTCACCCCGTAGCGCAGCACGGCGAAGGCGAAGAAGAAGCCCGAGAGCATGAGCCCCACGCCCCAGACCCAGTCCTGGTTGTGGAAGAAGTCCATGTTGAGCGCGCTCGGGACGCCGCACAGCAGCGATGCGATGCCGACGATGGCCACGGCGCGCTTGCGTTCGATCCCTGCGTCGCGCAGTACCCGGCTGGCGAGCTCGATCATCGCCACCAGGCTCGTCCACGCCGCGAATACCAGCGCCATGAAGAAGAGGATCATGAAGAACTGGCCGCCGGGCATGAGCGCGAAGAGCTGCGGCACCCAGATGAAGGTGATGCCCTCGTTCCCCGCCCCGACGATCTGGCTGGCCGCGTCCGGCATCACCGAGAAGACCGTGCACAGCACCATGATGCCCGCCAGCAGCGACATGGAGTTGTTGCCGAAGCCGATGACGAAGGCGTTGAGCGCGGTGTCTTCCCGTTTTCGCATGTAGATGGCGTACGTGAGCACCAGCCCCCATCCGGCACCCGTGTCCCATGCGTTCTGGGTCAGCGCCTCGAGCCAGATGCGGTAGTCGGCCAGCTCGCTGAAGTTCGGAGTGAAGAGGAACGCCAGACCGGCGGAGGCGCCCGGCAGCGTAAGGGCCCGGATGGCCAGCACGATCACCAGGATGATGAGGCTGGGGATCAGGAAGCGGGCGGCGGTCTCGATGCCCTTGACTCCCCTGGACACCACGAACACCCCCATGCCCAGGGCGATGGCGTGCGTGATCATCGCGGAAGGCGTGGCGGCGAAGGAGTTCCAGAAGGCGTCGGGCACTTCGGTCGGGATCTCACGCGTGATGGAGGCCCACAGAAAGCGCAGGGTCCAGCCCATGACCACGCTGTAGTAGAACATGATCGCGGTCGCGACCCACGCGACCCAGGCGCCCATCCAGCCGAATTTCGGCCCCAGGGTAGTGGCGAACGCCCCTATCGGACCCTTGCGGACGGCCTTCCCCATCCCGAACTCGAGGATGAGCAGCGGCACGGACCAGAGGAGCAGGAAGCACACCCACGCCACCAGGAAGTTGCCGCCGCCGTTGGTGGCCGCGATGCGCGGGAAGCGCCAGATGTTTCCGGTGCCGACCGCCATCCCCAGCATCGCCAGCAGCATGCCCCAGCGCGAGCTGAACACCTCTGACCTGGATGCCATCCGCTTCTCCCGTGTTCGGTGGTTCCCGCCTTCCCCTGCCTCCGGAATGCCCGGCGCCTCAGCGCGCCAGCCGCTCCCGCAGGTAGTCTATCACGCCGTCCGCGTTCACGCGCACCTGCTCCAGGGTGTCGCGGTCGCGCACCGTGACCGTTCCGTCCTCGTTGGTCCCACCGTCCACAGTGATGCACCAGGGGGTGCCCGCCTCGTCCTGGCGGCGGTAGCGGCGCCCGATGGATCCGGCCGCGTCGTAGAAGCTGGGGACGGCCGCGGCCTTGAAGGCGTCGTTCAGCCGGGTCGCGAACTCGGGCATGCCGTCCTTGCGCACCAGCGGGAAGATGGCCGCCTTCACCGGGGCCAGGCGCGGGTGGATGCCGAGCACGGTGCGCTGCTGGCGCCCCACCTCCTGCTCGTAATACGCGTCCGAGAGCACCATCAGCAGCATGCGGTCGACCCCCGCGGCGGTCTCGACGACGTAGGGGATGTAGCGGCCCCCGCCCCCGGGCTCCACGTAGCGCATCTTCTTGCCCGAGTACTGCTGGTGCCGGGAGAGGTCGAAGTCGGTGCGGTTGTGGATGCCCTCCAGTTCCTTCCAGCCGATGGGAAACTCGTACTGGATGTCGACTGCGCGCTTCGCGTAGTGCGCCAGCTCGTCGGGGCCGTGCTCGCTGAAGCGGAGCGACTCGGCCCGGATGCCCAGCGTCCCGGTGTGGAACTCCATGCGCGCGTCGCGCCAGTGCTCGAACCACTCCTCATCGGTTCCGGGCGTCACGAAGAACTGCATCTCGGCCTGCTCGAACTCGCGCGTTCGGAAAATGAAGTTGCCGGGCGTGATCTCGTTCCGGAACGCCTTGCCGATCTGGGCCACGCCGAACGGCACCTTCTGGCGCGCGGTGGTCTGCACGTTGAGGAAGTTGACGTACGAGCCCTGCGCCGTCTCGGGACGCAGATAGACGGTCGCCGCGGCCTCTTCCACGGGCCCCATGAAGGTCTTGAACATGAGGTTGAAGAGCCTCGGCTCCCCGAGTTCGCAGGCCTTGAAGGCGCCCGGAGCCTTGCTCGGCTTGCGGCCGCAGCGGGCGTCCTCCATTTCGTCGGCGCGAAAACGCTTCTTGCACGTCTTGCACTCCACCAGCGGATCGGTGAAGCCGTCGACGTGCCCCGACGCCTCCCAAACGCGCGGGTGCATGAGAATGGCGGCGTCGACGCCCTCGACATCGTCGCGCTGATGCACCATCGCGCTCCACCAGGCCTCCTTGATGTTGCGCTTGAGTTCGATCCCCAGCGGCCCGTAGTCCCACACCGATCCGGTGCCGCCGTAGATCTCCGAAGACTGGAACACGTACCCGCGGCGCTTGGTCAGCGAGACGAGCTTGTCCATGCTATCCAGTTGAGGCATAATCCGTTGCACCTTTGCAGATGATGTTGTGCGGGAGATGTATTCGGCGTTGAGATCCAGGCGTTCCGCCGGAAGCCCGGCCGCGATCCGGCATCTCGGCCGAGCGGCGGGCGCGGGTCGGGCCGGAATATCGGCAAGGCGCGGCGGAGCAGCAACCAAGGGGACTGTTGCTTCCATCCGAAGCGGGGCCATATTTCCTGGTTGACCGCTTGATGTCCCGGCGCGCCTGACCAGTGCCGGTCTCGCCAGAATGCCGGGGGCGGTCTCACCCAGGGGGAACACGGAGCCGCAAGGCCCTTCACGCAAGGACGCCGATCGATGTTGACCTTCACCGACAAAGCCCGCGAGATGGTGCTCTCGTTCATGGGAGACGAGCCCGACGGAGAGCAGGCCCTGCGGGTGAAGATGGATGGGAGCCCCGTTGCGCCCAGCTTCGAGCTCACGCTGGTGGGAAGCGCGGACCGGGCCGACGACGACGTCACCATGGACGGAGGCGGGTTCACCGTGTTCGTCGACAGCACCAGCGCGCCCAGGCTGAAGGGCGCCACGGTCGACTTCATCGACGAGTTGAACCAGAGCGGGTTCGAGGTGAAGACGTCGCCGGATGCCGACGGCCGGGGTGCCGGGGCGCCCACGGGCCCGATCGCCGAGCGCGTGACCGACCTTCTGAATCGCCAGGTGAATCCTTCCATCGCGGCCCATGGCGGCGAGATCCGACTCGTCGATGTCCAGGACACCGAGATCTATCTCGAGATGATGGGCGGATGCCAGGGATGTGCGATGTCGCGCCTGACGCTGCGTCAGGGCGTGGAGAAGATGATCCACCAGTCCGTTCCCGAGGTGACCGCCATTCACGACATCACGGACCACCAGGCCGGGGAGAACCCCTTCTTCAGTTAGGGTGGACGGCAGTGCCGGCGGACGGCCGGGGCCACGCATCCAATCCGTCATGCCCCGATTCCTCCGGCGGCGCCTGCAATCCGCGTCATGACCGACGGATCTCGTGCGGGATAGCCGACTCCACATCGCGTGATGCCGTAGCGCACTCCGCTATTCGGGTGTTTTGTTGTTGTTTTGTCGCTTTTCACGCGTATTTTGTCACAAACATCTGTTTCGTCTTCCTCTGGCGCGGGAGGCCGTAATGCGACCCTTGCAGCACCTGTTCATG
>JAJEBS010000109.1 GCA_022822425.1 Gemmatimonadota bacterium | reverse complement strand
CTTGGCGCGTCACCGCCCCCGGCCGCGTCAACCTGATCGGCGAGCACACCGACTACAACGGCCTGCCGGTCCTCCCCATCGCCATCGACCGGGGAATCCGCGTCGACTTCCGCGTCGTGGACGATCCGGTGGTGCGTCTGGACAGTCCGTCGGCCCGTTTCGCGCCGTTCGCGTTTCAGCTGAAACGTCCCATCGAGGCCGCCGCCCGGGGAGACTGGTCCAACTACGTGCGGGCCGCGGCGCGCGGACTGCTCGAGCATGGGGTGCGGCTGGAGCGAGGCATCGAGGGGACGGTGACGGGGAGTGTTCCGATCGCGTCGGGGCTGTCGTCCTCGTCGGCGCTGGTGGTGGCCGCGGCGCTGGCGCTGTTGAAGGCCAACGAGCTGACGCTTCCGCTTCTCCGGCTCGCCGCTCTTATGGCGCGCGCCGAGCGTTTCGTCGGCCTTGAAGGGGGCGGGATGGATCAGGCGGCGTGTCTTCACGGGGTCGAGGGACACGCCCTGCGCATCGAGTTCGATCCGCTGCGGGTGACTCCGGTACCCGTGCCCGAGGGGTGGCGGTGGGTGGTGGCGTCGTCGCTGGTGCGGGCCGAGAAGTCCGCGGGCGCGCGCGAGGCGTACAACGAGAGAACGCGGCAGTGCCGGGAGGCGCTGGAGGAGGTGCGGGCTGGCGTGGGCGTGGAACGCACGCCATACCACGCATCCAGCTACGGGGGTCTGGCCTCAGCGGGCGACCTCGACGGCCTGCTCCGCAACGCCCGCCGCATTCTCGCCCCCGTGCTGTTTCGCCGCTTCCGCCACGTGGTCACGGAGGGCAGTCGGGTGGCGCTCGCCGAGCAGGCCATGCGCGACGGGGACATGCTTCGCTTCGGCCACCTCATGGTGCAGTCACACGAGAGCCTCCGCGACGACTACGGGGTGAGCACGGAAGAACTGGACGCGATCGTCGCCATCGCGCTCGAGGCGGGTGCCGCGGGTGCCCGCCTGACCGGTGCCGGTTTCGGTGGCTGTGCCGTTGCGCTCTGCGACGACACCACCGTCGCGCGCGTCATGGAGGCGCTCGTCGCGCGGTTCTACGAGCCGCGCCTGCACGGGCCACCGGCGAGCGACGTCATGTTCGTCGCGAAGCCGAGCGGCGGGGCGCGGGTTGAGGAGTTGGGCGACTAAGGCTTCACCAGCCGCAGAACCTGCGGATGCTCGACGTCGTTGGCATCGCGCCGCACACCGAACACCTCGGCGGCGCCCACCCGCATCAGCTCAAAGCGCGCCGGCGTGTCGACGACGCCGAGCCACACCCCCGACGAGTCCAGCACGTACCACTCCTGCGGTTCGTCGCGCCGGGCGAGTCCGAGGTACTCGCCTGCCCACACATTCCCGTCGGCATCCACGATCATGCGCTGATAGCCCGGCTTCTCGGCGGGCTCGGGCAGGCGAGCCATGAAATCGCGAATGAAGGGACTGGGATCGGGGCCCAGCCATTCCTCCCTTTCGCGGTCCACTTCCGCGCTGGACACGGTCAGCGGAACTCCGAGGATCCTCGCGATCAGGCGCGGCTCCCCGGTCCGGCCGTCGACGATCGAGTACTCCAGCGCGTCGGCCGTGCCCATTGCGACTCTTCCTTCGCCGTCCGGCACCGCGTGGGGCAACCGACCCATGATCGGGATGTCGTCCCCTTCGGTAATGACGAGGTTCTCATATCCGGGGAGGCTCGTGACCGAGTCGCTCGACATCCGGTCCTCCGACAATCGAACGACGGTGACCGGAGGGCGCTGCACATCCGCGCGTCGTCTCTCCTCATCCGTGCCTGGCGCCAGATCAAGTCCCCAGACCACTTCCGAGGGCACCGGGTGCCGAACCGGTGAGATCCCCTCCGGCATCCGAAACGAAGAGATCAGCCCCGATCGCAGGTCGAACTCCGCGCCGCTTCCCCCCGCCGTGCGGTCCAGCGCCACGAGTCGCCCGCCGGACCTGAGGACGAGGGTCCAGAGCGAGCGAAACTCGCCTGGCCCCTCGCCCGGCCCACCGAAGGCACGGACAAACCGCCCCGTTGCATCGTAGATCCGGATCTGCTGGGACGCACCGTCGGCAACGGCCAGATCGCCGGATCCCGCGCGCAACACATCCCTTACGCGAAAGAAGGTGTGCATTTCGCCCGAGCCGATCTCGACCAGATCGAGAATCGGTTCCTCCTCGATCCGCCATGCATCGCGCGCGCCCCACAGAGGCGCGACCGATTCGACGATCGTTACCCCGAGGCTGTCGCGCGACGTGTTGGTGGAGATGGGGGCCGCTTCGCAACCGGCAACCGCCGTCGCGGCCACCGCCAGGATCGCGCGTGCGAGGTGCCTCATGCTACCCGGACCCCAGCAGCTCCAGCGCCGCCAGCGCCAGCACCTGCGTGCTCGCCACAAGGTCGTCCACCGCGCAGGACTCGTCCGGCTGGTGTGCCTCTTCGAGGGGCCCCGGACCGTAGGCCACGCAGTGCTCGATGCCGGCGATGCGGGCGAAGTGCTTCTGATCGTAGGTGCCGGGACTGGCCACGAGTTCCGCAGGGCGGCCGCGCACCGTTTCCACCGCGCGGGACAGGGCGGCCACCAGCGGTGACCCGGGCGGCGCGGAGGTCGGGTGGACCACCATGCGCTCCTCGATGGTGAAACGGCGTTCCGGGTCGTCGGCTTCCACCGACCTGACCAGGCGCGCGATGTCGCCACGGACCTCGTCGAGGGACTCCTCGGGGATGAAACGGCGGTCGACGGTGGCCACGCAGCGGTCGGCCACGCAGGGCGACTGGGTCCCTCCGCCGGCCTGGCCGCCGGTGATCGCGTTGACGTTCAGGGAGGGGCGCCGGGAGGGCTCCGGCACGATGGGGAGCGCGGAAATGCGCCCCGCCAGTTCGGGGACGAGCCGGGTGCGGAAGGCTTCCAGAAGCGCTCCCATGTCGTCGATGGCGCTGTGCCCGAGATGACTCATGCTGCCGTGGGCGGTGTGGCCGTGCGCGACCACATCGAACCAGTAGACGCCCCGGTGTCCCAGGCACACGCGGGTCGGCCCGAACGGCTCGGGGATGATTGCGTAGCTGGTTTCGTCGCTCGAGATGACGCCGGCTTCGCAGAGGTGCGCCACGCCCGCGAAGCCGCCGCTCTCCTCGTCGACGGTGGCGCTGATGTCCACGGCTCCCCCCAGCTCGACTCCGGCCCGCCGCAGCGCCTCGACCGCGAAGACGGCGGCGGCGATCCCCGACTTCATGTCCGACGCGCCCCTTCCGTAGATGCGCCCGTCGCGCACCAGGCCCGCAAACGGGTCGACCGTCCAGCCGTCTCCCGGCGGCACCACGTCGAAGTGGCCGTTCAGGTGGAGCCGTGGGCGCCCCGGAACGGCCGGCCCCCGCCCGACCACGTTCACCCGCGGGTACTCCGCAGTGTGCTCGGGGCGCCCCCCGGCCTCCACGTACTCCACCGCCAGATCTGCCGCCTGTAGCCGCCGGCCGATCAGTTCGGCGCACTCGCGGTAGCATGCTCCCGGAGGATTCACCGTGGGGATCCGGATCATCTCCGCCGTGAAGGCCACGATCTCGTCCCGCGCCGCCTCCACTTCCGCGAGGACGCGGTCTTCGCGGCGGACATGGGCCGGCGGGCTTGCGTGGGGCATGGGGGTCTCCGGGGCCGGGGCACGCGGCAGCGGGGGACGCGCGGAGGCCGGGTTGCCCCGCGCGCATGATCCTTACATTGTGCGCCGCCCCTTCACCACACGAAACCCCGCCGGAGACTTGCCATGACCACGATGTTCAGCCTGGAGGGACGCGCCGCCGCGGTCGTCGGAGGCGGCTCGGGTATCGGCGAGGCGGTCGCGATCGGATGCGCGGAGGCGGGTGCCCACGTGTCCTGCCTCGACATCGACGCGGACGCCGCGGCCCGCACGGCGGCGACCATCCGCGCGGCCGGGGGCGAGGCCGTCTCGGCCCCCCTGGACATCCTCGACGGCGAGGCCGTCACCCGCGCGTTCGATGACATCACGTCCGCCCGCGGATCCCTCGACGTCGTGGTCTGCACCCCCGGCGTGAACGTGCGCAAGCCCCTCCTCGACTACACCGACGATGAGATCGACCGCGTTCTGGGCCTCAACCTCAAGGGCGGCGCGCACGTCATCCAGTCTGCGGGACGGATCATGAGCGCGCAGGGCTCGGGGTCCATCATCCTCTTCAGCTCGATCCGGTCCGTGGTGGTCGAGCCGGGCCAGAGCATGTACGCCGCCACCAAGGCGGGGATCGTGCAGATGGTGCGGGTCGCCGCGGCCGAACTCGGGCCCCGCGGGGTGCGGGTGAATGCGGTGGCGCCGGGTGTGATCGACACGCCGCTCACGGCCCCGATCAAGGGCAACCCGGACTGGTACGGCGCCTACGCCGCGCGCAACATCCTCAACCGCTGGGGCAGCGCCCGCGAGATGGCCGGCCCGACGGTCTTCCTCGCGTCCGACGCCGCCAGCTACGTGACCGGGTCGGTCCTTTTCGCGGACGGCGGCTGGACGGCCATCGACGGAAGGTACACGCCGCCTTCGGGTCGGCCCTGAGGCCCGTGGCCGCAGTGCGAGCCCCCAACGGTCGCGTGCCGCGTCAATGAAAGAGGGGCTGCCGGGGCGCCTCCGGGCCATGGTCCGGCTCCGGTGTCCGCGCTGTCTGGACGGCGCGGTTTTCGAAAGCCTCTGGAAGATGCATCCTTTTTGCCCCTCCTGCCGGCTGGAATACGAGAGAGAGCCTGGCTACTTCACCGGGGCCATGTACTTCAGCTACGGGTTGGGTCTGGCCGTGTGCGCGCCGGTGGGTCTGGTTCTGATGGCGTTCGCGGGCTTTTCGGCGAGCCAGTCCATTCTGGCGATTGCGGTGATGGTTCCCCTGCTGATTCCGCTGTTGTTCCGCTACTCGCGAATCCTCTGGATGCACTGCGACCAGCTCCTGGATCCCAGGTAGGGCAACTATCCCGCCATTCGCCAGTGCAGCAGCAGGGAAGGTACTTACATTGAGGGATGACCGGCCCCGATCGACCCGAGGTGGAGGAAGTAGTCGTGATCGTCAGCCAACTGACTTCAAAGGCCCAGACCACCATCCCGAAACCGATCCGCGCGGCCCTTGAGCTGCATCCGGGGGACGCGCTTGCATACGAGATCCTCGATGGGCGGGTCATCCTCACCAAGGTGCAATCCGCGACCCGGCCCGACGATCCGTTCCGCACCTTCGAGGAGTGGCACTCGGAAGCGGACACCACGGCCTATGCGGATCTTTGAGCCCGGTGATGTAATCAGGGTGCTGCCGGCTCGAAGATGGCGCTAGACCGGATCGATCTCACCGCCTTCCTCGTCTTCCTCGGCATCGTGGTGGGCGTATCCCTCTACGCGGGCCGCAGGGAGAATACGACCGCCGACTACTTCCTGGCCGGCCGCAACCTGCCCTGGTGGCTCATCGGCGTCTCGCTGATCGCGTCCAACATCTCCTCCGAACACTTCATCGGCATGTCCGGCGAGGGGTTTCAGACCGGGCTGGCCATCGCCGCCTTCGAGTGGATTGCGGCCATCGCGCTCGTCTTCGTGGCGCTCGTGCTCCTGCCCAGGTTCCTCCGGGCGGGCATCTACACGCTGCCCGAGTACCTCGAGTTCCGGTTCGGACCAACGCCGCGCGTCATCATGGCCGCATATCTGATGACGGTCTACGTCATTGTGGGCCTGGCCGGCATTCTCTACGCGGGAAGCCTGGCCCTGACGAGCATCTTCGGACTTGACCTGACTGCCGGGGTGTGGGCCATCGGCCTGCTCGCGGGCGGGTACACGATCTACGGCGGGCTGAAGGCGGTCGTCTGGTCCGACATGCTCCAGGGCGTCGCGCTGCTCGCGGGCGGGGCGGTGCTGTTCTTCCTGGCCATGGAGGCCGTGGGCGGATTCGGCGCCTTCCTGTCCGCGAACGAGGACAGGCTCCACCTGATGCTGCCGGCCGATCATCCAACGCTCCCGTGGACGATCTACATCATGGGCATCTGGGTCCCGAACATCGCCTACTGGGGGCTGAACCAGTTCATTTCCCAGCGGGCGCTGGCCGCGCGGAGTCTGGCCGAGGGCCAGAAGGGCGTGATCTTCGCGGCGTTCCTCAAGCTGCTGATCCCGTTCCTCATCGTGATGCCCGGGATCGCGGCCTATCAACTCTATGCGGGCGAAATCGCGGTCGGAGATCGGGCATATCCGACGCTCATGGCCGATCTGCTGCCCACGGGCCTTCGCGGCGTCATGTTCGCCGCACTCTTCGGGGCGGTGATGAGTTCGCTGGACTCCATGCTGAACTCTGCGTCCACGATCTTCACGCTGGACATCTACTCGCGCCACGTCGTGAAGGAGGAGCTCGAGCCCCGCAGGGCGATCCGCATCGGCAGAATCGCGACCGCCGTCTTCGTCGTGATCGGCTGCCTGCTGGCCCCGCAGCTCGCGTCCGTCGGAGGGATCTACGAGTACATGCAGCGGGTCTGGAACTTCATCTGGCCGGGCATCCTCGCCGTCTTCCTCATGGGGATGGTGCTGCCCAGGGCCCCTCAGCGGGCGGCGACCGTGGCGCTCCTGATCGGGCCGGTGGCGTACGGGCTCCTGACGCTGGCCCTCGATGCCTTCTTCGACTCGCAGGCGTACCTGAACGCGGCGGCCGGAGCGTTCGTCCTCTCGAGCCTGGCCATGGTCGTCGGGTCGCGCGTGCGCCCGCTGGAGGAGGCCCGGCCGCTGCCGCAGTCCGATGCCGTCGACCTCGCGCCCGCGCCGTCGGCGAGGTGGGCGGGCGCGGTCGTGGTGCTTCTGACGGTGGGCCTCTACGTCGTGTTCTGGTAGGCGGCGATGAACGCGCGCTACGTCGTCATCGGCGCCGGCATCCACGGCCTCTCCACGGCGTGGCACCTCGCCCTGGAGCTCAGGGCATCCGGGCGCGGGGACGGGCGCGACATCCTCATCATCGACAAGGCGGACGTCGGCGCGGGTGCTTCGGGGATCGCGTGCGGGGTCATCCGCAACAACTACTTCCAGCCGGCCATGCGCGAGTTGATGGCCCATTCGGTGAGCGTCTGGGAAAGCGACCCGGCCGGGTTTTCCTACCACCCCGTGGGGTATCTCCAGATCAGCCACGAAGCCATGCGCGAGGACGTGGCCTCGATCCACGAGCAACAGCGGGCCATCGGCTACAGTTCGACGTTCGTCGAGGGAAGCGCGGCATCCCGGAGCTACATGCGCGGCATCTTCGACGACTGGCGGGCGCGGGGCATCACGAGCGTGCTGCACGAGCACCGGGGCGGCTACGCGAACAACATGGCTTCGCTCCGGGGGCTGCGGGCGAGGACGGAAGGGGAGGGCGTCCGGTTCGTGGGCGGGCTCGCCAACCGGGGCTTCGAGCGCGACGCCTCGGGCGCGGTCACGGCGGTGCTCACCGATCGGGGATCCATCGCCTGCGAGCAGGTGGTGGTGGCCACGGGTCCCTGGGTGCGGCAGCAGTGGGCCATGCTCGACCTCCCCGCGGTGACTCCGGTCCGCGGTCCCGGGGGCGAGATGCACGACCTGCCGACCTGGACGTACTGGGCCCTTCAGGAAGGGACGCTGCGCGTGGATCCCGGGTACCTGGTCGACAACCAGGGCAACATGCCGCCGGTCGTGCACGTCGACACCGACGAGCCGCTGTTCGACGAGCATGGGCTGGTGACCGGGGGACCGTGGGGCCTCTACTACAAGCCGGACTTCAGCTTCGGCGGGGTGCAGGGCGGCTACATGCCCGACAAGGTCGACAGGCCCGCGTGCGAGGTGGCGGTCGATCCCTACGGGCCGGAGTCCCCGCACTTCGTGGTCGGCGAGGACTTCCATCGCCGATGGACGGCGGCCCTCGCCTTCTGCCAGAGGCGTTTCGAGGGCAAGGCCCACCTGATGAGCCGGGAACCCTCGGGCGGCATCGGCAGCTTCACGCCGGACAGCTTCCCCGTGTTCGACGCCTTCGCCGACAACGTCTACTTCATCGCCGACTCCAACCACGGCTACAAGATGATCGGCGTGGGGGCCCTGGTGGCCAGGGAGCTGATGGGACAGCGCCAGGCGCTGCTCGAACCCTTCCGCTATAGCCGGTATGCCGAAGGCAGGCTCCACCCGGTCAGCAACTCGCCCTTTCCCTGGAGCTGACGGGTCGCCGTCATCCGGGTTCTCCGGTTCGGCGGGCCACGGGATCGGAGGGGAAGTAGCCGATCGTCCGCCACGAGACCAGCAGCAGGCCCGCGGCCGCGGCGGTCAGCACGAGTCCCGGGAGCCACACCGCGCCCCGGGCGATCCACAGCGGCAGCGTGGAGATGACGGCGATCTCGACCACGGCGATGGGAAGGTACGCCAGGCCGTAGTCGTCGAGGGTGGTCGACTTCCTCTTGGGGTCCACCACGCGCAGAAGGGCGATCCCCATGGCCACCACCCCGGTGGACCAGCCGAAGGTGAACAGTCCGCGCTCGAACCAGTAGTTGTGAAAGGTGCGGCGGGCGATCCACAGCGTCAGGGCGATCGCGTGGGCGAAGCCGAACACCGACATCACGAGGATCGGCGCCGCGTACTCGGCGACGATCGTGAGTGGGATCGACGCCACCCCGAAGGCGACCAGGTAGTCCGAGATCGACGATCCGATGCGCCCCATCGTCGGTCGGTCGACGTGCCGGCCGACGCCCAGCGCGTCCAGCAGCAACTGGATGAGGGCGCCGCAGATCACCGCGAGCCCGAACATGGGAACGGCGGTGAGGGTGCCGCCTGCCGAGCGCAGGGCCCAGGCCACGGCGTGGGCGGTCCCGTAGGCGAGCAGGACGAGCGCGATGTGCCAGGACAGGGTGTCGAGTGCCAGGGGGCTGACGGTTTCCTTCCCCACGTGGCGGGCGTCGTCGGGATCGATCAGCCCCCGGCGCTGGTCCGCGGGAAGCTCGCGCGGGGTCGAAACGAGACGGGTCCAGCCCGACCGCGTCGCCAGGTTGATCGCGGCGACGCCGCCCAGAACGGCCGCCAGCAGTCCGATGGTGGCGAAGGTGTACCCGACGGGCAGGGCATGTTCGTGGCCCTGTTCGGCGAGGATGGATCCCACGGCGGCGGCCGTGCCGTGACCCCCGACAAAGCCGGCCGGGAGCATCAGCGCGAAGGGTCCGCCCACCTCGCGAAAAAGGGGAATGAGGACTGCGCCCGCGAACAGCAGCGCCAGCCCGAACTGGCCGATCCAGGCCGACAGATTGTAGAAGAAGGTGTCCCCGGCGTCGCGGATCATCTCCCTGAAGCGGGGCCGGCTCGTGCGCCAGCCCATGAAGAGGGTGGCGAACAACAGCACGACCAGTTCGCCCGGATACCGGGTCATGACCGGCGCGCCCGTCGCATCGCGCGCGAACGGTAGCAGGTCCAGCCCTTCGGGTCCGACGCCAAGCCCGATCAGCCCGGCCAGGATCGGCGTGGGCAGGAAAATGGTCTGGAAAAACCGGACCCACGTCCGCAGCAGATGAGCGACGACCAGCAGGCCGGAAATCAGGGCGAAGTCGAGGAACATGTCGGCGGGCGCGGTTGTGGTGATGCTGACGGTGGGGCTCTACGCCGTGTTCTGGCAGGAGGCGCCAGACCAGCGCTTCGTCGGTGTTTCAGTCTCCCGCAAACCCAACCCGGACATGACTTCCATCGCAGAAAGGCTTGTTCTCCGAAGCCCCGCAGCGACAAAGCGCCCCCTTCTCGAGGCGCATTTCCCTGGAGTCCGAACCGACCACCGACAGCGGGCCCTTGAACAGTAGCGGGCCGTCCGGCACCGCCGTCACGCGAACCCCGCCACCGGCGCCGCGCGCTGGCGCTCCATCACTACCGCCCAGCACTCCGCCATCTTCGAATCCCGTCGGAGTATGCTGTCCGTCACACAGCGGCTTGTTCTCCGAATTGCCACAGCGGCAAAGCGCGATACGGGTGTCCTTGAGCAGGACATCGCCCTGCCGTGTGACGATCTCCATGTCACCGCGAAGGTAGACGGGACCGTTCGGCTCTATGGCCGCGATATTCCGCTCGGGCGTGGGCTCAGCCTGTTCATCGTCGCTTCGCTCCAGATGCAGAGCACCCGTCGGACAACTCATGATGACCTGGAGGAGCTGTTCCGCTTCGGCGCGGTCGGGATCGATCCAGGGCTTTCGGCCCGGGTCGAACACATCGGGCAAGCCGTGAACGCATTCGGCGGCGTGGATACATCTCCTCACGTCGTAACTCACGGCCGCCTTCTCGCCGGAGTAGTGCAGAGTCTTCGATTTCATCGGTTTGGCTCTCCCGCGCAGTTCTGAACATCTTCTACGTGACGGCGGGGTCAACAGATCCCGTCGCGCCGGACAGCGGGGGATCCGCGGCGACCGCCGGCAAGCCAGGCTGGCGCGACCTTCGACATGCAGGCATCGTGACATGCGTCGGCCGCTAGAGGCCGACTTCGATGTCCCCACGATCATCGTGAAACGGCTGCCGGCGGCTGGAGCGCCAGACAGGATGGACGACTCAACCGACCCCGGTCGCACACCCGATGCCGGATCCGCCGTCGCGGACGAAGAGGCGGGCTTCGACATCCGGGAGGACTTCGAGCGCTTCTCGCAGAGGGACGACATCTTCTGCCGCTCGTTCTGGGATCCGGAGGTGCGTACGCACCGCTCGGACATGTTCTACGAGACGTACCGCACGCCGAAGCTGACCTGGCGCTCCGTCGACGGCTTCACCCAGCGCGACTACGCCCTGCGCAACGCGTCCTGGCATGTGACGGACATCTTCGCCGAGCTGCGCGAGGGGGACGACCGCCGCGAAGGCTTTCTGGACCCGTACACCGCCGTGCGCGAGGGGCCGGGCAGCCAACCGCCCGAGGCCTCTCCCGAGGAGATGGCGCGCGAGATCAAGCACGCCGCCAAGACCCTGGGCGCCGATCTGGTGGGGATCACCGGCAACGACGAGCGATGGCTGTACACGCATGCCTACAGCCGCGAGAACGAGCACGAGAAACCGCAGGAGATCTCCACCGATCTCGGAAACGTGATCGTGATCGCGCAGTCCATGGACCGGGGACTCCTGCGCACGGCGCCCTCCGCGCTGAGCGGCACCGCGACGGGAGCCACCTACTCCCGGGATACCATCGTGCTGCTGGCCATCGCGCAGTACATCACCAATCTCGGCTACCGGGCCGTGGCCAGCATGAACGACTCGGCGCTGGCCATCCCGCTCGCCATCAAGGCCGGGCTGGGCGAGTACGGGCGCCACGGGCTCCTCATCACCCGCGAGTACGGTCCCCGCGTGCGGCTCGGCAAGGTCTTCACCGACATGCCGCTCGCCCACGACCGGCCCGTCCGGTTCGGCGTGAAGGAGACGTGCGACATCTGCCGCGCGTGCACGAACGGCTGCCCCGCGAAGGCCATCGACGACGGCGAACCTTCCACCGTGGTCCACAACCGGTCCAACATCCAGGGCATCCGCAAATGGACCACGGATGCCGAGAAGTGCTTCCGCTTCTGGGCCAACCAGAACACCGACTGCTCGATCTGCGTGCGCGTCTGCCCCTACAACCGCGACTATCGCGACAGGTGGAGTCGAGTGTGGCGATGGCTGGCGGGCACGCGGCTCAGGCGACTCGCGCTGTGGTTGGACCGGGTCAGCGGACGCGGCGAACGCCTGAAGCCGTCCCGTTGGTGGAGCGGAGCCCGGCGCTGAGGTTTGTCTGTCGCTGGAAGCGCCTTGACCGGACATAGGATCAGGGTTACATTACCATTCTGTCCGGTAGTAACAGGTAGAGGAGGTACCCATGACGGGGAAGCGTAACCAGCACGTTGTCCCAACCAGGGACGGGTGGGCCGTCAAGCGGGCAGGTAGCCCGAAGGCAACGAAGGTGTTCGACACGCAGCAGGAAGCCATCGAGAGGGGGCGTGAGATCGCAAGGAATCAACGGTCTGAGCTGTTGATCCATGGACGTGATGGGAGGATCCGGGAGAAAAATACATATGGCCCAGACCCTTACCCACCGAAGGGGTGAGGTCCTCGTCCTCGCCTGCACGTAGCCTTTGGGACTGCTTCGGGCGTTTCAGCTACCCGGGTGCCGATTGTGGTTTCACACCGGCGACCACGGACCGCCACACTTCCACGCAGGAGTCGCCGACGCGTGGGAGATACGGGTGTTTTTTCTGCAGGCGCCCCCGGAACACGAGGTGAAGTTTGAGGTGAAGCACGTTTCCGCCAGGATGGTGAGAGAGGTCTTGCGGCTCGCCGCGGCACACCGGGCGTAGTTGTTGGAAGAATGGGAGCGGAGTCAGAACGGATGAGTGGCGCAAGACCTTTCAGCCACATGGCCTTTTGTGGGACAGTGGAAGATTGCTTGCCGGACGTTGAGTTTCGCTCTCTGGCAAGACAGCTGGCCGCTACCGCCCGCACTGGACCGGAGCCGGGCCTGGTCGTGGCTCTGGCAAGCGAGCTTATCGGTCCGAACCGGCTCAGGTTGCCGAAGTGGGTGGATACGGAGACCCGCTACCTGGTTGTCCTGGATGTGCCGGAGCAGGCAGTACTTCGTCTCGCTTCGATACTGCGACTTCATAAGCCGGATCAGCGGCTGCACGTGTGCCGCGACCCCCTGGTTGTGAAGCGTCTGGTCATCGCGCTCAAGCGATCGGCTCCGTGGGAGGGCATCCTTGACGCCTATATCCTTGAGGACTCTCTCGTCGTGGTCCTCGGCGACATTAGCGCAAGGCAGTTCCCGATCAGAAAACTCCCCCGGGTAGGCCGGTTTGAGCCACCAGCGCTCCGCAACTTCGTCATCGATTCAGCCGGTTCCTACTTGTATTGGCCCGACTACGATGTGCATATGGGCCCGTCCCAGATGCTGCAGGCTGTCGATCCCATGTATCTGGCTGACGTGGAAATCCGCCGGTACCAGATGGAGAACGTGTCGCAGGCCCTCCTGGACATGAGGAATGATCGGCGACTGAAGCAGACAGAGATCCCGGGGTTGTCGGAGCGGCACGTCCGGCGCTTGGAAAAGGAGGAAGTACGTCTCACGGTCGACGCGGCGGCCAGGTTCGCGTGTGCCTTCGGGTTGACGCTATCCGAGTTCCTGAACGAACTGAGTGAGCGAATAGCCGCCCTGCGAGGGAGTGTGATGATCGCATCGGCCGCGTGACCAGGGGGAGGAGTGGAGCCGCTGACTGGTTCGTGATCCGACAAGCCCCGTCAGGGCCCGTCAGTACCCCGCCGGCCTGGCCTACCGAAGCCCGAGGGCGACGAATTCCGGCGGATGCTCCCGGCCACCGATGGCCACGACGATGAACTGCTTCCCGTCGTGCATGTACGACATGGGGCCTCCCGTCGTACCCGCATCCAATTCCATCTCCCAGACCACCTCTCCGGTGGCCTTGTCCCAGGCGCGGAAGCTGCTGCCCCACATGTTCGCCTGGACGCCCCCGAATACTCCCTGGGCTCCTTCGCCCATCAGCAGGAGGGTCTTCGTGACGAGCGCGACGGGCCGGCTGGCGACGCCGAGCGGGGGGACCTCCACATCCCGAAGAGCCGGGTGATCTCTCGGGCCATCCCCGTTCGCCTTCATCCAGACGTGTTCGCCCCGGTTCATGTCGATCGCCGTGATCCGGCCCCATGGCGGCTTCGTGATCGGCAAGCCGTCGATGTAGGGCGCCTCCCGATTCGGGCTCCAGTACTCCATCTCCGAAGCCGGGTCGGTGGCTTTGGAGATGCGGTAGACGCGCGGGATCGTGTGCGCGAACGCGTAGTACATGCCGGTTTCCGGATCGAACGCGCCCGTGTTCCAGTTCCCCGCACCCCACGATCCGGGCACCATCAGCGTGCCCTTCCTGCCGCCCGGTTCCTCGCTGACCAGCGAGGGCGGGGTGAAAATCGGGCCGATCACGAACGAATCAGCCACCGCCCGCGCCCGCTCGCGGAGCCCCGGGAAGTCGATGAGGTCGTCGGGGGTGATGCCGTGCCGGGCGAACGGCGCCGGCCTGGTCGGAAACGGTTGCGTCGGGGAGGTATGCTCTCCGGGGACCGTGGACTGGGGTACGGGACGCTCCTCGATCGGCCAGACCGGCTCGCCGGTGACGCGGTCGAAGACGTACAGAAACCCCGTCTTGCTCGGCTGCATGACGGCGTCGATGCGGCGGCCGTCCACCACGATCTCGCCCAGCGTCGGCGGGCCCACGGTGTCGTACTCCCACAGGTCGTGGTGCACCATCTGGAAGTGCCATACCCGCTCCCCGGTCGCGACGTCGATCGCCACCAGGCTGTTGGAGAACAGGTTGTCGCCCGGGCGATGGCCCCCGTAGTAGGCGGCGGTCGGGGCCGAGAAGGGCACGTACACGAAACCGAGTTCCTCGTCCGCGCTCAGGCAGCACCACGCGCCGAGGTCGCCCGATTCCCGCCACGACTCGTTGCCCCAGGTGTCGACGCCGAATTCGCCCTCCCGCGGGACGACATTGAAGGTCCAGAGCAGCTCGCCGCTGCGCACGTCGTATCCGCGCAGATTTTCGGGCGCGCTTCCCTTCCAGCGCGTCCCCGAGTCGCCCGCTCCGTCCAACACTCCCGCGACCACGATGACGTCGTTCACGACGATGGGACCGGAACTCCAGCCGAACCGCCGGGCCGATGCCGGGACCAGGTCGACCCTCCCGCCATCGCCAAAATCGGGACGGGCGTGGCCGGTCTCCGGATCGAGGGCGTAGAGGTATCCGCCGCGGACGTGGATCAGGCGCCGGTCGGAGCCGTCGGTCCAGTAGTCCATTCCTCGTGAGGACCGGCCCCGGGCTTCCTCGATCGTGCGCGGGAACGGCTGCTGGATCCAGAGGGTCTCGCCGGTCGCCGGATCGAAAGCCTCGGCCAGACCGACGCCGTTGGGAGCGTAGAGCACGCCGTCGATGAAGATCGGCGTCGCCCTGAGGTAGCCCGAGACTCCCAGCTCCGGGAACGAGGCCGTCAGCGCGGGATCGACGGCGGGGCGCCGCCACAGGACCTCCAGGTTCCCGACATTATCGCGCGTGATCTGATCGAGCGGCGAGTACCTGGTGAACGCCTTGTCGGCTCCGAAGTAGGCCCAGTCGGCGGAGTCGGCGCCTCCGCCGCCGGGACGGGGCTCGCAGGCCCCGAGCCACGCCATGCATGCGAGCGAGCCCGCTCCGATCAACCGCAGACGACCTGACATCAGCTTCCTCGGGTTCCGGTGCTCCACCAGCCCGTCGTTTGCCTGACGCGGGTGGGCCGGGGAAGTTTGCATGAATCTACATGTGGGCCACCCTGCCGCCATGCTGCGCGCCGCTGAGAAACTGGAGAGGCCATGTCCACGAGTGACGATCGCGACCTCGGCATGCACCGGGGCATCACCCGACGCGACTTCGTCAACGGCGTCGGGGTTGCCGTCACGGGCTCCCTCATCGCGCCGGGATGGCTGCCGGCCCTCGACGGCCCGCCCTTCGGCGGACCGCAGGAGTACTATCCGCCCGCACGCACGGGGATGCGCGGGAGTCATGCGGGTTCCTTCGAGGTGGCCCACCAGCTCCGGGACGGGATCACCTGGACCGACGCCGCCGACACCCGCGAGAGCTATGACCTGGTGGTGGTCGGCGGGGGGCTGAGCGGGCTCTCCGCGGCATACTTCTTCCTGACCTCGGCGGGGCCCGGCGCGCGCGTGCTCGTTCTCGACAACCACGACGACTTCGGCGGCCACGCCAAGCGGAACGAGTTCACCTACGGCGGCCGTACGCTCCTCCTGAACGGGGGGACGTCGAACCTGGAGGCCGTGAACCACTACAGCACGGTCTCGCGCACGCTGCTCGCCGCCATCGGCCTGGACCTGGACAGGGCGCAGGCGGCGAGCGCGGGAAGCCGGGAGTTCTACCGTTCCCTGGGGCTCGGCAGCGCCACTTTCTTCGCGAAGGAGGTGTTCGGCGAGGATCGGCTGGTGAAGGGGCGGCCCGGGCGACGCGCGGTCATCGACTGGGCCGACTGGCTCGCCCGGACGCCGCTGTCCGCGGACGCCCGCAGGGATATCGCGCGACTCAACGACGGGAGCGCGAATCCCGATCATATGCCGGGACTCCCCGACTGGGAGAAGAAGGAGCGGCTGGCCAGAATGAGCTACCGCGATTTCCTCCTCAACGTCGCGAAGGTTCACCCCGACGTCCTTCCCTTCTACGACGACGGCCCCAAGGGGCTCTTCTGCGTGGGCATCGATGCCTATCCCGCCCTCTACGCATGGGCCGAGGGCTACCCCGGGTTCCAGGGGATGAATCTGGAGCCCTTCTCCCCGGTGGGGCCCCTCGCGCATATCGGGGGAGGGCAACACGGCCGGGAGAACGAATGGGGAGGAGGACCCACCATCGATCTTCCGGACGGGAACGCGACGCTGGCCCGGCTGCTGGTCCGGGCCATGATCCCCGACGCGCTTCCGGGGTCCACGCTCGAAGACTCGATCACGTCGCGCCTCGCCTACGACCGGCTCGACCGGGTGGGCTCCGACGCCCGCATTCGACTCAACAGCACCGTCGTATCCGCCCGCCATCTGGGCGATCCCGACTCGGCCCGCCAGGTCGAGATCACCTACGTGCGCGGGGGCAGGGCCGAGAAGGTCCGGGCCGACCACTGCGTGATGGCGTGCTACAACCGGGTCATTCCGCACCTCGTGCCGGAGATGCCCGAAGCGCAGCGGGCGGCGCTCATGTACGGCGTCAAGATGCCGATCGTCTACACGAGCGTGCTCGTCCGCAACTGGACCGCCTTCACGAACCTGGGCATCTCCCGGGCCAGCGCTCCCGGGATGTACCACACCGGCGTCAACCTGGGCCGGTCGGTGAAGCTGGGCGACTACCGCCCCTCCCGATCGCCCGATGAGCCGACGGTCCTGCACATGACGCGGACGCCCTGTGCTCCGGGCAAGCCGAAAAAGGAGCAGCACCGCATCGGAAGGGCGGATCTCCTGGCCACGACCTTCGAGACCTTCGAGCGCAGGATCCGGGACCAGCTCGGCCGCACGCTCGCGGACGGGGGCTTCGACCCGGCCCGCGACATCGAGGCGATCACCGTGAATCGCTGGCCGCACGGCTACGCCTACAGCTACGACACCCTGAACGACCCGATCGAGTGGGCCCTCTTCGCGCCCGACGATCGGCCGTGCGTGATCGGCAGACGCCGCTTCGGACGGATCTCGATCGCCAACTCGGACGCCGCCGCCACGCCGCACACCGACGCGGCCATCGACGAGGCGCATCGGGCGGCCCGGGAGCAGCTGGTCGTCCAGAGCCGGGCCCGGACCCGCACCTCCGGGATGCCGTTGAGGTAGGAGTCCGGCCAGGGCGCCGCCCCGGGGGGCTGCGCGTTCACCCTTTGCCATGGTTCCATGAGCCAGGACGAAACCCGCATCTCCGAAGAGGAGGCACGCGCACTCTGGCAGCGTGCGGCCGAGTTGCAGGCCGAGGCCGCCCGTCGTCTCGAAGAGCGTTCGCGGCAGCTGACTCCGCGGGGGGATCCCTCCGGCACCGCGGAGGTCGAAGGGTACCGACTCGCGAATGTCCGGGCCGCGGCGGAAGAAGCCGGGATTTCGCCCGAGTTCGTCGATCATGCGCTCGCGGAGGCTCGCACCGCCGCCCTGGGCATCGGGGGCCTGGCGGTCGGCGCGGCGGTATTGGGCTTCCTTGCCGGCGGAGCAGCGGTCGGCGGGCTGGCGCTTCCGAAACTCTCGTAGTACTAGCGGCCCCCCTCGGCTCGTTCGGCGAGTCGGAATCGGGATACGACCACCGAATGGACCTCCGTTTGCGGGTCCATGGTGATCCCTATGACGACATCGTCGCCAAAATAGGGCGGCGGGTCATTCAGCAATGGAACCGGAACGACCACGGTGCCGGCATGGCTTCCGTCGTATTCCAGAACGTCGAAGTAGCTGGATTCCGGCACGGCTTCGGGACGCCATCTCTCCACCCAGACGCGGTCCGATGAACCTGCGTGGACCGATATGAAGTGCGGAAGCGTCTCCGGGATGTCGCCGGTGCGGATCTCGGGAGCGACGCCTTCGATGCGGTCCAGCGGAACCGGCAGGGAGTCGATACGCAGTTCCAGCGCGGCGATGCTGTCCGCCCGTTCCGAGCGCGGTACCGGTCGCGCTGCCGATGCCGGCCCCTCGATGGTTCTGAGAAGCTGGCCATCGGGTCCGTACTCCTGAAACGCGTAGGCGCTCCCGTCGCCGGCGATGACGGTCGCGCGTCCGGTGAGGTCCCAGGCGGCCCGAGCCGCGAACGGGGCAATGTTCAGTCCGCGCACCATTCGCCCGCTCGTTGCCGATACCCGGTAGACTGCGCTACGCCGGGCTGCCATGTTGGCCAGCGCCGGCACGTGGATCGTATCGGTCGTGAATCCGCCTGGACCGACCAGCAGATAGAAATACTGATCGGGCCCGTCGCGCGGGAAGCTGTAGTGCGGATAGTAGTAGATTCCGTCATGGAACCGGGCCCGTCATGAATCGCTGTTCGCAAAGCCCGGCACGGACCACGTAGTCAACACCGAATCGGGATACTCGGAACCCTCGCTCTTCCTGAAGACCGTGACGCGCAGCCCCCGCACGTAGAGTCTGTCGTCAATGGCCAGGAGATCGACCGGCCAGCCGAACTCGCCCGGCCCCTCGCCCGCCCGTCCGACCCAGGCGAGAAACTCGCCGTCGGGGCGGTAGACGCGGACGGACGCCGGCAGACGGTCGGCCACGTAGATCAGGCCGTTGTCGTCGGCGGTTACCGACTGGATCTCCCCGAAGATGTACTCGTCGACCTCGTCGAGCATCCCGGTGCTGCCGATCCGCGCGGAGACGACAGCGTTGACCGTGTCGGAGGGACCTGGCAGTTGGCTTGCGGAGCGGGTGTCGGACGAGCAGGCGGATGCTACCAGGACGGTGGCAACTCCAAGGCGCGATACCGACGAGAGTGTTTCGAGCGTGGTTCTCGGCCTCGTGTTCACCAAGCCCTCCTCCGAGTTGCCTCGTCCCTCCTTCGTGCCGTTAAGGGGGCGCCGTGCGGGGGGGGGAGCCGACAGGCGGCAGCGAATCTGGAGAGTAACCCGCCATCACCGTGATGTCATTGACCGTCATGCAAACGGGACATCGTTGCGAGACACCGCGTCATAGTGGTCCACCGAGTTACCCAGCGGACCGTCCACCTGTCCGTAAACGGAACGTGCGGTCCCAATATCGGCCATGACCGTCCTGGCGGTCTCCCTTCGTAGTAACTTCCAAGTCACTGTGCTACATTGGGATACGCAAGTCTCACGACCTGCTGGCACGAACCTTCCCCAGGAAGCTCGCAAGCAAGCGCGGTGGACGGCACCGTGCGGTCGTGCCGACACGCCGGCCCGAGGGACCAGACTTGGACATCATTCGCGACACCCGCCCCGAGAAACGGAAGAGGAAGCTGGCGTGGACCGCCGCAGGAATCGGCACGCTGGCCATCGCCGTCTTCGGATGGCAGCTGCTTCCGTCAGGGGCCCCGACCATGGATACTGCGATGATCTGGAGCGACACCGTCGCGCACGGGACGCTGGTCCGGCAGGTACGGGGCCCTGGCACGCTCGTGCCGGAGCAGATGCGCTGGATCACCGCGCTCACCGCCGGGCGCATCGAGCAGATCCTCTCGCTGCCGGGCACGGACGTGTCCGCCGACGATCTCATCATGCGCCTGAGCAACCCGGATGTGGACATGCAATTGCTGCAGGCCCAGCAGCAGCTGTCGCAGGCGCACGCGAGCCTCGTTCAGTTGCGCAGCAACCTCAGGATGCAGGAGCTCCAACAGCGCGCTACGGCGGCCACGGTGCGCGCGGACTACCTGGAGGCGGAGCGAACCCATCGGATCAACCAGCAGCTCTTCGACGAGAACCCGGATCTCGTGGCGCGGGCGGACCTCGACCGGTCACGGGAGTCGGTGGAAGCCCTTCGCCTTCGCCTCGAGACGGAGGAGGAGCGCCTGGACGTCATCGGGGACACGTCACAGGAGCAGATCAGCGCGCAGGAGGAACAGATCACCCGCCTGGCCGACCTGGTTCGGTTCAGCCAGGATCGCATCGGGTCCATGCAGGTAACCGCGCCGGTGAGCGGGGTGTTGGCGCCACTCGACATTCCTCTTCAGGAGGGACAGTGGGTGCAGTCGGGGCAGGCGCTGTCGCGCGTCGTCGTTCCGGGTCGCCTGAAGGCCGAAATCCGCATCCCGCAGACGCAGGCGCAGGATATTGCCGTCGGACAGGATGCGATGATCGACACGCGGACGGACACGATTCAGGGGCGGGTCGTGCGCATCGATCCGGCGGTCCGCAGTGGAACCGTGACGATCGATGTCGCACTTCCGCCGGACCTGCCTCCGTCGGCGCGGCCCGACCTCAGCGTTGACGGCAACGTGATCGTCGAGCGCCTTGACGACGTGATCCACATGGGCCGTCCGACGTTCGGACAGGCCAATCAGCAGATGAGCCTCTTCAGGGTCGTCGAAGACGGGCGGTTCGCGGAGCGCGTCACCGTCCGCCTCGGCGCGACTTCGGTGAACGACGTCGAGGTGCTCGAGGGACTGCGTCCCGGCGATGTCGTCATTCTGTCGGACATGTCTCAATGGGATGGATTCAACCGCGTACGGCTGAGGAGTCGCTGAGGAGCTCGATGATGACCGATCATGCGCTGATCCGACTGGACGGTGTGGGCAAGGTGTTTCTGGCCGAAGAGGTGGAGACCCACGCGCTGTCGAACATCAACCTGTCGATACTGAGAGGCGAATACGTAGCGATTGCGGGTCCGTCGGGCTGCGGCAAGACGACGCTCCTGTCGATCCTCGGACTGCTGGACAGCCCCACGAGCGGGCGATACCTGCTCGACGGTACACCGGCCGAGAATCTGACCGCGGCCCAGCGGGCACAGGTGCGCAACCAGGCGATCGGCTTCGTCTTCCAGGCCTTCAACCTGATCGGCGACCTCAGCGTGTACGAGAATGTCGAGTTGCCGCTCACGTATCGCGGGACGGGAGCCGCGGAACGAAAGGAGCGCGTGCAGGAATCACTCGAGCGAGTGGGACTTGCCCACCGCACCCGGCACTACCCGAATCAGCTGTCGGGCGGCCAGCAGCAGCGTGTCGCGGTTGCGCGCGCGATCGTGGGCAGGCCGCTTATCCTGCTGGCGGACGAGCCGACGGGGAACCTCGACTCCCGGAACGGCAACGCGGTGATGGAGCTGCTCGAGGAGTTGCACGACGATGGCGCCACGATCTGCATGGTGACGCATGATCCACGGTACTCGCACATGGCCGGCAGGACCGTCCACCTCTTCGACGGGCAGATCGTGAGCGAGGACCAGGTGCAGCGCCACACGCTCGAAAGGGTCGGTTTTGACGCAGGTTAGAAACCCCATGCCGGCACGCATCCTGATCGCGGACGACGCGTACCCCACCATCGGTTAGACCCAGTCTCCCACAGCCGGATACGACGTGGCGACGCCCGTTGCCGCGATCACGGCCAGTGGCAGGACCGACCAGACGAGCTTCCCCGGCTGGTTCAGCGTCACGTAGCGCTCGAACCGCGCGACCTCGCTCTCGTCCACGTATTTGCCGATCTCCAGGCGGAACTCGCCCATGTCCACGTAGGGCCGGTACTCCTCGAACTCGTGCGCCATCCGATCCCCCACACCGGGAATCACCAGGATCTCGTCGTTCGTCACGTCGTTGAGGTTAGTCGGCAGCCAGAGCGCGCCGGAAGCCGCCGCCGCCTCTTCGCCGATCGCCCCTGCCAGCACTCCGTGCAGACCCGCCGCGCGGGAATCAGCAGGTCGAGCCCGACCTGAGGTTCGGATCCAGTGGCAGGAAGAATGGGCCTGGGTAGATTCGAACTACCGACCTCACGCTTATCAGGTGTCTCCAAGATCGCCTGAATCCCGGCAAGAAATCGTCTAAGTTCATACAGGACTGCACGATCTGCCGTTCTTGCCGTGAGGCCATCATTGGGTCGGTCGTGCTCAGTTGGCGGGGAAAGCAGTTCAAATGGCGGGCATTTGACGGGATCGTTGACACCCCTTGCATGGGCGTCGGTCGACGCGAATCGTGCCCTTGCCGCGCGACGGAGTTGCAGCAAGCAGTCGAGCGGCTGCACCGCCTGTGGGATCTGCCGCTGAGGCGCGCTCGGCTTCCAACGCTAAGCGCGATACGGCGAGCGACCGGGACCGCCGGAACGCGGGCGAACCTGTTGTCGAGACGCGACAAGGCGGAGATCGGAGCGCTGGAGGTTTTTACACGGACTTCACTGAACTCCGCTTCGCTGGCGGCGTCCGGAAGGCAAGGCTGATTCCGCTCCTCGACCACGCGACCCGCTACGTCCCGGGTTTCGCGGTCGGGGAACGGGCGAACTCCGGGCTGGCGCTCGACGCCTGGAGCGCGGCGCACCGGACCCTGAACCCGCTACCGCGACTCGTTCGAAGGCGTGATCGTCCACCAGGACCGGGATTCCGTGTTCACCGGCTACGCGTGGGGCCGCAATGGTCCAGCATGGACAGCTTGGACTGCACATCAGGACGAGCCCGAATCGCCGTTCGCCCCGACATCGACTCGTCGATCCTCTGGACCTAGGTCCAACGCGGCCTCGGCGGGACCAACGTCCGGTTGCCCAATGGTTCCCCTGCGGGTATGGTCCCGATAGCTTTCGGAGCCCCCTGCTGAATCCTGCCCCGGAAGGTGGCGTCATGTCTGATCAGCTCCCTGAAAACCTGCTTCAGCTCCAAGACTTGGCGATCACCGGCTTTCGGGGAATCCGGAAACTGACCATCGGTCGTCTTGGCCGTGTGACCCTCCTGGCGGGAAAGAACGGCGTCGGAAAAACGACGGTCCTAGAGGCCGTCCGCGTTTTCGCCTCAAGGGGGCGCCACACGACTCTTCGCGATGTGCTGCAGGAGCGCGACGAATTCCTCGGCGCGAATGGTGGCAACCAAAGGGCCCCGATGCCCGACTTCAGCGCTCTCTTCTACGGACGTAGACCAAGTGGCAGTCGCATTGTGGTTGGACCGACCGCAACTGACGGGCAGTTGTTTGTCGAAGACGTAGACCTTACCGAAGAACTGGGCCCTCTCGTTGACGAGAGTTTTCCCGAAGCCGCCGTGAACGGCACGGTCATCGGGTTGCGCGCCATGTTCAGGGGTGCCCAGCAGTTCCTGCCGGTGGTTGGTGTTCCCCAAGAGCTGGGTGGACACACGGAATTCGCGAGAGCTCCGGTCGATGCGTGGCGAATCCTACGGCAATCGAGCGATGACTTCACCGACGCTGCACGCATCAAGTGTCTCTCTCTCGGCCCGGGTCTGATGGGGAACCACGAGGTCGCTAGCTATTGGGAAGACGTCGTATTGACCGCCCACGAGACAGCGGTGGTCGAGGCGCTGAGGTTGGTAATGGGTGAGCGAGTGCAGCGTGTGGCGGTCATTGGATCCAATGGTCAGGCTCGGCGCCCGGTGAGAGCCACCGGGCAGGCGAGAGCCATCGTCAGGCTTCATGGAGTCGACGACCGCGTGCCACTGAAGAGTCTGGGCGACGGAGCCGTGCGCCTGTTCGGTGTGGCCCTCGCCCTAGCCAACAGCCAGAACGGTTTCCTTCTCATCGACGAGGTCGAAAACGGCATTCACCACTCGCTGCAGATCGACTTCTGGCGCATGGTTCTTAGGACGGCGCAGGTCAACAACGTTCAGGTTCTGGCCACGACTCACAGCTTCGATTGCGTCCAAGGATTCGCGGAAGCCTCACGTGAGTTCAGCGACATCGGTAGTGCTTTGGTGCGCGTGGTTCGACAGGACGGTGAGGCCTGGGCCATCGAATACTCGGAGAAGGATCTGAGCATTGCCGCCGAGCAGGCAATCGAGGTCCGGTGAAAGACTGCAGAAAATCCGACCGCGTCCTTTTGGTTGAGGGCGAGAACGACCTCCACGTCTTTCTCCACTTATGGGGTCGGCTCGTGGAGGACGAGAGCTTAGGGAGTAGGCCCGAATTCTGCATTGAGGACAAAGGTGGTATCGATCCATTGGTCGCTTCCATTGCCAACGAGGTCCGCGCTCCTGACCGAAGAGCGGTTGGGATCGTCGTCGACGCCGACCAAGATCCGCTAGACCGGTGGGAAGCGGTAGCCGATCAGCTACGAGAGGTCGGATTTACGGTTCCGGAAGAACCCGTTCCGGGCGGAACGTGCATCCCAGAGAGTATGTTTCTTCCTCGGATTGGAATCTGGCTCATGCCCGACAACGAGTCCCCCGGAGAACTTGAGGACTTCGTTAGGAAGATGCTCCCGGATGACGATCCCGTTTGGCCATCGTCGGAGGATTATATCGACGGCATCCGCGAGGAACACCGCAAGTTCCGGAGGAAGGTGCTACGCGCGAAGGTCCATGCATGGCTGGCTACACGAGAGCAGCCCGGGCGAATGGGGGCTGCCATCAAGGGAGGTGATCTCAAGGTGGACGGAGCGCTAGCAGGCAGCTTCGGCAACTGGTTGCGGCGGCTATTTGGTGGACTGGAGTAGGCCTACCAACAGCTTGGGGCGCGCCGATCCGCGTAAACTGGCGACCGCGGCCCTAAGACCTACGGTCGGCCGCGGATCCACCGTGGCGCTCTTGGCCCAGGGCGAGCGGGTGGGCCAAGAGCGGGTGGTGCGGCTGATGGGCATCCGGGCCGTGATGCGGAGGCGCTGGACGACGGCCACGACCCGGAGGGACGCGAAGGCCCGGTCCGCTCGTGACTTGGTGAACCGGGAACTTCTAGGCCGAGGGTTCGAACCAGCTGTGGGTGGCCGACATCACGTA
>JAJEBS010000310.1 GCA_022822425.1 Gemmatimonadota bacterium | reverse complement strand
ACCTTGGTCGCGAGGTCATGATCTCACTCGCACAGGCAGTCGTTGATCCAGGCGAGGCCATTGACGGAGGCGGGAACATCCCGAGCAAGGCTGATGCTGCCAAACTGCTCGACTTCTACATTGGAAAGACACTTCCTGGGAATGGGAATGAGGCCTTGCGGGCCGCCGTTCGCAAAGTCGTCAAGGCCACCAGCGCGGTATTGCATGACCGGAACGCCACACAAAAGGACGCGGCACTGGCGGCTGAACTCGTCTCATCGTCTGTGCAATTGGTGCATATACTCGCCAAGACGCCATAGCTCACGCCGCCTTGGCCTCCGGCTAGTGCGACAAGAGCGAGAAGGGCTCGGAACGGCCCACCCCAAGGGAACAGCATGGATCGCCGGCGCTGCTGTCGGGGGCAACCCGCAGGTCCCAAAGGCGGCCGGCGGTGCGGGGGCGCTTACAACGGTCCCTGTACAGACGGTCTGAGCCTTGGCCGGGATCGGTCGTCGCTTCCAGGCATGGGTGCCCGTGACCGTTCGCGACCTGCTGCTTCGAGCCGCCCGGTCCCCCGCCCTCTGACGCCGTCGACGTGCCCACCGCCGTGACGGTCATGCCCCTGCCCCCCAGCCCGCGGGGCACGCCGCAGCCTCGGGCTACCCTTCCTCTACTGTTCGACGACCGCGGGCAGCGTCAGCACCTGGTAGACCTCTTCGGCGTTGAGGCAGTCGAAGAGTTTGGCGGCCTCGTCGCCGAGTTGCGCGAGCTCGCTCTCTTCCAGCTCGTCGGTATCGAGGGCGCCGAACCCGAGGGCCAGGATGTGCGGGCTATCCGCGACGAGGGTGGCCATGCAGACGACAGCCTCCTCGCGCAGGCCTTCGACCCGGGACGCGGTAAACGCAGCGAAGAGTGCGGTCTTGCTCTCCAGCGCGAGGCAGTCGAGCAGCGAAGCCGCGGCGGGCGAGAACGCCTGCGTGACGGTGGCGCCGAGGAAGACCTCGAACAGTTCCTCGCCGACCAGGTCCTGGATGCACGACACCTCGTCTTCGGGGAGCATCGCAACGACATCCGCCCCGGTGAAGGTGTCGTCCTGGTCCAGTCTGGTCGTGAGGCGGACGAGCACGTTCACCTGCTCTGCCACGCTGACGCAGTCGAACAGCTCCTTGGCGGAGACGAACAGGGCGTCGGTGTCGATCGCCTCGAGTGGTGCGCGCAGCAACTCGAACCTGATGCGAATGACATCGGGGTTGTTTCGCACGACGGCGACGCTGCACTCGCGCGCCTCGGGGTCGTTTCTTCCGTGGTGGGAATCGACCAGGACCAGGCCCAGGAGCACCACGTTGTCATCGGTCAGGCAGCCCAGGAAGGAACCCGCGCCCGAACTCCGGACTTCCGCAACGAGCCTCCGGATGGGGATGCCCAGCATCGATTCGTACAGTTCGTCGCCGATCGCCCCGCGGATGCAGGCCCTTTCGGCTTCGGAGATGTGCGCCATGAGTTCGGCGCCGGTCGTGGCATCGGTGAGGAACAGGTCCTCCAGGGAGCCTTCCGGCTCGACCTGCGGGGCCTCGGTCGGGGGCGCGGTCGGGGTGGCTTGCGCCGTCGCCGCCGGCTCCGGGGTGGAGACGGGCGTCGGCTCCGCTTCATCGTCGGACCCGCACGCGATGGCGACCGCGGCGATCGTGAGCGCCACGATGGCGGTGGCGAGCCAACCCAGCTTCCGTGTCTTCACCATATCCAGACCTGCCTCTGCGCCGTGAGCGCCAGCCAGTTCGCCGGCCGGGCGCCTTCACGGGTCAATCGAACAGGGACTATATCTCAAGACCCGCTCTCGAAGAGAACCGCCAGCGGACGGGGGAGTGAGAACGCTTACCACGTTCCCTGTACAGAGGGGCTGGGCCACGGCCGGGATCGGTCGTCGCGGTCGGCATGGACGTAAGGGCGCTGTGACAGCCAGAAACCTGCTGCTCAATAGATGCCGGGGACGATGCGGTAGGGGACCTTCTCCTGGTACTCGGCCCACTTCTCCTCGCCGTATTTCTCGGCACAGGCCGCATCGTCTTGCCGCTGGCGCAAGGTGAACAGACCGACAATGAAGATCAGGTAGGCCCACGACCAGGCGATGTGGAAGTGGCCGAAGGAGAGTCCCACTGCCACGGCGAAGAGGATTTCGCCCATGTAGTTGAAGTGGCGGGCGGCGCCCCAGAAGCCGCTGGTCAGGATCTTGCGGTCGCCGGCCTGGATGTAGCGGGGCTCGATGATCCCGAGGAACTTGCGATCGGGCCAGCGCTTGAAGGTGTACTTCTGGATGTTGGCGCCACGGGCTATGGCCCAGCCGACCAGGAACAGGGCGGAGGCGCCGATGATCCAGACGTAGGTCCAGGCGGTCGAGAAGCCGGGGTCGGGGTAGGCGGCCATGCCGTACAGGGGGAGGATGTAGAGCCAGCCGTAGGCGATGGTGTCGCCCCAGAACATCTTGAAGCCCATGCGTTCGTGGATGAGGTCGTAGGTGTAGAGGCGGACGCGCTCGAAGATGTGGTCGTCGAACACGTAGAAGGTGAAGATGGCGGCGTAGACGAAGACGCCGAGGTTGACTTCGTTGGTGGGGCTGAACTGCTCGTAGTGCCAGGCGGCGCCCGACATGGCATTGATGCCGAGCATCGTGCTGCTCACGACGTAGAAG
>JAJEBS010000094.1 GCA_022822425.1 Gemmatimonadota bacterium | reverse complement strand
GGGGAGCGCGGCGGCGAAGGCGTGCGGTTCGACGGACGCCGCCGCTTCGTCATCCGGGGACGCTGGGGCGGGGGACGAGGCGTCGGCGGAACTGTCGCCTCGCCCCGGCCGTGGATATGATGGCCGTCCTGCAGCAGCGTTCGCCGCCGCAATCACGGCCCCGCCGGACCGACGGCGGACTCCCCCGGCAATTCAAGGCAGGTCGCTCAATGCACGAAAGCGGTTCAGGATCGGCGCCCGGCGCCACAGTCGTTGCGACGGTCAAGTGGTTCGACCCGGTGAAGGGCTTCGGCTTCCTGTCCCCGGCCGACGGCTCGCGGGACGTCTTCTGCCATGTGTCGGCGGTGTCGCGGGCCGGATGGGACACCCTCCCCGAGGGCGCGACAGTCAACTGCGAGGTGGAGCAGGGCCGGCAGGGTCCGCAGGTGTGGCGCATCCACGCCGTGGACGCCCCGCCCGCTTCCACGGGCCCGGAAGGGGGCGGCGGGCCCCCGCGCGTGGAACGCGGCCATGGGCAGGGCGAGCGGGGGCCGTCTTCCGCCCGCCGCGTCGTGGCTGCGGTAAAGTGGTTCGTTCCGTCAAAGGGTTTCGGGTTCCTGGTTCCCGACGACGGCTCACCCGATGCGTTCTGTCATGTTTCGGTCGTCCAGGAGGCGGGATAGGACACGCTCCCGCAGGGCGCGAACGTCATCTGCATGGTGACGGAAGGCCGGCGGGGTCCGGTGGTGGAGTCCATCCTCGCCGTCGACGTCTCGACCGCCACGGCCGACGGTGGGGGCCGCGAGGAGCGGTGGCGCGGCCGGCGCAACCGCGAGTGGGGCCGGAACGATCCTGACGGAACGGTCGAGGCGTGCTTCGGCTTCGTCAAGTTCTTTGACACGGGCAAGGGCTACGGCTTCGTGGTGCCGGACGGTGGCGGCCGGGACGTGTTCCTGCACGGAAGCGTGCTCAACCGGGCGGGCCTTGGCGCGGTAGACCCGGGCCAGCGCGTGAGCGTCATGGTGGAGCGGAGCGCTCGCGGTCCCCAGGCGACCGACATAGAGCTCGCCTGATCCGGGATCGGTGCGTGCCGGTGCGGTCTCGCGTCACGCAGCCCAAGCCGGGCGCCCGCGTCCGGGCGCCGTTCCGGCAGAGCGCCGCGGGAGCGGCTATTCGACCATTCGCTTGAGCCCCGCCAGGACCCGGACCTTGACCGCCGTCGAGGCTGGCTTCGCGGCCACCTGTATCTCCTCCCCCGTGCGCGGCGAGATCATCGTCCGTGCCTTTCTGGGCGGCTTGCGCACGCGGGCGATCCTGAGCAGACCGGGGAGCGTGAAGGTGCCCACAGCACGCTTCTTGATGTGGCGCTCGATGAGAACGCCGAGTTCGTCGAGCACCGCCGAGACGTCCTTCTTCGGGAGGCCCGTCGATTCGGAGAGGGAGGCCACCAACTGTGTCTTCCGTAATGGGGCGGTTGATGTCAAACACCGATCTTCACGATCTTCCGGCCTGGCACGGTGGCTCGCACATGAAGCACCGTAGCCTGTTGCAAATCGAATCACAGGCGCGGTCAACATAGCGGATTGCCATGGCGGGAGCGGCTAACTGACTCGTCTGCGCGGCAAAGAAGGAAGCGGGATTCCCGGATGTGTCCGTCGCCAGGCTCTCGCTTCCGTCCGTGGTCAGCGCAGCGGCTGCCAACGTCATGCCTGGTCCAAACGATTCCCGAGTGCCGATCTTGGTCGCGTGCTCGAACGCGATGAAACGGTTCGGCCGACAAGACGCAGCGCGTGCATCAACGGGAACCGCGTCCCGGCGAGGGGACACCGGTGGATCGCCACCTTCAGGCGCGGCTCTTTCCTCCTCTCGCTTCCGATTGCCGGTGGGATGCAGGCGCGCCTATGCCGTCTGGAGCGCCATCGCCTCCTCGCGCGTGAAGCGGAACTCGGTGCCGTCCCGCCACATCCGGTGAAGTACCACGCCGATGCGCCGGGCCAGGGCGACGGTCGCACGCTTCTTGCCACGGAGCTTCGCCAGACGAAGCGCCCAGGCCTTCAGCCAGTTCGGCCCGGCGGTGCCGTTCAGCATCACCGTGGCGGCCTGATAGAGCGCGGTACGCAGACCTGCGTCGCCGCACTTCGTGATGCCGCCGACAATATCTCGCTCGCCGGATTGGTCCCGGCCCGGCGTCAGTCCCACCCAGGGGCCGACATCCTTCGATCTCCGGAACCGCCCGGGATCGTCAATCGCCGATTTGAAGGTCAGGGCCACGACCGCGCCTACGCCGGGCATGGTCATCAGCAGCCGGCATACCGGATCCTCCCTGGCCAGATCGCGGACCAGCTTCTCCAACCCGGCCAGCTCGCGGCGCAGAGCCACCCGCGCGCGCAGGATCGGTTCGGCGGCGGCCTCCAGCATCGCGTTGCCTGCGATCAACTCCCGGACGCGGGCCTCCCAGCGGCCCTTCGAGACCTGGCCCAGCTTCAGGCCAAAGTTGCGCAACACGCCGCGCAGCGAGAGTTCCATATCGGTGAGCGCGCCCTTCACGGACCTGCGCGAGGTCAGCAGTGCGCGCATCTCCTGCGACGATACCGACTTGCAGTGCACCGGCCTGAACCAGCCCATCTGCAGAAGCCGTGCGATGCCCTCGGCATCCCGGCGATCCGTCTTGATCGGCATCGCCTTCAGC
>JAJEBS010000080.1 GCA_022822425.1 Gemmatimonadota bacterium | reverse complement strand
AGCTTCGTCAAATGTCTCACGGAACTGATCTTCCGCCGCCATGGTCGGCTTGAACATGACTTTGGTCTCGCCATATGCGTAGAGGTCGTCGATGTGTTCCGTCGCACGGGCGGTGTAATCGCCGCCATCGGCATGAATTTTGGCAATCGCGACAATGCCCGCGCCCCAGGCGTTCTGTGCATCGATGACCGCCTGTTCGGAAATCTGTTGCGCTGCAGCGGACTTCGCACTCGCGGCAAGGGCGAGGCCGAAAGCCGCGGTCAGAACGGGATGTAGTTGATTCTTCATGATGGGGGTCCTCTCCTTCTTGAAATCGACGAGATCGTGGCCGCGCGACTGATTATACCAACGCCGGGGAAGGCGGCAAGACCGCGTGCGGAGGCGTCCGCGAGGACCTCGGCCGCCGCCGCGATGCCCTGCGGAACACGCTCGCGCCCGCAGCCGACCAGAAGCGGCCGCAAGAATTGCGACGCGGGCGTGTTACCGGCCGCCTGGTTGCGTGAAGATCAGTTCGTACACGCTGACGTTTTCTATGTCCAGTTCGTCTCGGAGCACGCCGAGGACAAGGGCTCCGGTCACGTCGAGGATTCGGAATCGGGGCGGCGTCTCGACCTGCCCCAGCCATTCGCCGTCCGGGGAAACGACGGTGTACGGAGATCCCTCTTCCGGATAGGCGGGCCGGTAGGAGGGCAGCCATATGTTGCCGTCGGCGTCGGCGAATGGGGTGCCGAAGAGCGGCACCGGCTGGCCGATCATGGCGCGATAGCGGGCCATGTTTTCCTGGATGATCTCCTCGAGCCGGGCATCGGATACTTCGTAGTTCAACCAGCCGATCATTCGCTCATATGCCTCGACGGGCTCCAGGAGTTCCTCGGTCAGCAGCGTGGGCTCGGGCCGCCAGCGCACGATCTGCCTTACCGTGCCGTCCGGCAGGCGCCAGATGATCTCGGGCCTGTCGGACCTCGTTTGGACGAACCGCCCGGTGGCGACCGTGACCTCGCCGACGGGCCGGATGATCGGTCGCGGCTGCCCCGACCGCTCTCGGTGGACGTGGTCGTACGACGCGACCGTGTCCAAGGCTCCGGTTTCAGTCTCGAACCGGTACATGTGCCCGGCGAGCCACTCTTCCTCTATATCGAACCAGGAACGGTAGGGGGTTCGGTGCATTAGCAGCAGCTCGCCGGATGAGCCGATTCCTGCCACACCGAGGTAGCCTGACCGAGGGAGGCTCGCCATGTGCGCGACCGAATCGCCGACGAAGAGAGTGAGGCGAGACAGACGACGATCAGGGACGAGGACGCTGTCCTGTCCCAGCACGAACATGGAGTAGGGGTAGATGACTTCGCCCGGTCCCTCTCCACGCTTGGCGAGCACCTCGTGTGTCGTCCCGTCCGGACTCAAGACGACCACGTCGCTGTTCCACTGGTCAGCAACGACCGCGCCTCCGTCCGGGAAGAGCCGACCGACGTTGATTCCCTGGAACTCGTAGTCTCCCGGGCTCGTTCCGTGGCGGTAGCGGGGTTCCGCAGCAAGGTGGAAGGGTGCGACGGTGGCTGGAGTGGCCTCATACGTGACGATCCGCACGCCTGCGCTGTCCTCGACCTGCACTTGGACATCACCGGTGCGGGCGTCGCCTCCTCCGCAGGCGGCGAGGGCTACCGACAGCAACAGAGCGGAGTGGTATCTGCTTCGCATTTCAATTCAACTTGACGGCTGCGCCGAGAGACCCGGCGCGCTGGACTGCTCCAGTGGCGCAACGTGGCCCGAGTGGTTCAGCGAGTGGTTCAGCCAGCATACTCCATGTAGAACATTCGCGCTCTGCCGAGGGCCACCGTCTGGAGGATTCCCGTCAGGCCGGGACGGGAACATATTGGCTGCGTCCGCGTTGTTTCCCCACGATGTGCCGAGTAACTTGGGCCACCGGTGGTGTTCCCGTCCCGTCAGTCACGGAGCTCTTGCACGCAGGAGGTCGCCGGTTCGATGCCGGCTGGCTCCATTCTTCGGGCCATCGGCCCGCTGGTCCTTCTCGCCCCCGGTCATCCGAACCCATGAAGAAGATCCCTCGCGTCCCCCTCCCGCATCCCCTCCGCCTCGCGCGGGCAGGCGCCCTCGGCGCCGCCCTGCCGCTGCTCGCGGCCGCGGCCTGCTACGACGGCCCCCGGCCCGTCTTCGAGGACGGCGAGGCGCAAGTCGTCCCGGAGTTCGCGGATTCGGCCACCTGGGTGCGGCACGAACTCTGGGTCGAGACCGACTTCGACTCCGACGGCGACGGCGCTCCCGACCGGGTGCATGTCGACGTGACTCGCCCCGCCGCGACCGAGTCCGGGCTCGAGGTCGCCGTGATCTACGAGACCAGCCCGTACTATTCCGGCACCGGCGGGCTGGACTTCAGCTATTTCTGGGACATCCGCCAGGAGGTGGGCGCACCACCCCCGCCGCGCACCGTCATGCCCCCGATGGACCACATCGAAGAGCAGCCGGTCATCTCGAATTCGCACATCGCCACCTGGGTGCCGCGCGGGTTCGCGGTGGTGCACTCGCAGTCTCCCGGGACGGGACAGTCGCAGGGCTGCCCCACCGTGGGCGGCGAGAACGAGTCCCTCGCCCCGAAGGCGGTGATCGACTGGCTGAACGGGCGCGCGCGCGGCTTCACCGAGGTCGAGGGCGGGGAGGAGGTGAGCGCCTACTGGTCGACCGGCAGCGTGGGCATGATCGGCACTTCCTACAACGGCACCCTGCCGCTCGCCGCCGCCACCACTGGGGTGGAGGGGCTCGAGGCCATCATCCCGGTGGCCCCCAACACGTCGTACTACCACTACTACCGGTCGCATGGGCTGGTGCGGTCGCCGGGCGGCTACCCCGGCGAGGACATCGACGTCCTCTACGACTTCATCAACAGCGGCCCGATGGAGCGCCGCGACTACTGCAACCAGACCGTGCGCAGCGACCTCATGCAGGCCCGCTTCGACCGCGCCTCCGGGGACTACAACGACTTCTGGGCGGGCCGCGACTACCTCAACCACGTCGACGGCGTGCTCGCCCCGACCCTCATGGCGCACGGCTTCAACGACTGGAACGTGATGCCCGAGCACAGCTACCGGATCGTGGCCGCGCTGCGCAACCGGGGCGTGCCGGTGCAGGTCTACTACCACCAGCAGGGCCACGGGGGCGAGCCACCGCTCACCCTCATGAACCGCTGGTTCTCCCGGTACCTGTACGGGGTCGAGAACGGAGTGGAGAACGATCCGGGCGCCTGGATCGTGCGCGAGGGCGACGACCGCCTGAGCCCCACGCCCTATCCCTCCTATCCCCACCCCGACGCGGAGCTCGTGCGCGTACACCCCTCCGGCGAAGGAGGCATGCAGGGGATGCTCTCGCTCGAGCCTGACCCCGTTGCCGGGGAACAATCGCTCACCGACGACGTGAGCTTCTCCGGCGCCGACCTGGCCGGGGCGGAGGCCTCCGAGCACCGGTTGCTGTTCGCGACGCCCGAGCTCGCCGGAGACGTGCACCTGTCCGGCATCGCCCGCGTTTCGCTCCGCCTCGCGGCCGACCGCGCCGCCGCCAACCTGTCGGTCTGGCTGGTGTCGCTTCCCTGGTCGGAGGGTGGCAGCATCAACGACAACCTGATCACGCGCGGCTGGGCCGATCCGCAGAATGCGGCATCGCTCAGCGAGAGCACGCCACTTGTCCCGGGCGAGTTCGTCGATCTCGCCTTCGACCTTCAGCCCGACGACCAGATCATCCCCGCCGGCCAGCGCATCGGGCTCATGATCTTCTCCAGCGATGCCGACTTCACCCTGCACCCCGAGCCCGGCACCCGCCTGACCGTCGACCTGGCGGGAACCGCCCTCGATCTGCCTGTCGTGGGGGGGCGCGGGGCGCTGGCCCGGGCGCTGGGCGAGGACGGCTCCTGACCGCAGGCGGGTGCGACTCCAACAAGCCGAGACCGCGCCGCATGTCGAGCAGGCCGCACATCGAGTAGACTGAAAAGGCGAGCAGCCTGCTCACCGATTGGACCGCAGATCCGGGAGGCCGCCATGTCCCGCAGCAAACTCCGTCCCCCCGTCCTCATCGTCGGGATCGCGCTCATCGCGGTCGGCATCCTCTTCGTGCGGTGCACGGCGGATCCCATGGACTCCGTCGTGGCCGCTGGCCCCGGCTCGCACGCGGACCTGGTACAGCTCTTCGAGGAGTGGCGCGCCTTCGAGATGCCCGACTTCGTCGACGGCGTCCCGGACTACTCCGCCGCGGCGATGGCGCGCCAGCAGGCCGAGCTCCCGCAGTGGCAGTTGCGCCTGAACGCCCTCGCCCCCGAGAGCTGGCCGGTCGCGGAACAGATCGACTGGCACCTGGTGCGCGCGGAGATGAACGGGCTCGACTTCGACCACCGCGTGCGCCGTCCCTGGGCGCGCGATCCCGCCTTCTACGTGATCATGTTCCTGGCCGAGAGCGACGTCCCGGCCCACGAGGGCGCGGTGATTCACGGCTGGGTCGATACCTGGACCTATGACTATCCGCTCTCGGACGCCGATGCGGCGGAGCTCGCGGCCCGCATCGGCTCCATCCCGGCGCTGCTGGAACAGGCCCGCGTGAACCTCGCCGACTCCAACGCCCGCGACCTCTGGCTGGCCGGCATCCGCGACTTCGCCGGTCAGGCCCGCGACCTCGACACCTACGCCGCCCAGGTCGCAGGCACCAGCCCCGACCTCGACCAGGCCATCGCCGACGCGCGCGCCGCCTCCGAGGAGTTCAGCGTCTGGCTGGAGGAGGGCGCCTCCTCCCGCACCGGGCCGTCGGGAGTCGGCGCCGACAACTACACCTGGTACATGCAGAACGTCCATCTCGTCCCGTATTCGTGGGAGGAGCAGGTGCTCCTCATGCGCCGCGAACTGGCGCGCTCGCATTCGTCGATGCGGCTGGAGGAGAACCGCAACCGCGACCTGCCCGAACTCGAGCGCATCGCCTCCGCGGAGGAATATGACCGGCGCCTGAACGAGTCCGTGGACATGTACATGCGGTTCCTCGAGGAAGAGGAGATCGAGACCATCTTCGACTACATGGATCCCGCGCTCCGGGCGGTGAACGGAAGCTTCAGCCCCGTGGAGCCCGGCGAGGTGCGCAACTTCTTCCAGGAAGTCATCTACCGCGATCCGGACGCCTTCCGCCCGCACATGCACCACTGGATCGAACTGGCGCGCATGCGCGAGGATCCACACCCGAGCCCCATCCGGGCCACGCCTTCGCTCTACAACATCTTCGACGCCCGCTCCGAGGGGCTGGCAACCGGCGTCGAGGAGATGTTCATGCATCTGGGGCTTCTGGACGACAACTCACCCCGGGCACGCGAACTCGTCTGGATCATGCTGGCGCAGCGGGCGGCGCGCGCGCTAAGCGGCCTCAACCTGCACGGCGACGTCTTCGACATGGAGGAGGCGGTCGAGCACGCGATGACCTGGACGCCGCGCGGATGGCTTACGGAGGGCGACCTGGTGCGCGGAGAGCAGAGCCTATACCTGCGGCAGCCGGGCTACGGCACCAGCTACGTGACCGGCAAGATCCAGATCGAGGAACTGCTCTCCGAGTACGCCATCCAGGAGGGCGACGACTTCACCATCAAGCGCTTCTTCGACGCCTTCTACGGCGCCGGGGTAATCCCCACCGTGCTGACGAGGTGGGAGATGACGGGCGAGAAGGATCCGATTCTGGAGGTGGACTGAGTCAGTTCCCCCCCGGAGGCGGCCCCCGATAGGTCCGCACGGGCGGCAGGTGCGCGCCCGTGAGCCCCGTCGGCTCGGGCTCGCTCACCACAGACAGGTTCAGCGTGCCGATTCCGTCGATGGAGGCGGAAATCTGCTCGCCGGGCTGCAGGAAGCGCTGTGCCCCGCGAACCGCCGTGCCCATGCCCACACCCCCGGAGGTGCCGTTGTTGACGACGTCCCCGGGGAACAGGGTGATGATGGAGGAGCCGTACTCGATCAGCTCCCAGAGGGAGTGGATCATGTCGCCGGCGGTGGCCTCCTGCATGCGCTCGTCGCCGACGTCCAGCGTCTGGCGCAGGATCTCCATCGGGTTGCCGTAGAACTCCTTCGGCACGATCCAGGGCCCCTGGGGCGCGAAGGTGTCGTGGCCTTTGCCGACGAACCAGTCGGAGGTCATGGGGTTGCCGCCAGGCGGACGCCCGCCGCGGTCGGAGATGTCGAGCGACACCAGATAGCCGAACACGTAGGCCTCCGCGTCGTTCGCGGAGACGTACTTGGCCGACCGGCCGATCACCGCTCCCAGCTCGACCTCCCAGTCGATGCGGTCCCGCCCGTAGGGAAGCACCACCTCGCCGCCGTCGCCAATGACCGCGCCCTTGCTCGGCTTCAGGAAGAGATAGGGCACGCCCCGGTTCTCCCGCCGCTGCCTTCGCGCCTCGGCCCGTTCCTCCTCGGTGCCGGTCTCGTTGACGTGGCTGTAGAAGTTGACCGCGGCGTTGAGGATCTTGCCCGGGTACAGGATGGGCGGGAGGGTGCGCACGTCCCCGAGGTCGTGCACGTATGACGGGCGGTTCGCGCCCAGCATGTCGTTCTCGACCAGGTGGTTGACGACCTCGTAGAGGCGCCGCTGGAGACCGTACTCGTAGCGCTCGATCAGCTCCAGCATGTCCGCCGGGGCCTGCACCCGGGCGTAGTAGGGATCGCGCTGGAGGGCGGTGTTGGCGGCGTCGACCTCGACGATGAGCTGGTCGCGTAGAACCAGCGACACGGTGGGCGTGCCCTCGATCTCGAAGGTGCCGACCTTGAAGGGCTCGGCGATGTCCGGGACGCCCTGAGCGGCCGTCGGCAGGGGAATCACCAACAGAAGAAGTGTGGCAAGGATCCGGAAATCACGCATGGTGTCCTCCGCAGGTTGTCGTTCCGAATGACTCCATCCGATTCCCGGGTCTGGCGGCTCGCCCCCCACAGGATTCGGCGAATTTCGCTCCGGTCCGTCCAGAGAGCTTCACACTGATGCCGAGCCCGGGACTCTGTCAATCGGAGAGGTGCGGGTTGCCGCCCGCGAGGACGTCCGCGAGGACGCCCGCGAGCTGATTCCGTGACCGGCGCCGTGCCGTTGCCTCGCTCTTCCTCGTCGTCTACCGTTCCCCCTGCCGCAGGCATCTTGCCGTGCGCACACATTTCTCCCGCAGCAGGTGGGTCATGAAGACGATCCGTTGGTTCCTGGCGCTCTCCATCCTGGTCACCGCTCCCCTCGCGCTCTCCGCACAGCAGAAAACGCCTCTCGATCACGACGCCTATTCGATCTGGAAGCGGATTCAGGACGAGGATTTCTCCCGGGATGGCCGCTGGCTGGTCTACCGGCTCGTACCCGGGGACGGCGACGCCACGCTGGTGGCGGAAAACCTGGAGGACGGGCGCCGGGTGACCGTGCCCAGGGGCGCCGATCCGGGCTTCACCGCCGACAGCCGCTTCCTGGTCGCGCTGGTCGAGCCCGCCGAGGCGGCGGTGGACGCGGCGCGCGCCGAGGACTCCCGTGACCCGCCGGGTGACTCGCTGCTCATCCTGAACCTGTCCGACCTGTCGGAGACGCGCGTTGCGGAGGTCCGGTCATTCCGGCTGCCGGGCGAAGCCGGCTCATGGGTGGCGTACCTCATGGAGGAGGACGCCGGTGATGACGAAGAGGAAGGGGAGGGCCGCGCCCAGCGGGGAGACGGCGATGACGACGATGGGCCGCCCCGACTGGACGACGGCACCGAACTGGTGGTGCGCGACCTCGACACCAGTCAGGAGCGCCGCTTCGACCACGCGGTGAGCTACGCCTTCTCGGGTAACGGCGGCGCGCTCTACTACACGGCCTCCGGGGAGGACGGCGCCGGCGACGGCGTCTTCCGCGTCGGGACAGCCGGCGGGGCCGAGGCGGTCACCAGCGGGGAAGGCCGCTACCTGAGGCTCGCCGTCGCCGATGACGGCGCGGTCGCCTTCCTCACCGACCGGGACGACCGCGGGGCCGGGGCGCCCGCCTTCTCCCTGTACGCCGCGCGCGAGGGTGCGGCCACCTCCCGGGTGGCCCCGGGCGCGGAGGCACTCCCCGCGGACTGGGCCCCGAGCGAGCACGGCGAGGTGTCGTTCTCCGGTTCGGGCGCGCGCGTCCTCTTCCACAGTGCGCCCCGGCCCCTTCCGGATCCCGAGGACGACACCCCCGAGGACGAGCGCGTCCAGGTCGACATCTGGAACTGGAAGGACCCTCTGCTGCAGCCCATGCAGCTGGTGCAGATGGAGGACGAGCTGGAGCGCAGCTACCAGGCGGTGCTCGACCTCGGGAGCGGCCGCGTGGTGCAGCTCGCCACCACCGCAGTGCCCGACGTCACCGTTGCCGACGACGGCGACGGTGCGGTGGCGATGGGCAGGAGCGGCCTCCCCTACCGCCAGCTGGTGTCGTGGGATGCCAGCTACGTGGACCTCTACACCATCGACGTGGCGGACGGCTCGCGCCGGCAGGTGGCCGAGCGGGTGCGGGGACAGGGGACCCTCTCTCCCGGCGGCGGCTACATCACCCGGTGGGACGGCGTCCGGCGCATCTGGGTCGCCATCGATACCGGCAGCGGGGAGGAGATCGACCTGACGGGCAGCATCGACGCGGGCTTCTACAACGTGCTGGACGATCGTCCCGATCTCGCTGGTTCCTACGGAACGGCGGGATGGACGGCGGGCGATGCCGCCTTCCTGGTCTACGACCGCTACGACATCTGGGCGGTCGACCCCACCGGGAGCGCCGCCCCCCGCAACCTCACCCGGGGCGCCGGGCGAGCGTCCGACACCCGCTTCCGCTACGTCGACCTCGACACGGCCGACCCGGTGGTGCCCTCCGGAGAGGTGTACCTCTCCTCCTTCCACCTGTACGACAAGTCGTCCGGCCTGTGGCAGGGCGACTTCGACGCCGGCGCCGCGCCCGAGCAGCTCATCGCCGGCGACGCCCGCTACGCCGGCCTGTTCCGGGCGCAGAACGCGGAGGTCTTCGCCTACACCCGTTCCACCTTCGAGGAATTCCCGGACCTGTGGGTGGCGGGCCCGGAACTCGACGACGGGCGCAAGGTCACCGACGCGAACCCGCAGCAGTCCGACTACCTGTGGGGCACCGCCGAGATCGTGGAGTGGACCTCCATGGACGGCACCCCCCTCCAGGGCATCCTCTACAAGCCGGAAGGCTTCGACGCGTCGGAGCAGCACCCCATGATGGTGTACTTCTACGAGCGCTCCTCGGACGGCCTGCACGGCTACGCCGCGCCTGCGCCGGGCAGCTCCTCCATCAACCGCAGCTTCTACGTCAGCCGGGGCTACCTGCTCTTCGTCCCCGACATCCCCTACCGGGATGGCTATCCGGGCGAAAGCGCCCTCGACGCGGTGGTCCCGGGCGTCCTCGAGCTGGTCGAGGACGGCTTCGTCGACCCGGACCGCATCGGCGTGCAGGGACATTCATGGGGCGGCTACCAGATCGCCTACATGGTGACGCGCACCGACCTGTTCGCGGCGGCCGAGGCGGGCGCCCCGGTCTCCAACATGATCAGCGCCTACGGGGGCATCCGCTGGCAGTCGGGACGCAGCCGGGCCGTGCAGTACGAACGCGGCCAGAGCCGCATCGGCGGCTCGCTCTGGGAGTATCCGCTGCGCTTCATCGAGAACTCGCCCATCTTCACCGCCGACAAGATCAACACGCCCATCCTCATGCTGCACAACGACGAGGACGGGGCGGTGCCGTGGTACCAGGGGATCGAGTTGTTCGTGGCGCTGCGCCGCCTGGGCAAGCCGGTGTGGATGCTCAACTACAACGGCGAGGCCCACGGCCTCAGGCAGCGGCACAACCAGAAGGACTGGGCGATCCGCATGCAGCAGTTCTTCGACCACTACCTGAAGGGCGCGCCCGCCCCGGTCTGGATGGAGGAAGGGGTGCCGGCGATCATGAAGGGCAGGACGCTGGGGCTGGAACTCACCCGCGTGCGGACGATCTCGGAGGAGGAGCCGGGCCGGTAGTCTCGCCCTTGGCTGCGAGCCGCGAGCGCCGCCGTTCAGCCGCGAGCGCCGCCCCGGCCTCAGCCGTGCCAGGTAATCGGCGCGCCGCGGGAGACCGCCATGGCGCCGCTGCGCACCAGCGCGTCCGTCTCGGCGATCCGCTCCGCGCTCTTCAGGAAGCCGTCGATCCGCGGGCCGCTGCTGGTGATCTCCACGGTATAGTGCCCCTCGTGCTCGTCGAGGATGGACCCCCCGAACTCCGCCACCATCTCGTCGAGCTGGGCTCGGGTACCGGTGGTCAGGCGCAGCTTGAAGAGCACCAGTTCGCGCACGATGTGGTCGCGGGTGGTCATGTTCCGCAGGTCGACCACATCGATGAGCTTGCTCAGCTGCTTCATGATCTGCTCGAGGGTCTCGTCGGAGCCGTTGGTGACCAGGGTCAGGCGCGAGACGGCGTAGTCCTTGGTGGGCGCCACGTTGAGGCTTTCGATGTTGAAGCCCCGGGTCGAGAACATGTCGGTGACGCGCGAGAGCGCGCCGGCCTCGTTCTGGAGCAATATGGATATGGTGTGTCGCATGGCGGTCCGGGAATGCGGCGCATGGCGGTCCAGGGGTGCGGCGCGTGGCCGTACAAGCTTGCGGGATGGCGCGGGCATCGCAAGATATGCAACGTGCCTGCGCGGGTTTTGCCATTCGGGCGCCTTCGCCCGACTTTTCACCCCGGCGCTCAACCCATTCCGTGCCCGTCACGAGAGGCGTTTCCATGACAACCAGCACCGCGCTTCGCGATACCCCCGCGCACCCGCTCGCGGGCCGGGTCATGAGCGGAGCCGACATGATCGTCCAGGTTCTGGCCGACGAGGGAATCGACACCATCTTCGGCTACAGCGGGGGGGCGATCCTGCCCACCTACGACGCGGTCTTCCGCTACAACCAGGACAACGCGCGCGACGGCGTCGAGCCCATGCCGCTCATCGTGCCCGCCAAC
>JAJEBS010000308.1 GCA_022822425.1 Gemmatimonadota bacterium | reverse complement strand
CTGCTGCTCCTTGCGCTGTGGCCGGATCAGCAGGAAGTAGAAGATCGCGATGATCGCGATCAGCTGGATGAAGAAGATAAAGCCGCCTCCCCCGCCCTGGGGCACCCCGACAAGGGGTGCCGGCACGAGCGGCTGGGTCGATATCGCGATCCAGAGTGCCAAGATCCGTTCCTCCGATGATGCGCCGGCCCTGGGCCGGTGGTGGATGTTCTATTCCTTCGCCCGCGCACTACGATACCGGAGCAGCCATTCCGCGCGCCACATCGGGAACGAGCCATCGATGATCCGGCGTCGGGCCTCGCTCGCCAGCTGCACCAGAAAACTCAGGTTGTGGATGGAGATGAGCCGCTGCGCCAGCCCCTCCCCCGCGACCAGCAGATGGCGCAGGTATGCGCGATCGAACCTGCGGCAAGTATAGCACGTGCATCCGGGGTCGAGAGCATCCCGGTCCGTCCGGAAACGGGCGCCCTTCATGTTCACCTGACCTTCGCCGGAGGTCCACGCGGTGCCATGGCGCGCGTTGCGGGTCGGCGCAACGCAGTCGAAGAGATCGCAGCCGCGCGCGATCGCTTCCAGCAGGTCATCGGGGTAGCCGACCCCCATGAGGTAGCGCGGACGGCTGCCCGGGAGCTCGCCGTCCAGCAGCTCCAGAATGCGCCACATGTCCTCCTTGTTCTCCCCGACGCTGAGCCCTCCGATCCCGAAGCCGGTCCAGTCCGCAATGCCACGCGCGTCGGCCGCGCACGCACGCCGCAGATCCTCGAAGACACCGCCCTGCAGGACCGGGAAGAGCGCCTGAGCGGGCGCCTGCTCCGTGTTGGTTGCCCGAAAGCGCCGTGCGCACCGCTCCAGCCAGGCGAGGGTGCGCCGGTTGGCCCGCGCGACGGACGGATGGTCGGCGCCGCCGGGCGGGCACTCGTCGAACGCCATGACGATGTCCGCGCCCAGCGCCCGCTGGACGTCGATGACGCTTTCGGGCGTGAAGTGGTGGCGGGAGCCGTCGATGTGGCTCTGGAAGACGACGCCGTCCTCGTGGATGCGGTTGATGCGGCTCAGGGAGAAGACCTGAAACCCGCCCGAGTCGGTCAGGATGGGCCCCGGCCAGCGCATGAAGGCGTGGAGGCCCCCCAGCTCGCGCACCACCTCGGCCCCCGGACGCAGGTAGAGGTGGTAGGTGTTGGCCAGCACCATGCGCGCCCCGAGGTCCCGCAGTTCCTCCGGGGTCAGCATCTTCACGTTGGCGAGGGTGCCGACGGGCATGAACGCGGGAGTCTCGACGTTCCCGTGGGGCGTGGAGAACACCCCGGCACGGGCGTGGTCGACGCGGCCGTCGACGGTGAAGGAGAAGGCCGAAGCCACGTCGTCGCTCACGAGATCACCATGGCGTCGCCGTAGGAGTAGAACCGATACCCCTGGTCGACGGCTTCGCGATACGCGTCCATGGTGCGCTCATGGCCGGCGAGGGCGGCCACCAGCATGAGCAGGGTCGAGTGGGGCAGATGGAAGTTGGTGATCAGGGCGTCGACGACCTGGAAGTCGAAGGGCGGGCGGATGAAGAGATCGGTCGTGCCGCACCCGGCCCGCACTCCGCCCGTCCCGTTGGCCGCGCTCTCCAGCGTCCGCACCACGGTGGTGCCCACCGCCCACACCCGCCCCCCGCCGGCGCGCGCCGCCGCGACCCGCCGGGCCGCCGCGCGCGGGATGCGGTAGCGTTCCTCCCCGGGACCTCGCGGGTCGCCCCCGGAAGGGCGCGCCGGGCGGAAGGTCGCCACGCCCACGTGCAGGGTGATGCGCGCGATGCGCACCCCGCCCGCCTCCAGCGCGTCCATGAGCTCGCGGGTGAAGTGGAGGCCCGCCGTGGGGGCGGCCACCGAACCCGGCGTGCGCGCGTACACGGTCTGGTAGCGCGCGCGATCCACCGGTTCGTCCCGGCGGCGCAGGTAGGGGGGCAGCGGCACGCGGCCGTGGCGCTCGAGCGCCTCCTCGACCGTCAGCGGGGTCTCGACGCGCACGATGCGCCCGTGGTCGGGGGTCGAGTCGACGATGTGGACCACCAGGTCTGGAGCGACCTCCACGGTGCGTCCGGGCTTGAGCTTGCCGCCCGGCCGCACCAGCGCCTCCCACAGGGGGCCGTCGCGCGCCCCATCCTCCCCCAGCGGCCGCAGCAGGAGCACCTCGGCGCGGGCGCCGGTCGGCTTGGCTCCCAGCAGGCGCACGGGGAGCACCCGCGACTCGTTCACCACCAGGACATCGCCTGCGCGCACCAGACCGGGCAGATCGCGGAACACCCGATGTTCGAAGGGTCCGCCGGACCTGGGCGCCACCAGCAGGCGGCTCTGGTCGCGCCGCGCTGCGGGGTAGCGCGCGATGCGGTCTTCGGGGAGGTGGTAGCCGAAGTCCTTGATGCCGTCTCGTCCGGCCTTCATGGCCGGAAGAGCGACGACTGGCCATGTCCGCCCGCTCCCCGGTCCGAGCGCCCCTCTCTCCCGGCCGGGGGATGGCCGAACCGCCGGTGGGCGCGCTCGGTGGTCTTGCGCCCGCGCGGGGTGCGCTCCAGAAAGCCGTTCTGGATCAGAAACGGCTCGTAGACCTCCTCCAGCGTTCCCTCGTCCTCGCTCAGGGCCACCGCCAGGGAGGCCAGCCCCACGGGGCCCCCGTCGAACTTTTCGATAATGGTGCGCAGCACGCGCGCATCCATCTCGTCCATCCCGTACTCGTCCACCTCGAGCAGCCGGAGGCCGGCGCGCGCAACCTCGCCGCTGATCACGCTGTCGGCGCGCACCTCGGCGTAGTCGCGCAGCCGCCGCAGCAGCCGGTTGGCCACCCGGGGGGTGCCCCGGGCGCGGCGCGCCAGCTCGAAGGTGCCCTCTTCCGTCGTGTCTACCCCCAGGATCTCCGCGCTTCGCTGAACTACCCGGATCAACTCCTCGGGCTGGTAGAAATCGAGCCGCTCGACCATCCCGAAGCGCGCGCGCATCGGTTCCGTGAGCAGCCCGAAGCGGGTCGTGGCGCCCACCAGGGTGAAGTGCTCGATCTGCATGGTGACGGTGCGCGCCGCCGGTCCGTCGGAGAGCCGGATCTCGACGCGGAAATCCTCCATGGCGGGGTAGAGGAATTCCTCGACGATGGGCCGCAGCCGGTGGATCTCGTCGATGAAGAGGATGTCCCGGGCGTTCAGGTTGGTGAGGATGCTCACCAGGTCTCCCGGCTTCTCCAGCACCGGCCCGGACGTGATCTTCACCCCGACTCCCATTTCGGAGGCGAGCAGCAGCGCCAGGGTGGTCTTGCCGAGTCCGGGAGGACCGTGGAAGAGCAGGTGGTCGAGCGCGTCGCCCCGCCCGCGTGCAGCCGCGATCGCGATCGAGAGCGTCTCCCGGACCTTCGCCTGGCCGATGAAGTCCGCAAGGCTGCCCGGGCGAAGGGACCGCTCCGCGGCACCCTCGCCGGAGAGCTCCCGGGGCGTGGTGACGTCGTAGCGATCCGTCATCGGCCGATGTGCTCCAGCGCCCGTCGGATCAGTTCCTCGGTCTTCATCTCATCTCCCGCCTCGCCGGCGTCCAACACGCCGCGCACGGTTTCGTCCGCCTGCGCGAAGGAGTATCCCAGAGCCACCAGGGCGTTGACGGCCTCGCGCGCCCCCCGCGGCGCCGCCGCGCCACTGTCCGGAGTCAGCGCGAGGTCGCGCACCTTGTCGCTCAGCCTGAGGATGAGCAACTCGGCGGTCTTCTTTCCCACCCCGCTCACGCGGGTGAGCACGGCCGTTTCCTTGTTGGCCAGAGCCTGTGCCAGACGCCGGGCGGAGTACGTCGAGAGCATCTCGCGCGCCAGCTTGGCTCCGACCCCGGTCGTCCCCAGCAGGCGCTGGAACATGTCGCGCTCGTGGGCGTCCAGGAAGCCGTACAGGGCGACCGAATCGTCGCGTACCACCTGTACCGTGCGCAGCCGCACCTGCGAGCCCGGGCGCGGCAGGCGCCCCGCCACCGTGGACGGCACCTGAACCTCGTACACGACGCCGCCCGCAGTCTCCACCTCGACCGAATCCATGTCCTGCTCGAGCAGAACCCCGTGCAGCCGGCTGATCACCCGGGCCGGTCTCCGATCAGGCAGTGGCAGAGCGCGACCGCCACTCCGTCGGCCGCATCGTCGGGTGCCGGCGCGGAGACCAGCCGCAGATGTGTCTTGACCATGAACCCCACCTGTTCCTTGGTGGCCCGGCCGGTGCCGACGACCGCGCTCTTGATTGCGGTCGGCGAGTACTCGGCAATCTGGATCCCGGCGAGCGCGCCCGCCAACAGGACGGCGCCCCGTGCATGGCCGAGCGTCAGCGCGCTCTGCGGGTTCTTCCCCTGAAACACCTTTTCGACGGAGAGCACGCAGGGCTCGAAGCGCTCGATGATCGACTGCAGCGCCTCGAAGATGTGGCGGATGCGCTCCGCAAGCGGGCGCCGGGGCCGGGTGCGCACCACGCCGCACTCGAGCAGCGACAACGTGCGCTCGCCACTGGCGACCACCCCGTAGCCGGTGCGCGCCGTGCCCGGATCCACCCCGAGCACGATCAGTGTTCCGTCCGGCGCCTTCACCGTCCGATTCGCGGCCCGCCGACCCTCATTGCGACAGCCGGGCCAGGGTTTCCTCGTCGATGTTGCCGTTGGACGAGATCTTCTGAACGTCGTCCGATCCGTCGAGCGCCTCCATGAGGCGCACCAGCCTTTCCGCGGTCCTGCCCGCCACGTCCACCTCGTTCTGCGGAATCATCGCCAGTTCCGCCTGCGCGATGCGGATTCCGGCCTGCCGCATGTCGTCCTGAACCTGGTGAAAGGAAGCCAGTTCGGTCGTGACGATGAAATCGTCCCCTTCCTGCGCCACATCCTCCGCTCCCGCATCCAGCGCCGCCTCGAGCACCTCCTCCTCGGAGTGCTCGGCCGCCTCGACGTAGATCTGTCCCCTGCGGTCGAACTGCCACGCCACCGACCCGGTAGTTCCCAGGCTGCCTCCGTTCTTGGTCAGGAGGTGCCTGACGGCCGCCACGGTGCGCTTGGGATTGTCGGTCAGGGTCTCGATGTAGAGCGCGATCCCGCCGGGCGCGTAGCCTTCGTAGACTACCTCCTCGTAGTTGACGCCGGCGAGCTCACCGGTCCCCTTCTTTATCGCCCGCTCGATGTTCTCCTGGGGCATGTTGGCGGCCTTCGCGGTGTCCACCGCCAGGCGCAGGCGCGGGTTGAAGCCGGGATCACCCCCTCCGTCGCGAGCCGCCACCGTCAGCTCGCGGATGAGCTTGGTGAAGATCTGGCCCTGCCGGGCGTCGTTGACGGCCTTCTTGCGCTTGATCTTGGCCCACTTGCTGTGTCCGGCCACGGGCTGCCTCCTGCGCTACTCCTCCGCCTTGAGCGCCTCGATCACCTGCTGGGCCTCGTGCGCGGGCATCGGTTCGTAGCCGGCGAGGGTGCGCTTGTGGTGAGCGCGTCCCTGGGTCATGGAGC
>JAJEBS010000273.1 GCA_022822425.1 Gemmatimonadota bacterium | reverse complement strand
CCTAACAGCTCATGGCCATCCGGGGCTGGCCACCCCGCCGGACTGAAACTATAGGTCAGAGGAGGGCGGGGGCAGAGGTCGTCTTTCCTTATGGTGCCAGAAAGCCCGATGCCTAACATGACCCGGGGCGCTTCGGGGAACCCCGCAGTGCTGAGAAGGCCCGCGAGGGCCGATATCGCGGACGGAAAAATCGCAATCGAACAAGCGCCCCGCCCCCGCCCGGACACCATCAGCCCGGGGAGGGAGCCATGAAGGTAGTGATCGAGCGGTGCGCGGGCCTCGACGTGCACAAGAAGACGGTGGTGGCGTGCGTGCGGACGCCGCGGCCGGGCGGGGGGAGGCCTCGCCGGAGGGAGACGCGGACCTTCAAGACGACGATGAAGGGTCTGGAGGCGCTGCGGGCGTGGCTGTCGTCGCGCGGCGTGACGGACGCGGCGATGGAGTCGACGGGGGTGTACTGGCGTCCGGTGTGGGCGGTGCTGGAGGGCGGCTTCCGGCTGCTGCTGGTCAACGCCCGGCACGTCAAGCACGTTCCCGGGCGCAAGACGGACGTGAGGGACTGCGAGTGGCTTGCCCGGCTTCTGGAGTGCGGGTTGCTCAGGGGGAGCTTCGTGCCGCCCGCGGAGATCCGCGACCTTCGGGACCTGACGCGGCTTCGAAAGACGCTGGTGCGGGAGCGGAGTTCGCAGGTCAACCGGGTGAGCAAGATCCTGGAGCTGGCGAACGTCAAGCTGGGCTCGGTGGTGTCGAACGTCATGGGGGTCACCGGGCGGGCGATCCTGGAGGCGATGATCGCGGGCGAGGACGATCCGAAGGCGCTGGCCGGTCTTGCGAAGGGGAGCCTGCGGGGCAAGCGCCGGGAGCTGGCGGAAGTCGTTCCCGGGCTGGTTCGCGACCACCACCGCTTCCTGCTACGGCGGCATCTGGACATGATCGACGAGCTGGATCGTCAGATCGCGACGATCGAGGCGCGGATCCTCGCGGAGACGACCGTCCCTTTCGGGGCGGCCCTCGCCCTTCTGGAGAGCGTTCCGGGGGTCGCGCGACGGTCGGCCGAAGCGATTCTGGCGGAGATCGGCGATGACATGTCGAGGTTCCCGACCGCCGCGCACCTCGCATCCTGGGCCCGGGTCTGCCCGGGCAACCACGAGAGCGCCGGGAAGCGCAAGTCCGCGAAGACCGGCAGAGGGAACGCGTGGCTGCGGGACGCGCTGTCGCAGGTGGCCTGGGCGGCGGCCCGCACGAAGGGAGGCTACTACCGGTCGCTCTATTACCGCATGAGGTCGCGCGGCGGCTCGAAGAAGGCGATCGTGGCGGTCCAGCACGCGATCCTGGTGGCGATCTGGCACATGTTCACGACCGGCTCCACCCACGAGGACCTCGGACCCGACCACTTCAAGCGCCGCGACGAGGAGCGACGCAAGCGCCACCACCTCAACCAGCTTCGCAAGATGGGCGTCGAGCTCGAGATCAGGGAAGCCGCGTAGGTCCCACCCCGCCCCGTCCGGCTCGCGAAGAGCCCCCGGGCGGGCGAACAGCGCTCCGCGGTCACCGAATCCTCGATCCGGGATCGCCCCCACCCCCGAGTTTCACGGAAATCGATTGGTCGCTCGTATATCAACCGAACCGCCGGATCCCGGTCCCCGTCGTCCGTCTCGCGGATCGCTCGAATTCGCGGAACACAACCGGCGGCCCCGGGCGGGACACCGGCGAAATGGGACTCCTCCTGCGGAGAACTCGCCGATGAAGGTGCGCGCTGTCGGGTCCGGCCCTTCGCTTCACACCGTGCGGTCCATCCCCTGGATCCGCGCGATCCGGTTCCTGCCCCTCGTCGCCCTCCCGCTCGCGGCCTGCACGGCGGCTGGGGAGCCGGACGACATCCTCATCCTCGGGGGCTTGGTGCTGGACGGTTCCGGGAGCGAGGCGATGGCGGCCGATGTGGCGGTGGCCGGCGACCGCATCCGGTTCGTGGGGGACGCCGCGGGCGCGGGGATCGCGGCGCTGGACACGATCGACGCACGCGGGCTTGTTGTCGCCCCCGGCTTCATCGACATGCATTCGCACGCCGAGCTCGACACCGACCACGGGCGGGATGCGCGCGCGTTCCTCTTCCAGGGCATCACGACGGTCGCGCTCGGGCTTGACGGGGGCGGCTCGGCCCACGTGGCGGACCGGCTGGCCCAGTGGACCGAGGACGGCATCGGGGTGAACGCCTTCCTCTCAGTGGGCCACAACTGGGTGCGGCGGCAGGTGCTGGAGATGGCGGACCGCGCGCCCACCGAGGCCGAACTGGACAAGATGCGCGGACTGGTGCGCAAGGGCATGGAGGAAGGCGCATACGGCCTCTCCTCCGGGCTCTTCTACCTGCCCGGCAACTATGCGGAGACCGAGGAGGTGATCGAGCTGAACCGGGTCGCCGCCGAGTACCCGGGAGCGATCTACGACACCCACGACCGCGATCTCGGCGCCGCCTACCCGTCCTTCGGCTACCTGAAGTCGATCGAGGAGGGCATCCGCATCGGCGAGGAAGCCGGCACCAAGGTCATTTTCAGCCATTTCAACGCCCAGGGGGCCCACAACTACGGCCGGGCGCCGGAGGGAGCGGCGCTCATCGAGGCGGCGCGGGCGCGCGGGGTCGAGGTCGCCGGCGCGCATCACTCCTACACCGCGACCCAGTCCAACCTGCGCTCGTATACGATCCCGAGCTGGTTCGTGGCGGGGGGCGACACGGCGATGCTGCGCCGCTTCGACGACCCCGACACGGTCCAGGTGATCGACCGCCAGACGCTCGAGATGCTCACCATCCGGGGCGGCGCCGACCGGTTGCTGTTCGCCGACCGGCGGCCCGAACTGAACGGCAGAACGCTTCAGGAGGTCGCCGACGATCTGGGGATGGAGCCCTCCGCCGCGGCCCGGCACGTCCTGCGGGAGGGGAACGCCGCGGTGATGAATCTCGGCCTCTACGACGTGGACAACGTGCGCTACCTCGCGCAGCTCGACTGGATGATGACTTGCACCGACGGGCGCGATCCGGGACCGAGCCGGCCCGTCACCCACCCCCGCGCGTTCGGGTCGTTCTCGAAGAAGATCCGCGACCTGGTGCTCGACGAAGGGCTCATCACTCTCCCCTTCGCGGTGCGCTCCATGACCGGGCTGGCCGCCGACTTCCTTGAGTGGCCCGAACGGGGATACCTGCGCGAGGGATACTTCGCCGACATCACCGTGCTGCAACTGGACGCGGTGCGGGACATGGCCACGTACGAGGATCCGCACCAGTACTCGGAGGGCACCGTGCACGTGCTGGTCAACGGGGTCTTCGCCATCCGGGACGGCGAGGCGACGATGGCGCTGGCGGGACGGGCGCTGGTGCGCGGCGGGGCGGCCTTCGGGGCGGAGGCACCCGATGACCGCTGAGCGCGAGGGCCACGAGGTCCTCGCGGCACGCGAGGGGGCGCTGCTGACGCTAACCCTCAATCGCCCGCACCGGCTGAACGCGGTCAACCTGCCGCTCTACGAGAAGCTGGTCGCGGAACTGGAAGCCGCGGAAGCGGACAGCGGCATCCGCTGCGTTATCGTGACCGGAAGCGGGCGGGCGTTCTGTGCCGGCGCGGACCTGAAGGCGCACGCCGAGACTCCGATGACCGAGGAGGAGCGGGCCCGCTATGTGCGAACCGCCCAGCGTGCCAACCATCTGATCCAGACAATGGGTACGCCGGTGGTGGCGGCCGTCAACGGGCACGCCATCGGGGCGGGGCTCGAACTGGCGCTGTCGGCGGACTTCGCCATCGTCGCGGAGGAAGCAAAGCTGCGGCTGCCCGAGATCGCGCTGGGCACCTTCCTGGGGGGAGGCGTCGTGTACACCCTGGCCGAGCGGGTCGGGGTGCTGAAGGCGCGCGAACTCGTCTACCTGGGCGATTTCTTCTCGGGGACGGAAGCGGCCGGCATGGGGGTGGTCAACCGGGCTCTGCCGGCGGGCGAGGTGCTCCCCGCAGCCCATGGGCTGGCAGCCCGTCTGGCGCGTCGTGCTCCGATTCCGCTCGCGGAGGCGAAGCGGCTCATCGGGCCGGCGGGCACCCTGTCGCGCGAGCAGGCGCTCGAACGGGAGCGCGCCGCGCTCGAGGAGATCTTCCGAACGGATGACTGGGCGGAGGGGGTGGCGGCGTTCCGGGAGGGGCGGGCTCCGGACTATCGGGGTCGGTAGTGCGGGGGCCAGCCGGGCGCCGACCAGCATTGTGCGGATCATCTGCCCAGGGGTTGTGAGATGACCCTCCGGCGCATCTTCGAGCCCGCTTCGATCGCGGTGGTGGGGGCCAGCGCCAACCCCACAAAGCGCGGATACCAGATACTGCGCGGGCTGGCCAGGTCGGGCTATCCGGGCCCGGTCTACGCGGTGAATCCGCGCGGAGGACGTCTCCTGGGGCACGTCCTGCTCACATCCGTGGAAGCGTTGCCGCACGGCGTGGATCTGGCCGTCCTGTGCACCCCCGCCTCGACGGCGCCCGATTTGGTGCGCGCCTGTGGGGAGCGGGGCGTCGGCGGGGTGGTGGTGCTGGCGGTGGGATTCGGCGAGTCGGGCAGCCGGGGGACCGAGCTGGAGGCCCGTCTGGGCGAGGCTGCGCGCGTGCACGGCGTACGCGTGATCGGCCCGAACACCTCCGGGATGATGAACCTGCACGAGCGAGTTAACCTCATCGGCGTGCGCGGTGTGCGCCCCGGAGGCATCGCGCTGCTGGTGCAGTCGGGCAACATCGCGCTCGGGCTGATGAACGAGATAGGCGCGCGCACGCGGGAGGGAATTTCCGTGTGCTGCGGACTCGGCAACCAGGTGGACGTCGGGTTCGGCGAGGTGCTCGAGTACCTGGGTGAAGACGAGCACACCAGAGCGGTGATCGCGCATGTGGAGGGCTTCACGGACGCGCGCGCGTTCCTTCGGGCCGCCGTCCGGGTCACGCCCCGCAAGCCCGTGGTGGTGATCAAGTCGGGGCGGACGGCCGTGGGAGTCCGGGCGGCCCTGTCGCACACCGGGGCGGTCGCGGGTCCGTACGACCGCCTGCGGGCGGGGTTGGCGCAGGCCGGGGTGACCGAGGTGCGCCGTACCGACCAGCTGGTCGCGGTCGCGCATGCGCTTGCGTCGCAGCCCGCTGCGCCGCCCGGCAGCGGGATCGCCATCCTCTCGGACGGCGGCGGGCAGAACACCCTGGCGGTGGACGCGATCACCGACTCGGGGGCGCGGCTGGCGACCCTCGCGCGCAAGACCCGCGACCGGCTGAGGGAAGTGCTGGGCCCGGCCGCCGCGGTCGCCAACCCGGTGGACGTGGCGGGGGCGGCGGACACCGACCCGGGAGCGTTCGCGCGCGCCCTGGACGTGCTCGCCCCCGACCCGGCGGTCGGGATCGTCCTGGTGGTGGGGCTCTTCGGCGGCTACGGCATCCGCTTCTCCGACACCCTCACTGCCCCCGAGACGCTGGCCGCGAGGGCGATGGCGGCCCGGACGCGCGCCCTCGGGAAGGCCATGGTCGTGCACTCCATGTACGCGACCCACGACAGCCGGCCGCTGGACGCCTTCCTCGACGCCGGCATTCCCGTGATCGAGTCGCTGGAGGCGGCGTGCCGCGCCGCGGTCGAGCTCGAGCACAGGTCGCGACCGAGGCGCGCATCCCGCTGGAATCCCGACGGCCATCCCGGGAGGACCGGCCCGGTCGGGCCGTCGCGGACCACCTCCCGGACGGGCTCGATCCCGTCCGACGCGGCCGCCACCCCCCCGCCCCATCCCGCGATCCGCGCGGCCCGCGCGGAAGGGCGGGTCACCCTGACCGAAATGGAGGCGCGCGCCCTGCTGGCGGCGGCCGGACTGGTCTTCCCCGCCGCCGAGGTCGCCGACTCGGGAGACGCGGCTGCCCGGGCGGCCGAGCGTCTCGGGTGTCCGGTGGCGGTCAAGCTGCTCTCCCGGCGGATCACCCACAAGTCGGACGCCGGCGGGGTGGTGCTCGACGTAGCTGATGGCGCCTCCGCCGCCCGCGCCTTCGAGGTGATCGTCTCGAATGCGGATGCCTACGCCCGAGCCGAAGGCCTTCCCCCGGAAGCCTGGTCCGTACTGGTCGCCCCGATGCTCCCCGCACCCACGGCCGAAGTGCTCATCGGCGCATACCGAGACCCCCAGCTCGGCCCCATGCTGACTGTGGGCCGCGGCGGTACCGACGTGGAGGTGTTGCGCGACGTCACCCACCGGGTGCTTCCCGTACGGCCAGAGGACATCGAGATGATGATCGGGGAACTGCGCGCCAGCCCCCTGCTCGCCGGAAGCCGGGGCCATCCTCCCGTCTGCATCGCGGGCATCATCCAGGCAGCCGAGGCCGTGGCCGGCTGTGTCATGACCTGGAGCGACGTCGCCGAAGTCGAGGTCAATCCCCTGTTCGCGTACAGTGACCGCGCCGTCCCGGCCGACGCGCGCGTGGTCCTGTCCCCTCCGTAACGACGCGCGTTCGTCGAACCCGGAGACGTCCCGCCCTCCGGGGCCAGGATTGCACGCCCGCGCGCAGAACCCGCATCTTGCCATCTTGCGAAGCGCACGCGCCACCCTCATCCCGGAGGCATCCGTGAACAAGAACTTCCTCATGGCCACGATCGCGGGCGGCATCACCCTGTGGGTGCTGAGCTTTCTCCTCTACGGCGTATTGCTGGCGGACTTCTTCGCGAACGACGCGATCAATCCCGAGCCCGTCATGTGGGCGGTGACGCTGGGTCAACTCCTCTCCGCGGCGTTCCTGACCATCATCCTCGGCTGGAAGGGCGTCGCGAACGCGAAGGAAGGCTTTCAGGCGGGAGCGATCATCGGAGCCGTGATGGGCCTTGCCTTCGGCCTGATGATGTACGGGACGATGGTGGGCATGCACACGATCGCCACCCTCATCGGCGATACCGTGGTCTCGCTGGTCGTCTACGGGGTCGGCGGCGCGGTGATCGCGATGGTGCTCAACCGGGGAGCATAGTCGCCCGAAGCCCCACCAGGGGCCGATGGATGCCTCTATCGGCCAAACACCACCGCCAGCCGCCTCCGCAGTTCGTCCCGTACCTTGCGGAAGGCATCCAGCTGCTCCTCCGGGCTCCCGACGGCCGCGGCCGGGTCGGACAGGCTCCAGTGCACCCGGTGCGCGTCCCCGAGCCAGACCGGGCACACCTCCTCGGCACACAGCGTGACCACGGCGTCCACCGGACGCGCGACGTCGTCCACGCCCTTCGAGTCGTGACCCGAGATGTCGATTCCGATCTCGGCCAGAGCCGCCACCGCCTGCGGCCGCACCGACGCGGGCTCCGAGCCCGCGGAAGAGACCCTGACGACGGCGGGCGCGAGATCGCGCGCGATCCCTTCGGCCATCTGACTGCGCGCCGAGTTGGCTACGCAAAGGAAGAGAATGTGCCGGAATCCCAGTTCGCGCAGCGCGTCCGCGTCCGAGCGCCAGCTCTCGCCGAACCCCGTCATCAGCTCCGTTTCCTCCTGTCCCAACCGGGATCGTGGAAGTAGGATTGAACGCGCCCGCCCGGCCAACCTCGCAAGAGCCCGGTCCCGGCGCGAGTCGTAGATCCCGCGAGTCGCACGCAGGAACATCGCTCGTCCCACGCGGCGTTCATCCCACCGATCGTTCATCCCATGAAAAACGATTCCGCCCGGCGGGTTCGCCCCGCCACGCCCCTCATCCTGGCAACCCACGGCCTGCTGGGCCTGCTGGCCGCCTGCACGCCGTCCTCCGAAGCGCCGTCCACCGCCGACCCGGCCATCGTGCAGACCGCCCTCCACGACTTCCGTGTCGAGGACGTCGCCGACGGCCTGATCCGCCCCTTCGCCATGGCCTTCACGCCGGAGGGCGATCTGCTGGTGACGGAGCGTCCGGGCCGGCTGCGCATCATCCGGAACGGCGAGCTGCTGCCCGATTCCGTGGACGGATTGCCCGAGATACGCGCCCTCGGACGCGGGGCGCGATCCATGGACGGATTCGAGCAGGCGGGCCTGCGCGACGTCGTCCTCCATCCCGACTTCGCCGCAAACCGCCTTCTCTACCTCAGCTACACCAGGCCCGGCCCCGATTCGCTGGGCAACATCGCGATCGCGCGCGGCCGATTCGCCGACGACGGGCTGACCGACGTCGAGGAGCTGTTTCACGCGGATGCGCCGGGCAACGGAACCGACCGCAGCTCGATGTGGGGAGGGCGACTTGCGTTCGACGACGACGGTTACCTCTTCATGACGCTGGGAGACCGGCAGTGGCCTTCCGTGGGCGACCTGGCGGCGCACCCCGCTCAGGATCTCTCGAATCACAACGGAACCACGATCCGGATTCATGACGACGGCCGGATTCCCGCCGACAACCCGTTCGTGGACGTGGAGGGCGCGCGCCCGGAAATCTGGAGCTACGGCCATCGCAACGCCCAGGGGATGGCCGTCGACCCCGCGACCGGCGACCTGTGGCAGAACGAACACGGGCCGCAGGGCGGAGACGAACTCAACCTGATCGAGGCCGGTGGCAACTACGGCTGGCCCGTCGTCGGCTACGGCGTCCACTACCGAACCGGTCTCCGGATTCACGCGGGCACGCAGCATGAGAGCGTGGAGGCGCCGGCGCACGTCTGGGTTCCCTCGATCGGCGTATCGGGGATGCTCTTCTACACGGGCGAAGCGTTCCCGGAATGGCACGGCGATGTGCTCGTCGGCGGCCTGCGCGGCCAGCGCCTGGTCCGGCTGCGCCTCGACCGGCGCCGGGTCGTCCGCGAGGAAACGCTGCTTCAGGATATCGGCCGCATCCGCGACGTCCGCCAGGGCCCCGGGGGACTGATCTATCTGGCCATCGACGGCACCACCCGCGACATCGACGGCCCGCCCACCCGAATCGTCCGCATTGTGCCGGCGGGCCGGCGGTAGGGGACGCGTCGCGCGGGAGTCTTCAGCCGATCCGACTCACGAACCCGCCGGATCCGGGATGCGCGCCACGATCACGCGCACGTCGAAGTCGTGGGCCCTTACCTCGACGAGGAATGTCGCGCTTGCGCCTGCTTCCGCCGCGCGGAAGTCGTGGAAGCGCACGCCGCTTCCGGTGAGTTCTCCCCGGAAGGGCCGGTTCACCGCGAAATCCGCCCACAGCACCGCCGTATCGTCGGATGATCCGGTTCGGGTCACCGGCCACGGATAGTGCCCGGGCGCGTTCAGCGAGGGCGCGAACTCTCCGACTTCCGGAAAGTCATAGGACGAGAAACGGGGCACGCCGTCCAGCAGGCTGTCCTCGGCCCCCGCTACGGACATGGCCACCGCGTGCTGGGTCAGCAGATCGCCGAATGTCAGGCCGCTAACGCTCTCGATGCCCGACAGACCCGGGGCGGTGAGTGAGTCGTTCAGCACGGTTACGAAGGCTTCGTCCCCGGCGGGCGAGGCGCCGGCCGCCCCGAACCAGTCGCGCAGGAAGCGATGATAGTGCCAGCCGCTCCCGTAGACGTTGCCCCGGTCCCTGGGCTGGAACGTGACCGCGTTGGGACGATCGGTGAACCAGGCGAAGGCGGATGCGGTGCGTCCGATCAGGTTGACGATCCCGTACACTTCCGGATACGACCTGCTGATCCCCGCCTCGAGCATCTCGCCGGTCACCCGGTCGTGGACCCCCGGTCCCCCTGCAGCCTGCCACGCGAGTCGCGAACTCATTTCCTTGGCGATCTCGGCCGTGCCCTCCTCGATCCAGGTCGGATGGAAGTCGGGACGCTCCTCGCCCGCTACGCCCAGAGAATGCCGCACCCGCTTGTAGAGGGAGCTGACGTGCTTGACTTCGTGGACGAGCCCACCGAAGGCCCAGTAGCGATCGCTGTCGAGTTGCGCGAAGGCGCCGGCGCTCATGCGCACCAGTTCCATTTCATTGGAGGAAGCGCAGGTCTCGCGGGGTAGCGTATGGTCGCCTCCCCATACGAACGCCCGGATGCCGTTGAGCGCCGGGTCCACCACCACGACGACCCGGCCATCGCCGTTGACGTCGCTCGTGCCGCCGAAGTAGCGTTCGATCACGGAGGCGCCGAAGGCTTCGTAGAAGGCGAGGATCCGGTCGGCGTTGGCGCTGGAGATGCCCGTCGCTTCGCCTGCGTCCTCGTAGACGGCAATGTGGCGGTTCTCCGTGACCAGGCGGGCGTCAAGGGTGGTGTAGGTGTCGCAGCGGTCCCATGGTTCGGCCGTCGGATTATACAGGCGGAACACACGCGTCGACGGACTCGGCCCCACATCCGCGGCCAGCGCTCCCCCGACCTCCGTTGAGCGGTCGGGCAGGATCTCGAGACGACCCTCCGCCGACAGGCGCGAGAAGAGCTCGTCTTCCTGCCGTCGTATCTCTCGATGCAGGGCCGCGTTGGCGCGCTCGATCTCCTGGATCTCCTGCAGTTCACGGGCGGGGATGGCCTGGCGGAACGCGCGCGCGGCCGCGGCTCGGTGCGCGACCGGCCGCGGCGCCGCCACCGCTGCCGCCTGATCGTCCTCGGCTTCCCTCTCGACGTGCAGTGCCACCGGCGTGATGGCGGTGTTGTCGCCATCGGTTCCCGCCAGCGTGACCCGGTAGTAGGCGCCCGCCCCGGGAGCTCGCACGTAGAAACCGCATCCACGGATCGTATCCTCCTCCAGTATGCGGACCTCCCCGAGTGCCAGCCCCAGCGGAGCATCGCACGCGCGCAACGTGAACTCGCGAACCGCTTCCCCGCCCTCCGAATCGGCGAGCCGCACCTCGAGGACGACGGTGGCCGTATCCTCCGGAACGCCGCGGATGGTCCCGCGCGAATCGAACCGAAGGCCCGCGGGCAAGCTGCTCGCCTGCCCGAGGCTCCACTCATATCCCTCGGTGGAGCCACCCCTGGCGCGCAGGCGAACGAGGTAGGGGAGCGTAAGCCGCGCCCGCGAGAGGGAGTCGGTTTCTATGGTCAGCGGCAGCCGCTCCCCTGTGGCCCGGAACTCCGCGGTAACGCCCCCCGCGGTGGCGGCCAGCGTGTGCCCGGCGGCCGTTCCCAGCGTCCAGGTGGTCTGGGCGAGGCCCGCGGGGTTGGTGACGGCCGACGCGGGCGCCACGGAACCGCCCCCCGACGTCACCGCGAACCGCACCCGAACCAGCCCCGCGGGATGTCCGTTGGCATCCGTCACGCGCACCACGGCCGCGACCGGCAGCGCCTCGCCGATGAAGCCCGCCTGGAGGTCGCCGGCCACCTTTTCGACTGCACGCGGCTCCTGGGCCACCGTCACCTGGATTCTCGAGCTGAGCGTTCCGGAGGTGGCGGTGACCGTGGCCGTCCCGGCCGCAACCGCCCTGGCCACCCCGCTGCCGAAATCAACCATGACCGTTTCGGGCCGGTCGCTCGTCCACGCCACCCTCTGGCCCGACACGGTAGCGCCGTAGTGGTCGAGCACCTCCGCCTGCAGCTGCTCGGTCTGGCCGATGGCGGTCAGCGTCAGGTCGGCGGGGGACACGATCAGCGCGGCAGGAATCCCCGGCGGCGGCCCGGCCGGCTCATCGCCACAGGAAAGCAGTACGGCCACGCAGACACACGCGCGAATCGGGCGTGGCAGCGCGGTGATGAGCTGCGTCAGGAGTCGATGCGGCATGGACCTAAGATAGGGAAACCCACGGTGCGGGCACGTGCGCGCGATGGTCACGGCACCCGGACCGGAGGCCGGCGCCACTACCCCGCCAGCACCGCCCCGCCGTTGACGTTCAGAATCTCGCCGGTGACGTGCCGGCCCAACTCGGAGCAGAGGAAGACCACGGGGCCGGCCACGTCGGCGGCGGTCGCGATGCGCCCGATCGGGATGGAGGCGGCGATGCGCTCCCGACCCCCGTTCTGGAACGCAGTGGCCGACATCTCCGTGTCCACCCAGCCCGGTGCGACGCAGTTGACCGTGATCCCCCGGGGCGCGAGTTCGATGCAGAAGCTCTTCACGAACGAGCCCATCGCGCCCTTGGCCGCCGCGTAGTCGGCATGATACGCCTCCCCCCGCTGCCCGGCCGTGCTGCCGATCAGCACGAGCCGGCCGTCAGCCCGCAGGATGCGCGCGGCGCTCCGGCAGGTGTAGAACACCGAGTGCAGATCGGCCGCCATGGTCTCGTGCCAGCGCTCGTCGCTGATGTCGGACACGGGCGTGTCGGCGGACGGCCAGATCCCGTGGTTGCCGACGAAGATGTCGAGACCGTCGAACTCGCGGTCGGCGCGGGCGAACAGCGCGTCGACCATCTCCCGCCGGGACAGATCACCGCCCGCCGTCCAGGCCCCTACTCCGTGACCCCGCACCTCCCCGGCAACCGCCTCCGCCTCGTCGCGCCGGCTCCGGTACGCGATGCCCACGGACGCCCCGGCTCGCGCCAACTGCAGCGCGACCGCCCTTCCGACGCCGCGCGACGCTCCCGTGACCAGGGCATTCCTTCCGCGCAGGTCGATCAGATCGTTCATCAGACTCCAGCCTTCCGTCCGGGTCTCGAAGCCTGCCCCGGGGCTCGATCCGGACAAACGCGTGCATTGCGCGATCGGACAATGTCGACATACCGGACCCGGATACCAGGCCAGACCCGGGAACAGGGCGGACGAATTATCGTGGCATTGCGCCGTCTTCGGTAGTCTCGCGCGGCACCTACCGCCCGGGGATCACCCGCACGACACGTCCGGCGGCGTCCGTCACCACCACCGGCGCCCGCAGAATGTCGTCCCCGACCCGGTAGACAGGGGTGCCCCCGCGCCCGGCTGCGCTCTCTCCGGCCCCGGCAACATCCGCCGCCGTCACCTCCATCCCGGGTAACCGGTAGGGCTGGGCCAGGGTCACGTCGACCGTGTATCCCAGATCCGCCAGCGACTGGATCGTGATTGCGCTCAGCGAGGCGCCGATGGTGATGGTCGGCGTCATGACCTCCGACTGCTCGTCGCCATCGAAGACATCCTCCCGCCAGTGGGCTTCGACTCGCGGTTCGACTCCAGCCCGGACGTCGATCGCGCATCGGCCCATTGCTCGAGGTTCCCCAGGGCCTCGGAGCTCACGATGATCCGCCCCAGATAGGGCAGTCCCGACGCGTTCCGGATGCGGCACACTCCGCCGAATGCCAGGCCGATGCGGTTGGTCTGCCGGACGTTCGCGACGATCACGACATCGTCGGCGCTGGCCATGCGCAACTCGGCGGTATCCTCGCCGCACCCGAGCGGGGTCGCTTCCGGGAGGGCGACGTCGGGCAGTTCCGAACCCGCCAGGATGGCCATCCAGTAGTCCGCCGCCCGCTCGAACGCCGCCACCTGCGTCTCGTTGATCGGATCGCCAGCAAAGATCAGGTCGATGTTGAACGACCCCGGGCCGGATTCGCGCACATCGACGCGGTACGAAGCCCGCGCGCTCGCCCCTTCAGGATCGGTCGCCGTCACGGCCACCGTCGTTCGACCCTTTCCCACCGGCGTTACCGTGATCCTGCTTCCCTCGGCGGCGACCGACGCCACCGCCGGACTCCCGGTTGCGGCGGCGTACGTCAGCGGGTGTCCGTCAGGATCGCTGAAGTGCGAAGAGACGTCGAGCCATCCGGCCTCGCCCCCCACCCGCAACTGGATCCAGGGGAGACGCTCTTCGACCACGGGGCTTTCGTTCGCGGGTCGCTCCGGTTCCGTGGTCCCGCCCCCGCAGGCCGACGCGGCAACCGCGGCAAGCAGGCACCGGGCGAGCCGGACGTTTCTCATGCGCTACTCCCACCTGTACCCGAATCGCAGGTAGTAGAACCCCCCGTTCGACCCGAACGGGGAATTGGGACCGTATCGATTGCCCGAAAAAACCGCGTTCGGATTCTCTTGCGGATAGTGGTTCAGGGCGTTCTGCCCCCCGACCGTCACGGTCGCCACCTCACTGAGGGAATAAGACGCCTCCAGATCGACAAGATGGTTGCCGCCGTAGGACGTATCATCTCTGGCATCGAACCAGCCGTCATAGTAGCTGAGCCGCGCCAGCAGGCGCACGCCGCCGAGGGCATGCTTGCCGGTCGCCAGCCAGCGGTACCTCGGGAGCCCTTCCTCAAGCTGCCGGATGCGGGTGTCGTTCACCACGTCGGGATCGTGCCGGGTGACGCGCGTGTCGGTGTGATTGAAGGCCAGGCTGAGTTCCGTATCGCTTGAAGAGGGCGGCGTCCAGGTCGCGACGATGTCGATGCCCTGCGTGCGGGTCCGGAAGTCGTTGGTGAAGAAGCGGAAGTTCTGGAGGTTCGTCGCGCTCGAGATGCCCTCCGCGACCAGCTGGGCCTTCTCCGCCTCTCTCAGCGCGAACGTCTGCGTGAGCGCCAGGCGGTCGGATACGCGCACGTGGAAGTAGTCCGCCGTCAGCTGAAATCGACCCGCGCCGATCACGGCACCCAGCGCGAGGTTGCGCGATTTCTCCGCGTCCAGCGGCTCCCCGCCGCGCAGCTGGGCAACCCTCGAAGTCGAAGGGATGGTGCCGTTGTTGACCAGGTCGCGGAGCTCGCGGTTGAACTGGGTCGACACGTTGAAGGCATTCTGCTGGCCCGGTGTGGGCGCGCGGAAGCCGGTGCTCAGGCTGCCGCGCAGCGCAAGTCCCTCCACCAGCGCGTAGCGGGCGGCGAGCTTCCCGTTCAGCGTGGCCCCGAAATCCTCGAAGTTCTCGAAGCGGAGCGCTCCCCCCAGGTTCCAGCGGCCGTCGCCGGGTTCCAGCACCTCCGCGTCGCCGTAGACCGCGTAGTTGGCGCGGTGCCAGTCTCCGGCGGCGATCGGGCTGAAGCCGGGGAAGCCGTTGGACCCCGCGCTGAAGCCCTGCGCCGCGTACGGCCCGATGAGCCAGGACTCCTCCTGGCCCAGGCCGATGGTGAAGTGCTCGTCGCGCCACTCGGCACCGCCGGCGAGGTTGACCATTTCGTTTACGGCGTAGCCGAGATCGACGTTGACGCTGACTTCCTCCTGCCGGTAGAGGCCGGGGTCGAACTCGTCGGGCGTTTCGGGGCCCAGTGACGCGTTGACGGTATTGAAGATGAAGAAATCCACCTCGTTGGCGCCGTAGCTGGCGCTGGCGTCCCACAGCAGTCCGGCCGCGGTCTGGCCTTTCACCCCGGCGATCAGGGAGGCATCGGTCACGTCGGCTCCGAACTGGGGCGTGAAGCCGCCGGGAAACATCTTCTGGAAGGTGAAGCAGTTCGGGTCGCCCATGACCCGGGCGAGCGCGTCCTGGTCCGGCAACCCGTCGTTCACCCGGACGGTGGGACATCCCGCGGATCCGTCGATGACGCCATCCTGCGCGTCGAGCGCATCTCCGATGAGAAGGGTCTCGCCCCCGTCGATGCTGAAGACCGCCGCGCGCGTGTTGGGGTTGCGGAAGAAGAAGCCGCCGGTGACCTGTTCGCCGGCGTAGTTGGCGTGCCCGTACAACTGAGTGCCGCCGCCCAGCAGGTGACCGAAGTTGCCCCAGAGCTTGAAGTCGTCCTCGATCTTCGGGGAACCCCAGATCTGGGCGGGATCGCGGACGTGCGTGTTCCCCACCGAGGTGAGCAGGGCGGCATCCGAGCGCTGCACGCTGCGGCTGGTCGCGTCCGCGCCGCCGTACTCCGCGCTCAGGTTCGCGAACCCGAACGCGCCCAGCGGCAAGCCGACGTTGCCGGACACGGTGTAGGACTCGCCTCCACCGTCCGCGAACCCTCCGCCGCGCACTTCAATGGCGCCGCCGGAACGATCGTTCCTGAGCTGGAAGTTCATGACCCCGGCGATGGCGTCCGAGCCGTACTGGGCGGAGGCCCCGTCCCTCAGCACCTCCGCCTGGCGCAGCGCGATGGCCGGGATGCTCGACAGGTCCGGGCCCTGGGCCCCGTCGGAAGTGCCGTTGCCGATCCACAGGATGGCCGCCGCGCGGTGCCGCCGCTTTCCGTTGACCAGCACCAGCGTGTGGTCGGGCGCCAGCCCGCGCAGGTTGGCCGGGCGGATGATCTTGGCCGCGTCGCCGGTGGCCTGCGGGTTGATGTTGTAGGAAGGCACCACGGTCCTCAGCAGGTCGGCCACGTCGGTGTCGCCCTGATCGACGAAGTCCGAGGGAGGGATGGCGTCGATGGGCACCATGGATTCGGTGACGGTGCGCGGCCGGGCCCGGGTGCCGATGGCGACTACCCCCTCCAGGGCGATGGCCTCCTGTGCCAGCACCATGTCCAGATAGGTCGTCACGGCGTCGGTGATCACCACCTCGCGACGCTCCGTGTGGTAGCCGATGAGCCGGATCTCAACGGTCCGGGTGCCGGCCGGGATGCCTGCGATCCGGTAGTGGCCTTCCGCGTCGGTGATGCCCCCCGTCCCGAATTCCGGCAGTGAGATCTGGACGCCGGCAAGGGACCGCGCCGTCGCCACGTCGCGCACCTGTCCTTCCAGCGCACCCTGGGCCGACAGCGCCCCCGCGGGCCCGAGGACGAGGACCGGCACATGCAGAACGTGCTTCAAGATTCGCCTGATCATGGGGCGAAGCTCCCGTTTTTCCGATGAGGGTGCTGGACGGGTTGTCGCCGACGGGTACATGGGCGCAGGCATCGTTGCCGTCTCAGGCTCATGTCCCGCCCCGCGGAGTGGTTACTTGCGCGAACCCCGCCAGGATCCCATTGTGTCGGATTGCTCCTCCATTTTGTCCTAGCCGTTCAGCGGCGCGGGGCTTCCCTCCCGCCATGGCGGGAGAGCCTTCCCCCGACCGCTCGGCCCGTTGTTCTCAGTTGCCGTACCCCCTCCCGAGGAGCCGCCATCGCCTGATCCGATACCGAACCAACCAGCGGCCCCTCCGGGGACGCACGGCATGCTCCGCGTGCACGGCGAGCCCGGGTGAGCGTTCTTCCAGCAGGTTCACTCCAGGAAGGAGGCAATGTGGACAGGAATTTTGCAATTGGAACCGTCGCGGTTGCCGTCGCGCTGCTGGTTCTCGGCTACGTCGAGGGCGCGGTAGGTGTCGGAGAAGCGGCCACCCTTGACCTCAACGGAATCCTTGGCCTCCTCTTCGCCGGAGCATTCTACACACTTGTCCTTGGCTGGAGGGGCGTGGGCAACGCCCAGGATGGCTTCAAGGGAGGAGCTGTGCTCGGCGCTGTGATGAGTTTGATGGGCAATGGCATCATGAGCGGCGACGCAGTGATGGCACTCGTGGTTGCGGCGGTTGTGACGGGTATAGTCGGTGCCGTGCTGGGTGTTCTCGCGGCCAGAGGAGACTCCGGCTGACCTCGATCCCTTAGGACGACGGCGGCCGCGGCCCGCAGGGGCCGCAGATACGCTTCGGGGCGCGGCCGCCGCTCCAGACTTCACCACTGTACCTCGGTCCCGGACCACCCCTCCTTCCCGGTCGTCCGGTCAATCGGCTTGCTTCGTCGACCATCCCCGGATAGCGTGCGCCCTCTTCCGAGTCCCGCGTTGCTCCTCGAAGACAGGAATCCCAGGATGTACCGCTTTCCCCGCGTTTTGTTCGTTGCCCTGGCCGCGTCGTCCGCTGTGGCTGTCGCGGGGTGTGGCCCGGCCTCCCAGGCATCACCGGCAGCCGTCACCGAAGGACCCTCCCATCCCGGGGTCGACGCCGTGTTCGCGGATCTGGACCGGGACGGGCCGGGCGCGGCGGTCGGGGTCCTGCTCGAGGGCGAAATCGTCCATCGCGCGGGCTACGGCATCGCCCACCTCGACCACGGCGTCCCCATCACGGCCGGGACGGTGTTCGACATCGCCTCCATCTCCAAGCAGTTCGGGGCCATGGCGGCCCTCCTCCTCGAAGCCGACGGCCGGCTGAACCTCGACGAGGACGTGCGCGCCTACGTCCCCGACCTCCCCGACTTCGGAGTCCGGATCACGGCGCGGCACCTCATCCACCACACCAGCGGAATTCGCGACTGGGTGCACGTCATGTCGCTGGCCGGGCTGGAGCGGAGCGACGTCATCTCCTTCGACCGGATCCTGCGCATGCTCTTCGAGCAGCAGGCCGTCAACTTCGATCCCGGCGCCGAGTACGCCTACTCCAACACGGGGTACAACCTGCTCGCCAGGGTGATCGAGGCGCAGTCGGGGATGAGCTTCCGCGAGTTCACCCGGCAGCGGATCTTCGAGCCGCTGGGGATGAGCCGCACGCATTTTTCGGACGATCATCTGGAGGTGGTGCCGGGACGTGCCGAGTCCTACTCCCCGGACGGGGACGCGGGCTTCGTGCGCCAGCCCAACCAGCTGACGGCGCTGGCATCCAGTTCGCTCAACACCACCATCGACGACTTCATCCTCTGGATGCGCAACTACGAGACCGGCGAGGTCGGGGGCGAGGAGGTGGTGAGCAGGATGCGCGAGCGGGGCGTGCTGAACGGCGGCGAGACGCTGGCGTACGCGCACGGGCTCACCGTCGGCGAGTATCGGGGGCTACCCAACTTCGGTCACGGCGGGTCCTGGGCCGGATACCGAACCAACTTCGTGCGCTTCCCGGAGCAGGACCTGTCGATCGCGGTGTTCTGCAACGTGTCGGACTGCGATCCGGCAAGGCGCGCGTTGCGGGTCGCGGAGGTGTTGGCCGGAGAGGCGATGGGCCCGGAACCCGAGCGGGTTGGCACCGCCGAGATCACCGATGCGCCCCCGCCCATGCCCACGGAGGCCCAATTGCGCGAGTACGCCGGACGCTACCGGAGCCCCGAACTCGACATGACCTACGAAGTCGTGGTCGATCGCGGCAGCCTGATCGCCCGCCACTGGCGCACCGGACCGTCGGCGCTGGCGCCGGCAGGCGAGGATACCTTCTCCGGCAACCCGCGCCTCTTCCCGGAGCTGCGCTTCCGGCGGGACGGATCCGGTCGGGTGGTGGCCTTCACCGTCACCGGCGGGCGGGTGCGCGACCTGATCTTCGAGCGGGTGGGGGGATAGCTACGGCAGCCCCCCGTCCACCAGCAGGCTCTCGCCCGTTACGTAGGACGACGCGTCGGAGATCAGGAAGGCCACGGCCTCGGCCACCTCGCGGGTACGCGCGGGCCGGCCGGCGGGGATGGCGGCGAGCGCGTCCTCGGCGACGGGATAGCTGTCGACGTAGCCGGGCAGGACATCGTTCATGCGGATGCCGTCGGCAGCGTAGCGCGCGGCGTACATGCGGGTGAAGGCACCCAGCCCTGCCCGGATCGCCGACGAGATGGGGAATGCGTCGGTCGGCTGTTTCGCCCCGAAGGTGGAGATGTTGACGATGGAGCCCCCACCCCCGGCCTTCAGGACGGGCGTCACCAGGCGGCTCATGCGCACCACGTTGAGGAGCAGCAGATCCAGGCCGTCGTGCCACGCCGCATCGTCGAGGCCGAGCAGGTCGCCGCGCGCCGCGTGCCCGGTGTTGTTCACCACCCCGTCCAGACGACCGAAGCGGTCAAGCGCGCCTTCCACCAGCCGGGCCAGGTCGTCCGGCTCGGTGACCGAGCCCCGGATGCCCCACCCTCCCAGCCGCCCCGCCAGCTCGCGCGCCTCCGCCGACCGCGACATGAGCGCCACCCGGTAGCCCCGCTCGGCGAGCAGTTCCGCACACGCCGCCCCCATCCCGCGCCCCGCCGCGGTGACGATGGCGACGGGCGCGCCGGTGGCGCCGCCGGACGCGCTCACGGGACGCGCACCCGCACCCGGGCGGACCTGATCCGGGCGCTGCGTTGCAGATGAGGGCGAGGGGCCGGCGCGGTGACATCCCGGCCGGGGCAACGTTTGGGACCCGCCGCCCCGGGACCCGCCCGTCGCGGCAGAGACGGCAGGCCAGCAGCACCCGAGTGGCATGCTTCCGCCGCGCGGGCCGGCGGCGACCCGGGTGAACGCGCGAATCTTCCCCCGGGTAGGAGCGTATCGGGAGTTGGACTTCCACCCCGCCACCCGCAACCGGACGGAACCCTGCGCAAGCTGCTCCTCGCACTCGGCATCAACGCGGCCGCTCTGTGGGCGGCGGCGGAACTGGTCGCGGGCATCCAGCTCGGCGACCGGTTCGAAGAGGTCGTGGTGGTCGCGGCGATCTTCGCCCTGGTCAACGCCTTCATCAGGCCGGTGGTGAAGTTCTTCGCCTTTCCCGTCATCCTCCTCACCCTGGGGCTCTTCACCCTCGTCATCAACGCCGGCATGCTCATGCTCGCCGACTGGCTGGCGGACGGGCTGGTCGTCGCCGGCTTCACGTCCGCTCTCCTGGGCAGCGTGATCATCTCGTTCGTGAGCATGGTTCTGGGGTCCCTTCTGGACGTCAAGGGAAAACGGAGAGAATAGCCGGCAGCGAGCATCTCACGGCACGACCGGATAGTACCACACCCGCTGGATGAGCCCGTCGCGCACGTGGTAGACGGCGAGCGAGGTCTGGGACCGCTCTTCCCCGTCCGGCGCCGTCCACGACGCCCGTTCGCGCACCGCCACGAAATCCCCGGTGACGACCGCCTCCTCGATCTCGGACCGCACCGTGGGCTGCGCCTCGAAGTAGGTCGCCATGTAGTCGCGCAGCATCTCCCGGCCCCTCACTTCCACCGAGGTGATGCTTCCCTGCACATTCACCCATTCCACGGCGAGCGACACCCACGAAAGCAGATCCTCGGCGTCGTGCCGGTTGAAGGCGTCCACCTGCCCCTGCACCACCGCCAGCGGCCCGACCAACTCCGCGTCGTTCTCCGCCTCCGGGGGTCCGGAGCATGAGGCGCCCGCCCATCCCGCCATGAGAGCCGCGCCGGCGGCCAACAACATCCTGCCCATCCTCTACTCCTCTGCCACAACCATCTCCGCCAGCGTCCCCAGATCCGGCACTTCCAGATCGGGCCGGGCGCTCACGGGCATCGTAGCCCCCGATCCGCCATGGGGGGAGACCCGGTTCACATGCACAGTGGCAAACCCGAGGCGCTTTGCCGGCGCGATGTCGTGGAAGAGGCTCTGGGCGACGTGCAGAATGGCGTCGACGGGCACGCCGAGGCGCTTGAGCGCCAGCTCGAAGTTGCGCGCATCGGGCTTGTAGCTGCCGGCCTGCTGGGCCGTTACGACTTCGTCGAACTCGACTCCCAGGCGGCGCGCCGAGAAGGCGAACAGGTCGTCATCCACGTTGGAGATCACCGCCAACCGATAGCGCGACGCGAGGATGCGCAGGGCGGCCACGGTGTCGTCGAAGGGAGCCCAGCGGGCGATCGACTCCGGCAGCGAGGCTCGCTCCTCGGGGCCGGGCGCGAACCCCAGCTCGCGCCCGAACTCGTCCACCACCCGCGAGAGGACATCCCGGTACGTGCGGTAGGCGCCCGCCTGGACGGTCGATTCGAAGCGGGCGAAATGCTCCAGGATCTCCGCGGGAGGAAGTGCGTGGCCGTGCGCGGCCAGCACGCGCTGGACGGCCCGCAGAATCCCGCTCTCCCAGTCGATGAGCGTGCCGTAGCAGTCGAAGGTGACAACCTCGAAGGAGGCGAGGTTCATCGCGTGCACAAGCTCATCTCCTTCTCTGCGCGCGCCGCTGCCGCGAGCGCGCCACCGCCTCTCCCACCAGCGGCCCGGCCAACCCGCCGATGGTGCCTCCCAGCACCATCATGAAGCCCAGCGGACCGAGGGTCGGAACCACCCCCACTCCCGAGCTGATCGCCTGATAGACGCTCGCCAGCCCGAAGGCGAGCGCGCCGACCCCGAACCCGATCAGGGTGCGCCGCACGATTCGGTTCATCGGCCTTCTCCCGTTCCGTTGCCACGGCCGGCCACGCTGCCCGCGGCCGCCTTGCCGGCCAGCCCCCGCGTCTCCAGCAGATAGCGCGCAGTCGCGCGGTATTCCGCATCGGTCATGGTTCCCGGGGCCTCGTAGGGCATCGCCAGGCGGAGGTACCGGGTCAGCGTTTCCTCATCGCCGCGCGACGCCAGGGTCGCCGCGGTGATCTCGGCCCCGACCTGGCCCTCCACATCATGACAGAAGGCGCAGCGCTGGGCGTACACCAGGGCGCCGTCGATCTCGGGGCCATCGCTGCAGCCAACCAGGAGCGCGGTAGCGGAGACGGCCGCTCCGGCCAGGGCGCGTGCCACGATCGTTTGCCCCCGGCCCGTCACCGCCACGCGGACGCGACCCCACGATAGCCGGTCATCGTCGGCCGCACCTTACCCGCGGCCCGACACGTCGCCATCCTACGCCCACCTCAGCTCACCTCCACCGGGTGCGGAAGCGCCAGGTTGAGCAGGTAGCCCTTCTGGTTCCACGCGCTTTCAATGGGCTGGGTGCTGCCCGCCGCGTCGGTGGCGCGGGTGCGCAGCGTGTAGGAGCCGGGCGAGGCCTGCCACTCGAACTCGAAACGCGTCCAGGCGTAGCGCAGGCGAGGGCCGACCAGCCGTGCGGGCGCCCAGCTGGCGCCATCGTCCGCGCTCCATTCCACCGACTCGACGGGGCCATCGTTCGAGTAGGCAAAGCCGCGGAGCCGGGTTCTCCCCGCCGGGACCGTCCCCGGCCAGGGAAGGGCCAGCGCGCTCTTCACCGGGAGCGTCGTCACGGGAGCGCCGTCGGCGGGCGCGTACTGCCCGGCCGGCCAGTCCGGGCCGATGAGAACGTAGGAGGTGGTGTTCGCGCTGACCCAGATCGGCTCGGTGGAGACCTGGATCTCCCCGACCCACTTGATGCTGTTGCTTCCCGCCCAGCCTGGAACCACCCCGCGCACCGGAAACCCGTGATCGGGGGGCAGCGGTTCGCCGTTCATCGACAGGGCGAGCAGGGTGTCCGGGTCCATCGCCTTGTCCACCGGCATGGGCCGGCTGAAGCCGCCGTCGTCGAGACCCACGAGGTTCACCGCCACCGCCTCCGGCCGCACCCCGGCCGCCCCGAGCACCGACGCCAGCGACGGTCCCGACCATGCAGCGCATCCGACCGCCCCCGTGCCCCACTGCGTGCCCTCGGCCGCCTGTCCCAGCACGCGGGCGTAGAAGCCGCGCCAGTTTCCGGCGCACTCCAGGTACGCGATCACCGACTGGCTCGGCAGCGCGCGCAGGTCGTCGAGGCCGAGCTCGATGCTCCGTTCGATGCCGTCGCCGGTGACGCGCAGCCGGTAGTCGCCCGCCGAGATCGCCGGGGTCGGGGCGTGGTTGCGCACGAAGAAGAGGTCGTTGGGGGTGATCAGCCCGTCCAGGAGCTCGAGCCGGCTCTCCAGGTTGGTGGCATGGCGGATGAAGGGATCGGGATCCTTGAACCACGCCGTATCGAGTTCGGGACCGACGGCGCCGGTATCGGAGCGGCAGCCCGGGAGAAAGGCGGATGCCCCACCCGCAGCGAGGAGCGCCGCGAACCGCCGGCGGGAGAGCGACGCGCCCGAAAACGCCATCTCCCCCCCGCTCACGACACGATCTCGATTTCGAGTTCGGTGGAGAACTCGACGCACCCGACCAGGGTCCGGTAGACCGGGCAGTACGGGTGATGGATCTCGTGCGCCCGCCGCGCGCGGTCCTCCCTGCCCGCCTCCATGCGGAGGTGGTAGCGCACGTGGACGGTGCGAATCACGAGCACGCCGTCCTCCTTGTCGATGCCTCCCTCCACCTCGGAGGTCAGGCGATCCTGCCCCGCCGGAATCCCGCGCGCCTCCAGCGCGCCGCCAAGGGTTCCCGTCAGTCAGCCGCCGGCCGCCGCCACGATGTAGTCGAGGGTGGTGGCCACCGGTGTTTCGGGCTCGACGCCGTAGTGGCTGGCGATCTCGCTGTGCACCCCGAACAGGACAGGGTCGGGAGTAGCTGGCAGATGCGCATGGCGCAGCGGGCCCGCCTTGCGCTCGATGCGGACACGGGAGGTGTAGACCACGGGTTGTCTCCTTTCTGGCGGCTTGCTGTGGAAGCTGGTGCTTGCAGTGGCGTCCGGCGGGCAGCCGGACCGGGGCTGCGGACACTGCCGGATCGGGTGGCGGACGCGGCTACACGGCGACCGCGCGGGATCCGAGTTCCTTCATTGCGGCATCGACCGCGCCGACGGTGTCGACCGCGCACCCGCCAGCCCCCAGGGCGTCGCCCACGGCGCGGATAGTGCGCCGCAGCAGGTCCGGCCGGGTGGTCACGTAGCCCATGTGCCCCACGCGGAAGTACCGGTCGGCCATGGCGGGATGCAGTCCGGCGGCGACGATCACGCCCCGCTCGACGATGCGGCCCACCAGGGAGGCGTCCACGCCCGCCGGGTACCGGACGGCGCTCAGGGTGTTCGCGCAGTGGGCGTCGCTGGCCGGGACCACGCCGAGCCCCATGTGCGCCCACGCCGCCCGCATCGCCCGGCCCGTGCGCGCATGGCGCTCGATGCGCGCATCCACGCCCTCGAGCCCGTCCAGCCGATCGGAGAGGATCTCATCCAGCGCGACCTCGGCCGCGACCACCAGGTTGGTCGCAGGCGTGGCGAAGTAGCTCATGCTCCCCGCCTCGTGGGTCTCCATGATGGGCAGCCAGACGTTCCAGTCGAGGTACAGGGGACAGGGCGTGCGGCGCGTCCGGCTCGCCTCCATCGCGCGCGCGCCGGCGACGAAAAGCGCGAGCCCGGGCGGGAGCCCCATCGCCTTCTGCGAGGCGGTGAAGTAGACGTCGGCGCCCCATTCGGACATCTCGAACGACTCAGCCCCGGTGGCGCAGACGCCGTCGAAGACGGAGAGCACGCCGCGCGAGCGCGCGAGCGCCGCCAGGCCGGCCGGATCGACGAGCACGCCCGTCGAAGTGTCGACGTGGGTCGCGAACAGCGCCTTCGCCGCGCAGGCGTCAAGAGCGGCCTCCACCTCCTCCAGCTCCGGCCGCTCGCCCGGCGGGCTGACGACCGTATGGACCTTGACCCCGCGATGCTCCAGCACCAGCCGCATGCGGTCGGCGAAGTAGCCGGTGTCCACGAGCAGGGCTTCGTCGCCGGGGTCGAGCAGGTTCACCGCCGCCATGTCCATCGCCAGCGTCCCGCTGCCCGCGACCATGAACGGCTGCGCGCCCTCCCCGGCTCGCCACACCTCGCGCATCCGGCTCAGCGAGTCACCGAACGCCTTCACCACGAAGGGCTGGCCGTGGCCGGGAGGCGGCCTCGAAAAGGCGCGCAGGACCGCCGGGGAGACCTCGATGGGTCCGGGGATCATCAGCAGGGGACGTTCGCTCATGGCACCTGGCAAACGGTTGAAGTCCTGGGAGCGCGGCACCTGTAATCGCCCTCGCCCGGTGCCGAAGCTAACCAATTCGGCGGACCCCCGAAAAGCCGCCCGACATCTGCGATCTTTCTGTTCTTCCCCGCGCTGCCCATTATGCCCGGCGGACGCCCTCCATCATCCAGCGGAGAAACCCCATGGCCCACAGCCCCGGCCGCACCCCGGCGGAAGCCTCCGAATTCGACCGGCTCGAGCTTCCGGACCGCTCCGCGCGCGGACTGGCCCGGCACTTCGGACCGGGGATCATCCTGATGATGACCGGGATCGGCACCAGCCACCTGGTCACCGCGCCCACCGCGGGGGGCCGGTTCGCGTACGCGCTGCTCTGGTGCCTCCCGGTGGCCTACATCTTCAAGTACTACGGCTTCGAGATGGCCTTCCGCTTCACCAACGCGACCGGCAAGAGCCTGATCGAGGCCTACGCGACCGCGCGGGGGAAGTGGCCGCTCTGGTACGTGCTGGTGACGACGCTCATCCAGTGCGCGATCGGGCAGGCGGGACGGCTGATCGCGGCGGCCGCGGTCGTCTACTACGTGGGCTCCGAGGTGCTCGGCTGGCCCGTCACCCTCACCGGCGCGGCGGTGGGGCTGGGGGTGGTGTCGGTGGGCATCCTGCTCATGGGGCGCTACAAGGCCGTGGAGAACTCCGCCAAGATCCTCGCGGCCATCATGGTGGTGTCCACGCTGGCGGTCTACTTCTTCGAGCCCGCGCCGTTCTCGGAGATGGGCGCCTTCTTCCTGGTCGAGATCCCCGACGGCTCCTGGCTGGTCATCGCCGCCTTCCTCGGGCTCCTGCCCACCGGCATGGACGTCTCACTCCAGGCATCCGAGTGGGGCAAGGCCAAGAAGGCGGGCATGAGCAAGATCCGCGACCGCATGGAGGAGATTGGGATCGCGCGCTCCTTCAACCCCTTCTCGCCGCGTCTCCGCGACCTGACCGTGCACACCGACCGCCTCCCCGCGCACGCTCGGGAGTACTGCCGGCACTGGTTCCAGATCGGCCTCTGGGACTTCCGTCTCGGGCACGTGGTGTCGTTCGTGATGGCCGCCGTGTTCATGCTGCTGGCGGCGGTGTGGATGTACCCGAGCGCGGTGGAGGGTCAAGCCGTGATGGGCGAGATCGCGGGCATCTTCACCAACTCGGTGGGCCCCGGCATGATGGGGCTGTTCATGTTCGGCGCCTTCGCGGCCACCTTCTCGACCGCCTTCAACTACTTCGACGGCTGGCCGCGCATCGTGGGGGCGTGCTGCCGCAACCTCTTCCGCGGCACCGCGCGCACGGCGGGCATCGACAAGAAGCAGAAGGGCTGGTACTCGGAGTACAACCTGTACCGCGCCACCATGATCTACTCGCTGATCGGCTCGGTGGCCGTGATCGCAGGACTCCCCCGGCCCGTGTTCCTGGTGCTGGTGGCGTCGGCGCTGGCGTTCTTCATCGCGCCGGTCATCTTCTTCCTCAACTTCTACTACTGCCTGGTCGTGATCCCGAAGGAGGACCGCGCCTTCTACCCCTCCCCCTTCGCCCGCTGGTTCGGCTGGTTCAGCCTGATCGTGTTCACCGCGATGAGCGTGGTGCTGATCTTCGCGCGGGTGTTCGACATCCCGCTGTTCGGGGCGTGATGCCGCAGAGGGAAGAGACGACGATGATCGAAGAACCCGATGAACTCGGCGACACCCGGCACGCGAAGGAGGCGGAGCGGGAGGCCCGCTTTCGCCCCACGCTGCTGAAGGTCCTTCTGGTCCAGGTGGTCGCCCTGATTCTCCTCTGGCTCCTGCAGACCACCTACCACGGCTAGCGATCCGCCCATGCATCCCGTCAACTGGCTGATCGTCGTCGCGTACGTCACCTACGTGCTGGTCGACGGCGTCCGGCGGGCGCGCGGAACCACCGAGGTCGAAGGCTACTTCCTGGCGAACCGCTCGCTGCCCTGGTGGGCGGTCGGGCTTTCGGTGATGGCGACGCAGCTGTCGGCGGTGACCATGATCGGCACGACGGGGCAGGGCGCCACCGACGGGCTGCGGTTCGTGCAGTTCTACTTCGGGCTGCCGCTCGCGATGGTTCTTCTGGGCGTCACGCTGGTGCCGTTCCTGCGCGGCGCCGGCGTCTTCACCGCGTACGAATACCTGGAGCGCCGTTTCGGGCCACGGACGCGCGCGCTGACCGCCTTCCTCTTCCTGCTGTCGCGCGGGATGTCGTGCGGGGTGATCATCGCGGCGCCGGCAGTCGTCTTCTCGGCGGTATTCGGGTGGCCGCTCCTCTGGTGCGTCGCGCTGATCGGCGTTCCGACCGTCGCGTACACGATGCTGGGCGGCATTCAGGCGGTCACCTGGGCCGACGTCAAGCAGATGGTCCTGATCGTGTTCGCGCTCCTGGCCGTGGTGGTGGTGCTGGTGGTGCGGATGCCGGTCTCGCCGGGCGAGGCGCTGCACATCGCGGGCGCGACGGGCCGCCTGCAGGTCTTCGATTTCTCGTTCAACATCAGCGAGACCTACACCTTCTGGTCGGGGCTGATCGGGGGCACGTTCCTGATGCTGTCCTACTTCGGCACGGACCAGTCCCAGGTGCAGCGCTACCTGGCGGCGAAGTCGATCGGCGCCGCGCGCACCTCGCTCCTGATGAGCGCGTACTGGAAGATCCCTCTGCAGGCGCTCGTGCTCCTGGTCGGCGTGATGGTGTTCGTCTACTACCAGTTCCAGCCGCCGCCGCTGCTGTACAACCCGGCCCACGAGAACGCGGTGGTGGAGGTGCGGGGGACGGAGTACGCCGCGCTCCAGGGCCGCTACGGGGAAGCGTTGGCGCTGAGAGAGGACGCCGCACGCCGCGCCGCGGGATTGGCCGCTGGCGCCAACGGGGACGCCGCCGGCCAGGGCGCCCTCGACGAGTTTCTGGGCCGCGAAGCGACCGTCCAGGAGATCCGCGCCGAGGCGCTGGCCATGGCCGAAGAGGTCACCGGTGAGGCCTCCCGCGACGTCAACTACATCATCCCCCGCTTCGTCCTCGGCGAGCTGCCGATCGGGCTCGCGGGCCTCTTCATCGCGGCGATCATCGCGGCCGCCATGTCGAGCATCTCGTCGGAGCTGAACTCCCTTTCGACCACCAGCATCATCGACTTCTACCGGCGCTGGTTCCGCCCGGAGGCGAGCGACGCCCACTACCTGGCGGTTTCGAAGGCCGCGACCGCGTTCTGGGGGGTGTTCGCCTGCTTCGTCGCCCTCTACGCGGTCAGCCTCGGCTCGCTGATCGAGGTGGTGAACCGGTTCGGGTCATTCTTCTACGGTTCGATTCTGGGCGTCTTCCTGCTGGCGATGGTGCCGAGAGCCAGGGCGGCCGGCGCGTTCGTCGGGCTGCTCGTGGGGATGGGCGCGGTGGCCGCCGTGACCTTCGGCGCACCCGACGTATCGTTCCTGTGGCACAACGTGATCGGGGCGCTGACGGTGGTGGGGGTGGGGGTGGTGTTGTCGCTGCGTGAGCCGACTCGGGGTTAGGCTCCATGCCGCCGTGGCCGCACCATCCGCGTCACGGAATCCACGGACTACGCGCCCCGGCCCGACCGGGCGGATATCGGCCGGGAAGCGCATCGAACCTGCCGCGGGTAAAGGCGCCGCTCAGCGCTCGGATTCCTCCATCAGGCCGCCAGCAGCAGATAAGATGAAAGCACTCTCCCTCTCCATCGCCCTCGCTTGCTCCCTGCTCCCGGTCGACGCGCTCTCCCAGCAGCGCGACACGCTCGAGATCCGCGTCATGGTCGATCAGGCCCCCGCCCAGCTCACCGCGCTGTTCGAGCGGGTGCGCTCGGAGATCGTGGCGGTCGTTGGCGGGCAGGCGACGATCGGTCTGTCGCAGAACGACATCCGCGCCAACGGCTTCGACCCGGCGCGCGCCGAAGAGATCTACCAGGAGATGGCCGCAGGCGCCGCGGACCTCATCATCGCCTTCGGTGCCGTCTCCGCCTCGGTCGTATCCGGACGGGAGGCGTACCCGAAGCCCACCATTCTCTTCGGAGGCGTACACCGGGAACTGCTCGACCTTCCCCCGCCTGGCGCGACATCGGGGATCCCGAACTTCACCTACCTGATCTCCGCCAGGTCGTACGAGCGCGATCTGCGTGCGCTCAAGAGCCTCTACGACTTCCGGCGCGTCGGGATCGTGATGCCCACGGGGCTCATCGAGACTCTGGGGCTCGACCTGCGTCTCCAGGAGCTCATGGCGGAGATCGACTCCGAGTTCGAGGTCTTGGGATACGCGTCGCCGGCCGACGTCGAAGAAGCCCTCGACCGCATCGACGCGCTCTACCTGCTCGAGAGTCTCTTCATCCCCGACGAGGAGATCCGGACGGTCGCCGCGCTGCTGATCGACCGCGACATCCCATCCTTCTCCGGCACCCGGCGGGAGGATGTGGAGATGGGCCTGCTGGCCACGAACCAGCCGCGCGAGGGGCTCGACCCGTTCTTTCGGCGCCTCGCGATCCTGGTCGAGTCGGTCGTCAATGGCGAGGAGCTGGCCGACCAGCCCGTCCATTTCGATCTGGACCAGCCGCTCACCGTCAACCTCCACACCGCACGCGCGATCGGTGTACCGATCCGATACTCCCTCATCACGACCACGGAGTTCGTGGGCGAGTTCGAGAATCCGCTTGCCGAGCGCCGCTACACCCTGCTCGACCTGATCGAAGAGGCGCTCGCGGCCAGCCTCGGCCTCGAGGTCGCCCGGCAGGAGGTGCGGATCGCAGAGCAGGACCACCGCTCGTCGTGGAGCAACTACCTGCCCAGCCTGAGCGTCGGCGTGACCCAGACGGTTCTGGACCAGGATCTCGCGACCGTCTCCGGCGGGCGTAATCCACAGTACGCGACGCAGGGCGGCGTCTCGCTCAACCAGGTGGCCTTCTCCCCCGACGTGAACGCGGGCATGTCGATCCGGAGAAGCCTGCTCGACGCCCGGCGCGAGGGGTTGCGCGCCTCGGAGTGGGACGTGGTACTCGACGCGGCTTCGGCGTATTTCACGGCACTGATCCTCAGGGCTAACGTCGAGATCCAGGCCCAGAACCTCGACGCCACCAAGCAGAACCTGCGCATCGCGGTTCAGAGCTTCGATGCCGGCCAGACCGGTCGGGGCGACGTGCTCCGGCTCGAGAGCAAGGCCGCGCAGGACATGCAGGCGCTGGTGGACGCCGTGATCGCGCTGGACCAGGGGCACCACGCGATCAACCAGCTCGTCAACCAGCCGGTAAGCCGCGAGATCGACGTACTCGACGTCACGATGCAGAGCGGGACGTTCACGGACGTGGACTTCGAGGAGATCCGCCTCATCCTGGACGACCCCACGCTGCGAGAGCCCTTCGAGGATTGGCTTGCCCTCGAAGCGGTCGCGAACGCGCCCGAACTCCGGTTCTTCGACCACAACATCGACGCGGTCGGTCGGAGCGCCCGGCTCAACGGTCTCGAGCGCTTCCTGCCGACGATCGCCGCCGGCCTGGACCTCAGCCGCACCTTCACCCAGCGGGGCGCGGGTGTGCCCCCCGCCGGCGCATTCATCGACGAGTACTACTCGCTCGGCGTGAGCGCTTCCATACCGCTTTTCGATTCGAATCAGCGGCGGATCGCCCGGCAGACGAATCTCATCCAGCAGGACCAGCTCCGCGTGGACCGGCGGAGCACCGAGATCGCGATCGAGCGGGCCGTGCGCGACATCGTGCTGGACCTCACGGGCGGGATCGCCGGCATCCAGCTGTCGCTCAGCTCCGAGGAGGCAGCCGGAGAGAGTCTCGAGCTGGCCCAGGCCGCGTACGCGAGTGGGGCCAATACCGTAGTGGAGCTGCTGGACGCGCAGACGAACTATCTCGGTGCACAGCTCGCGCGTGCGTCCGCGACGTACAGCTTCCTCGCGACCGCTGTCGGTTTGCAGCGCCTGGTCGGACACTTCACGATGCTCAGCTCCCCGGAGCTGAACGATGCCTACATGCGGCGGTTCCAGACATTCCTTCAGACCCGCGAGGGAGGCCGGCCATGACGAGGTCGTTCCGGAAGTGGAGTCCGCCTGTCGGCCTTGCCGCCATGCTCATCGCCTGCGGAGGCGACGACTCGGGACCCGAGGCGCCCCTTCGGCCGGTGGTCTACGAGCAGGTGGGCTTCGCCGGCGGGGAGATCGAACGTACGTTCAGCGGCACGGCGGTGACCGGCCGGGTAGTGAACCTCAGCTTCCGCAGCAGCGGGGTGGTGACCGAGCTGAACGTCGTGCTCGGTCAGCGGGTGCGGGCCGGCGAGCTCCTCGTTCAGCTCGACAACGTGGCCGCTCGGCTGGCCTACGAGCAGGCGGTGCTGGCTTTGAACGGGGCGGCCTCGCAGATGAACACCGCTCAGCTCGCCCTCGATCGCACACGCGCCCTCTATGAGTCGGGTACGGCCTCGCTGAGCGACTACGAGAACGCGCGGAACGCCTTCCGCACGTCCGCAGCGAGCCACGAGTCCGCCGAGCGCAGCGTTCGGATCCAGGAGGAGCAGGTCGGCTACGGCTCGATCCACGCCCCGGTGGACGGCACGATCTCCGCCGTGAACGTGGAGATCGACGAGAACGTTCAGGCCGGCCAGCTCGTCGCCGTCCTGAACGCGGGTGCGGGCCTCGATATCGCGCTCGGGCTCCCCGAGTCGGTCATCGCCCGGACGGCCCCCGGCATGAACGCGACGGTCTCGTTCACGGCCGTGCCCGATCGCACGTTCCGGGGCCGCGTCACCGAGGTTTCGCCTTCGGTGGACGCGTCCACGGCGACCTATCCGGTGCGTGTGGTGCTCGAAACGCCGTCCGGGGACATCCGTGCCGGCATGGCGGCGAGCGTGAACCTCGCGTTCCCGGCTGACTCCTCCCTGGAGGGCGCCCTCGTCGTTCCGGCGAAGGCGGTCGGCGAGGACGGCGAGGGTCGTTTCGTCTTCGTCGTCGAGTCGATCGGCGAGGGCGAGGGCACCGTCCGCAAGCAGCCGGTGACGGTCGGGCGCCTCACCGCGGAGGGTTTCGAGATCGTGTCGGGGCTTTCGCCGGGCCAGAGCGTGGCGACCGCTGGGCTCCAGACCCTGCTCGACGGTCAGCGCGTGCGGACGAGGTAGGCACCATGAACCTCGCACGCCTCTCCATCGAACAGAGCCGCGTCACCTGGGTGCTGCTCGCCGCGATCGTCGTCGCGGGACTGAGCGCATACAGCTCGCTGGCCCGCGACAGCATGCCGCCCTACACGGTCCGCGTCGCCACCATCGTGACACGCTTCCCGGGGGCGAGCCCGGAGCGCGTCGAGCTCCTCGTGACCGACAAGGTCGAGAAGGTCGCCCAGGCGCTTTCCGAACTGAAGGAGGTCACGAGCACCTCCCGGACCGGCCTGTCCGTCGTGTCGGTCACGTTGCGCGACGAGATCGGACCGGAAGGCCTCCAGCCGGTGTGGGACCGGCTGCGCCGCAATCTGGAGCAGATGGACGATCTCCCGGCCGGCGTCTCGCCCTCCCTCAACGACGAGGGTATCGGCGAAGTCTACGGCATGGTCCTCGCGCTCACGAGCGATGGCTTCACCTACGCCGAGATGAAGGAGTACGCGGACGACCTGCGCGACGATCTCATCAGGCTCGGGGACGCCGCGAAGGTGGAGCTGGGCGGCGTGCAGGAGGAGCGCATCTTCGTCGAATTCGACAACGCGCGCCTGCGTGAGTACAACCTGACCGCGAGCATCCTGCAGGGCGTGCTCGCTCAGACGAATATCCTGGGCTCCGGCGGCTCGGTGAATGTCGAGGACGAGCGCATCATCCTCGAGCCGACCGGGAACTTCGACGACCTCGCGGGCATCCGCTCCGTCCTGATTCCGGTCGGCGGTGGTCAGCTGGTGCAGCTGGAGGACATCGCCGCGGTGCGGCGCGGCTACGTCGATCCGCCCCGCCAGCTCGTGCGCGTCAACGGGCTCGACGCGATAACGCTGCATGTGAGCCTCAAGGGCGGGGCGAACATCATCGAACTCGGCCGGGACATCGACGGGGTCCTCGAGCAATGGCGGACCGGGCTTCCGATCGGGCTCGACGTCCAGCGCGTCGCGTCGCTCGACCTCTACATTCAGGACAAGATCGACAACTTCGTCGGCAACCTCGTCCAGGCGATTGTGGTTGTCCTCGCCGTCATGCTCTTCTTCATGGGGCTCCGCACGGGGCTCGTGATCGCGAGTCTCATCCCGATCGTGACGATCATGACCCTGATGCTCATGGGCATGGTCGGAGAGGGATTGAACCAGGTCACGCTCGCGGCGCTCATCATGGCGCTGGGCATGATGGTCGACAACGCGATCGTGGTGGCCGAAGCGGTGGTCGTCAAGATCGAGGCGGGAGCCGATCGCAAGGATGCGGCGATCGCGGCGTGCGGCGAGTTGTCGGCGCCGCTCCTCATCTCGACGCTCACCACCTCTGCGGCGTTCCTCGCCTTCTTTCTCGCCGAGACCACGATGGGCGACATCGTCGGCCCGATCTTCGTCGTGATCTCGCTCGCCCTGCTCTCGTCGTGGCTCGTCGCGCTGACCGTGACGACAATGTTCTGCTACATCTTCCTGGGCCGACGACGCGATCCCGGGAAGAAGCCCGGGATGGTCGATCGCACCATCGCCCGGCTCCGCCTCCAATACAAGGACGCCGTCGTGGCGGCGCTGGCCCGGCGCCGCCTCGTTCTGGGGGGGAATCACCGGAGCATTCATCCTGTCGCTGGGCGGATTCACGCTCATCCCGTTCGTCTTCTTCCCGGATAGCGATCGCAACACGGTCGCGGTGGACATCAACCTGCCGCTGGGCACGCGGATCGAGCGCACCGACGAGGTGGTCGCCGAGTTCGAGACCTTCCTGGAGGACTCCCTGCTCGTCTCGAGCGCCAACGAGCCCGGCGTGCTCGGCTGGTCGAGCTACGTCGGCGAGGGGCCGGCGTCATACGACCTCGGTTACGCGCCGGAGGAGGCCAACTCCGGCTATGCCCACCTGCTCGTGACGTCATCCGCCTTCGAGTACAATCCGGAGATCATCACGCGCCTCCACGAGTTCGGGTTCGAGAGCTTCCCGGACGCCGACATCAAGGTCGGCTCGCTCGGGTCCGGCGGCGGCGGCGTTCCCATCGAGATCAAGGTCTCCGGCGACCATCCCGACGAGCTGGCCGGGATCTCGGAGCGTATCAAGCTGGCCCTCCACGGCGTCTCCGGAACGCGCAACGTGAAGGACGACTGGGGTCCGAAGAGCAAGAAGTTCGTCGTCGATATCGACCAGTCCCGCGCGCAGGCGGCGGGCGTGTCGAACCAGGACGTCGCGACCTCGCTGCGCACCGTGCTCGAGGGGTTCGAGACCGGTGAGTTCCGCGAGGGAGACAAGTCGATTCCGATCCTGATGCGGAGCGAGACGAGTCAGCAGCAGACGCTGGCCTCCCTCGAGACCATGGACGTCTTCGCTCAGGGCACGGGCCGCAGCGTGCCCCTTCTCCAGGTCGCCACCCTGGTCCCCGAGTGGCAGTACTCGCGCATCCGAAGGCTCGATTTGAACCGGACCATCAACGTCTCCAGCGAGCTTGGCGCAAACGGCAACGCTCGTGCGATCACGTCGGCAATCATCCCGATCCTGGAAGAACAGTCGGATACGTGGCCCGCGGGCTACACCTATCAACTGGGCGGTGACGCTCAGAACACCGCCGAGAACATGGGTGCGGTCTACAAGTACCTGCCGCTGTCAGGGGCGATCATTCTTTTCCTGCTCATCCTGCAGTTCAACTCGATCCGCAAGACCCTGATGGTGCTGGCGACGATTCCGCTTGCGCTCATCGGAGTGGTGATCGGCCTTCTGCTCTTCCGCGAGGAGTTCGGATTCATGCCCTTCCTCGGCGTGATAT
>JAJEBS010000083.1 GCA_022822425.1 Gemmatimonadota bacterium | reverse complement strand
CCTCGGCGCGCCGCCGCAGCTCCGGCGTGAGGTCGATGAGGTCGTCGCGGGTGAACCCCTGGCGGGCGAAGGGCGGCGGGGAGGTGGGGAAGGGCTGGGTCGCGGCCGCGACCTCGCCGGGCACGTCGCTCGGCGGCACCGGCCGCTCCTCGATGGACCACACCGGCTCGCCGGTCTCCCGGTCGAAGGTGTAGACGAAGCCGGTCTTGCCGGCCACCGCCACCGCGTCCACCGCCCGCCCGTCCACCGTCACCGTCAGCAGCGCCGGCGCGCCCGGCAGGTCGAAGTCCCAGAGCCCGTGGTGCACCGTCTGGAAATGCCACGCCAACTCGCCGGTGCGCGCGTCGAGGGCCACCAGCGACTCCGCATACAGGTTGTCGCCCGGACGATGGCCGCCGTAGTAGTCGTTGGACGGCGTGCCGATTCCCGCATACAGGAGCCCGCGCTCCTCATCCACCACCATCGGCGCCCAGGCGTTGGTGTGCCCGGTGTAGTCCCAGCTGCCGTCCTCCCAGGTCTCGTTGCCCGGCTCGCCGGGCTGCGGGATCAGGTTGAACGACCACGCCAGCTCGCCGGTGTGCACGTCGAAGGCCTGTACGTTGCCGGGCGGATCGCGCGGGTAGACGAAGCCGTCCCACACCCCGTTGCCCACGATCACCAGGTCCTCGAAGACCACCGGCGGCGACGTCTGCGTGTAGTGCAGGCGGTTGGTGGGCCAGAGCAGCTGCTCGGTGAGGTCGATCTCGCCCCGGTGCCCGAACGACTGCACCGGCTCGCCGTTGGAGGCGTCGAGCGCGATCAGGCGCCAGCGGGTGTTGAGGAAGATGCGCCTCTCGCCCGGCCCGCTCCATACGGCGACGCCCCGGTGCACGAAGCCGGTTCCGTTGGGCGGCTGACCCCACTCCACGGTGCGCGGATCGTACTCCCAGTGGAGCCTCCCGGTGCTGCCCTCCAGGGCGATGACCCGGTTGTAGGCCGTGGTGAAGAAGAGGGTGTCGTTGAAGGCCAGCGGTGTGGTCTCGAAGTTCCCCGGCCGCACCTCCTGCCCGCGCACGGGCGACAGCGGCCCGGGAATCGGCTCCTCGCCCGTTTCCCAGCTCCACGCCAGTTCGAGCTGGCCCACATTTCCCGGCGTGATCTGGTCGAGGGGCGAGTAGCTGGATCCGCCGGGGTCGCGCCCGTAGGCGACCCAGTCCCCGTCGCCGGGCGGCTGAGGCATCGGCGCGGAGTCGGCGCAGGCGCAAAGCACCATGACGACGGCGCACGCTGCGGGATATCTCATGGCGGTGGCTGGCTGGAGTTTGCGAAAGTCGCTCCGGCGTCTCCGGAGCCCCGCCTCAATCTCCGCCGGGCCTCTTGGGAAGGAAAGGCACCGAGTCGCCCTGCGCGACCATCCACTGCTCGAACTTCTGGTACCGCTGCCAGAAGCTGTCGGGCGGCGACCGGCGCCAGAAGACGCCCTCGATGGGAAGCAGATACGAGTCGCCGGGATCGTCCGCGAGCGGGCCGAAGACCGCCCGCCCACCCGCGTGCTCGACCGGTTCGGGGGTGCGGAACAGCCACTGGGCAACCGAGATGGTCGTGTCCGGGCTGATGACCAGCGTGCCTTCCATCGACGGGTGGTCGTCGTCGCGCGCGCAGAACACCAGCGTCACGCTCCCGTCGCCATCGGGCTCGCCGGACCTGTCGAACTGGAAGCGGTGCCGGTCGCCGAAGAACTCTCCCGCGAAGTGCGGGGCGAAATCCGCCTCCAGCGGAGGGTACACCCACGACGTATACGATTGCTCGGGGGTCGTTCTCCGGATCTGGTACGCGTATCCCTCGCGCTCGATGCGCCGCCGCCAGCTGAAGCGGAGCAGGGAGGAGGAGCCGCGCTGGGCGATGGCTTCGCCCGCGGCCTGCACCGTCCCGACCTCGCCCTCCGGCAGGATCGACTCCACCGACGCCAGGTAGGTGGCCACCCCCAGCGTGTCCAGCCCCTGGTTGTAGCGCGCGGCCGCGTACTCCCACAGGCGGCGCGCATCGCGATCCTCCCCGCCGGCGCAGCGGTCCCGTTGCGCGTCCACGACCAGTTCGGGAAGCGGAATGGGCTCGCGGGTGAGCCGGATCTCGTAGGCGTCGATGCCGTCCTCGATCTGGACCACTTCGGGATGGTACCCGAGCTGTCCCGCGTACAGGGCGCGAATCTGTGCCGTCATCACGGCGGGGAAGAGGAACCAGCCCTCCTCATTGGCCAGCCGGCCGCCGATCTTGCGGTCCGCCGCCCACGCCTCCACCGCGGCGCCGGGGACGGGATCACCCTCCTCGTTGAGGACGTAGCCGGTGATCTGGGCCTGCGCGGGGGATGCGGCGGCGAGGCCGAACATCAGAAGGAAGAATGCGCTCAAGGCGTGGGCGGTTCCGGCCGGGATACGGTCATTCGCGAGCGGGATGCCGCGATGCGGTTGCCGCCGGACGAGTGAGGGTCGGTCGATGGCCATCGGCAGTTCAGGGCAGGTCGAGGTTCAAGCGATGCTCTGTAGTGTCTAATGGGATGGACACCGCCAGGTTCCGGTTGCCCGCTCCTCCGACCTGTCCGGGCGGCGGCGTGCAACCCGCGGCGTCAGTCATCCCCAGCGCTCCGCGCTCGCCGCCGGGCCTGCCCCCTTTGGTCATCACCCACCTCTCCTTGCCTGCCGTCATGCACGCGTCTAGCGTCGACACCCGTAGACCCGCGACCGTTCCCGCGACCCGTTCGACAGGAGGACTTCGATGAGAAACGGCGATGTGGCCCCGCTTCGATGGGGAGCCCCGGGGATGGCGCTTCTGGCCCTGTTCCTCACCTCGTGCGGCAGAGCGGAACGGGAGCGGCAGGCCGCCGTCGATGCGGCCGCAGAGGCGGCCAGGGCGGCTACGGTGGTGGAGATCGAGCAGGCCCTGTCACAAGCGCTTGCCCTCACGGACCGGGAAGCGGACAGGGCCAACGACATTCTCTCTCCACTCCCGGTGATGACGACGGCCCAGGAGAACGCGCTCCGCCGCTTCCTCAACGCATCGCACGTAGCCCGCGCCCGCGAGCTCGGCGTGCGGGTAGCCGACCGCGCCGCCCGGGACTCCCTGGTCGCGGCCGGGCGGCTGGTTCCGCTCGAGGACAGCACCGCCTACTGGATCGTTCGCCCCGGCACCTCCCCCACCTACATGGTTCCACAGGTGTCCGTCCTGCTCGAGGAGCTGGGCCGGCGCTTCCAGGAACGCCTCGCGGAGATGGGGCTTCCGCCGTACCGCATCGAGGTCACGAGCGCCCTGCGCACGACCGAGCGGCAGGCACGGCTGCGGGGGCGGAACCCGAACGCGGCCGCCGGCGTGAGCTCACACGAGTTCGGGACCACGGTGGACCTCTCCTACTCCGCGTTCGCACCCCCGGCCGAACGACCACCGGAGATTCTCGCCGGCGTACCCGCCGAGTTCGCGCCGCACGTCGAGCGCATGGTGGACCTGGCGCTGGAGTCGGTCTCGGGCCGCAAGTCCCGCGAACTGGGAGCCATCTTCAGCCGGGTGCTCCTGGAAGCGCAGTCCGAGGGGCTGGTCCTGGTGATCTACGAGCGGCAGCAGACGGTCTATCACATCACCGTGGGACGGGCGTTGGTGGATGAGTGAGCCACCGATGGAGAATTGTGAAGCGCACGGGAAGTCAGCGGGTTCGCTGGCTTTTTGGAGCTCCTCCGTTCCCCTCAACCGCAGTCGAGTCCTTTCGGATGGTGGCGGGGGAATGCCGCGCCCTCCATGTTGTACGTCGCACTCACGCAGTACGGGACACCAGCCGTAACGGGAGGACCGTCTGATGGCCGAGACTAACCTGACGCAGGCCGAGGCTGACGCCCTAATCGGTATGGAAAAGCATCGGACTAACGAGCAGGACTGGGCGTTTCCGATGGGTGGGGAATCGATCTCGGTCCCACTCCACTCCGTCGATGGGCGGGAGCAGTTTCTGCTCGACATGAGCCGTGGCCGGATCGATCTTCGCAAAGTGAAAATGCAGAATCGAGGTAGGCAGGTCGTGGTGCTCGTGCGCCTTGATCTTGGCGGACCGCCCCACCGCAACCCGGACGGTGAGGAGATCGGAACGCCCCATGTCCATGTTTATCGAGAAGGTTACGGCGACAAGTGGGCGTTTCCCGTGCCAGCAGATCGCTTCCGCGAACTGGCCGACCTGTGGACGACGTTGGATGACTTCTTTCAGTATTGCAACGTGACGCGGCCACCGCTCGTACAAGGGGGACTCTTCACATGATGCGGGACATCCAGCACCTGTTGGACGCGTACCACGCATGGCTCAAGGACAAGAGCGTCCTCCGGCAGATCGACGAATGGGTCGAGATCACGACGCCGTACCTCGACCGGCATAACGACTACCTGCAGATCTACGCCAAACGCGCCAACGGCGGATTTGTCCTCACGGACGACGGATACACGATTGAGGATCTTGAGCAGAGCGGCTGCAAGCTGGAAAGCCCGAAGCGGCGAGAGTTGTTGAAGATGACCGTGAACGGGTTCGGGGTACAGCTGGAGAATAAGGCTCTTCAGGTCCAAGCGGTTTCCGAAGACTTTGCGCTCCGTAAGCACAGTCTCATCCAAACCATGCTTGCCGTGAACGACATGTTCTATTTGGCAGCCCCCTTGGTAACGAACCTGTTCTATGAGGATGTGGTCAATTGGCTCGATGTTCATGACATCCGGCACACGCCGAAAGTCAAGTTCAGTGGGCAGAGCGGTTACGATCACCTGTTCGATGTCGTCATCCCTAGGTCCCGGAGGGCACCGGAGCGTATCGTTCGTACGATCAACCGTCCCAATCGACAGACTGCGCAAACCGTAGCTTTCGCATGGCTGGACACCAAGGCTGTGCGGTCCCCTGAGTCCCGCGCCTACGCGATTCTGAACGACTCGGATCGACCGGTTACACAACAGGTCGTGACGGCGATCCGCAGCTACGGCGTGTCGCCCGTAGTGTGGTCGGACCGTGAGGCTGTGCAGGCGGAGTTGGCGGCGTAAGTCGGTATGTGCCTGCCGGTTACACCACCGGTCTGCGAGGTCGGCGCGTCGCGTCGGTCACGCTTTGGCGATAAGCCTTCTCAACTTGTCGGATATACGTAGCTTGAAGGTATCCGTTCGCGGCTTTCCGAGAGTGGACACGGCAAAACGGTATTCTCGCTCCCCGGAGAACTTCGTCTTCTTTGTGAACCAGCCCGTGGGGACCATTGAGGAGTCGACGGCATCCTCCACGAACCCCAAGACGCCGGATTGGTCCTCGTAGACCACTGGGCCATGGTACACACGGATGACCTTGTCAAGGTGATGTTTGCCTTCCCAAAGACCCACCGTGTAGCTGCTTTGGGCATATGCCAGTTTTTCGATTGGACCGATTTCGACATGGATCGACTTTCTTACGCTGATCGCGAAATCGATTCCCAACTGCACCGCGAAGGAGTCTGGATCCTTGATGGTAGTCATTGCGTCATACCTGGGGAATCTCGCTTTCAACTCCTTCGTCTCAGCCCCACTCGTTGGCGAGATCGAAGTGCAGTAGACCCAAGGCTCCTCAGGAGAGGAGAACGTCATCGTCCCGCTGAGACTATCGCTGGGGTCAACCTTCGACGCTAGTGCTCGCCGCATCCAGGGCGTGGCGTCCTTGGTCAGAAATCCGTCGTGCGGATCCGTAGGTTTTTTGTCAGAGCTCTCGGTTTTCCGATAGTACGCGGGTGTTCTCAGCCAGAGCTCTCTGGCACGATGTGGCGCGAATTGCTGTTCAGACAACTTTATGAGTTCCCCAACTCGTGGAGTGGCAGGAGAGCCGTGGTTCACCTGATGAAGGAAGACAATATAGCATTCACTTGCACCGACGTTGAAGACCACGATCACGTCGGAAACCGGCGGTTGTGCCACTCCGGTCGTGGCTATCGTTCGGTTGAACTCATGCACATCGGCGGCATCGAGCCGATGACAGAAATAACTCTCTCTTCGCTGGCAAATCCTCTTGCTATTCTCGCTCATCGCGATCCCCGTGTTAGTCTCCACTGACAACACACGCCGGAACGCGCGCAGGACGCGAAGTCTCGGAGGACATCGGGTCAGTCCTTCGGCGAAGACAGTCCCTCGTCGGCGTGAAGGGTCTGCGTATACAGGTACGTTGCCCAGGCGGGAGTGGGTGGTGAAACGATCGGCGGCACGGAGAGGCCGCTGAGCAGCACCTCGACTGCCCGCGCCGGGTCGTCTGCTTCTTCTATAGCCTGTTCGGTGGCGTCCAGGAGTGCCTCTACAGCTGGCGCCGGATCGTTACCATCGTCGATGGCGGTGATGTAAGCGTTGTACATGACCGTGGCCTCGCTAGCCGGATCACCCAAGGCCGCTAGGGCTTCCGCGAGAGCACGAAGCGCGTGTTCCAAGTCAATACCATTTTCCTTTCGCTGAGTCGCCATGTAGACGGTGGCTAGCAAGTTGGCGGCAGTTGTCGGCTCGTTGAGGGCCGTTGCCGCCACCATGAAGGCCCGGAACAACGGTGGGGCGTCCGGTTCGCCTGCAAAGGAGCCGGTAACGTCATCAGGTCCTGTTTCCGAAAGCGCCTCGAAGAGCCACTCAACATAGCGTTGTCGATCCGCCCCGCGCGCGTTTTGGACCTCTCGAAAGAGCCAAAATACCCGCTCGCGCTCAGCGGCCTGCTGCAGAAGGTCAACGATGCCTTCGCGATCCCTGATCGCCCTATGGGCAGACTTCAGAGCACTGGACATCAGATCGCTCATTGCTCTCTGAGAGGCGCGAACCACAGCGTGGGCAATCCACTCCCTCTTGTCATCGCTGGCGTTCCTCTCTACCTCGTGGAAGGCCTTCGCCAGTACGCCCCAAGGATCACTTGTGCCGTGCACGGCCAACTCTAGTGCCCAGGAAATCGCCTTGCTGGTGGCCGTTGGTCCTCCCACTGCGTCGATCGTGTCCTTACACGCTTGGGAGACCTGCACCCGATCGGGGAGCCAGAACGACATGTCGTCATGCGCGCAGGCGATGTCGTCGCAGATCTGAAACAGTTGGTCCGCAACCCACTTGGAGTCATTCACGGCGTCGACAGCCCTCTCGTACACCTCAAGCAGCGCCTCGGCATTCTCCAGTCCTCCGAATTCGCCCAGTTCGCTCAAGAGGTACTGGTAGCCTTCCCACAACTGCTCTACGCCCTCATCCGCCACCGTTTCTCGAAGGGCTTGCATAAGAACTTCCGTGGTATCTTGATCGCCGGACGCCAACTCCTGACCTGTCCAAAGGCGCCCAATCATCGCCTCGAGAAGCGGCCAAGGGTCGTCTGCCACTTCATATTGGTAGTGCTCCAGTAGCATTTCAACTGCCCGTCGCTCGTCTTGCTTGAGTGCAACCTCTAGGCGTTCCCGAAGGGACTCGGCTATAGCCGGGTCGTTGGTCGCATCGACCGCCTGTTCGTACACCGTTCTGAGGACGTGCAACCTCTCCCCCGGATCTGCAATCGCATCGACGGCGACACGACACACGCCGAACAGGAAGTCAACGGTCGTTTCCTCGTCCGCGTCGTCGGTCAAGACATCACGGAGCAGCTCGATGACCTCTGGACCCGCTTGCTGCATGGCCCGTTCGCATGCCGCAGTCAATGCGCCTGAACCCGTCCACTTGGACGCCCGGAGGAGCATGGATACGGTCTCCGAATCCGACCCGGCGTATCGTCGGTAGAGATCGAGCAGAATCGTCACCGTCGTTCCGTGCTCGTCTACCGCTTCGATCGCGTCCGAAATGGCTGGCTGAAGTACATCCACGAGGTCGCTTGGATCGAGTTCGTCAAGCGATTCGCCCCAAGCCCGCTTCTGAATAGCGTTCAGCAACAGCCCGTGCGCTCGGCGGCCCCAGGTGTCTTCACTCATACCGCCCACTCAGCCGACAGCACCTCCGCCTGTTCGAGCACTGTCCGCGTCGCCTTCTCCTGCTTGTCAGGTGGGTATCCGTGCTTCCGCAGGATGCGCTTTACCAGCCGACGCAGGTTCGCGCGGACGTTCTCACGAAGCGTCCAGTCGATCTTGACGTTGTTCCGCACGATCTCGACCAATTCGCGGGCGATGTCGCGTAGCGTTTCGTCGCCGAGGACCTGAACGGCGCTGTCGTTGGTCTCAAGCGCATCGTAGAAGGCGAGTTCGTCTTCGGAGAGCCCTAGCTCTTCACCGCGAGCGTTGGCTTCCCGCATGTCGCGGGCCAGCTGAATCAGCTCCTCGATGACCTGCGCGGCCTCGATGGCCCTGTTCCCGTAGCGATGGACCGTCTGCTCAAGCATCTCGGCGAATGATCGCGCCTGGACGACGTTCCTTCGCTTGCGGACCGCCAGTTCGCCCTTGAGCAGCTTCTGCAGCAGTTCGACCGCCAAGTTGCGTTGCTTCATTCCTCGCACTTCGGCCAGGAACTCCTCGGACAGGATCGAGATGTCAGGCTTCTCGAGCCCTGCCGCGGCGAAGATGTCGACGACGCCCTCCGATGCCACGGCCCGCGACACGATTTGTCGAATGGCATAGTCCAACTCTTCTTCGGGACGCGCCTCTCCCGCGGCGCGCTTGGCCAGCACCGAACGGACGGCTTGGAAGAACGCCACGTCGTCGCGGATTCGGATCGTCTCCTCGTGAGGGACTGCGAGTGCGAAGGCTTGCGAGAGTTCGCGGACTGCCCAGAGACAGCGCTCCTTGCCATTCTCCTGCGCGAGGATGTGTTCCTGGGCTCCTGGCAACAGACTCACGCGGTCAGCCGGCGTACCGTCGATCCAGCCGGAGTAGTCGAAGCCGTGGAACAGGCCGCAACACACCTCGTACTTCTCCAGCAT
>JAJEBS010000198.1 GCA_022822425.1 Gemmatimonadota bacterium | reverse complement strand
CCAGGCCCGCGATCCCGACGCCGTCTTCGAGGCGGGCGGCGACGTGTACCTCGTCTGCACAGGGTGCCATGCCGTCTACGCCACCGAGACCCTGCGCCCCTCCTACGACGCGGGCCCGGAAGTCCCGTGATCCGGCGCATCCCGTGATCGAGCGCATCCCGTGATCGAGCGCTTTCTGGGCTGGCTCGGCGAGACGTCCTGGAGCGTGGCGCTGCTGGAGTCGCTGTATGTGTGGCCCCTGGTGGAATCGTCGCACGTCCTCACGCTCGGTCTCTTCGTGGGCACCACCGTCATGATGGACCTCCGCCTCGTCGGAATCGCATTCCGCAAGGTGCCCGTTACGGCGTTCACCGGACGGCTGCTTCCGTGGACGCGGATCGGCTTCGCCGTCATGACGGTGACGGGCCTCCTCCTCTTCTATTCGCAGCCGCTCCGCTACTACCACAACCTCTTCTTCCGGGCGAAGGTTGCCGTGCTGGTCCTGGCCGGCGCCAACGCTGCGATCTTCCATGCCGGCGCGCACCGCAGGGCGGGCGACTGGGACGAGGACGCAACGCCCCCGCGTACCGCGCGGATCGCCGGCGCGGTGTCCCTCACGGCCTGGGCGGTGGTAGTAATCGCCGGCCGCCTGATCGCCTACAACTGGTTCGACTGCGACCTTCAGCCGCAGCCCGCATGGGTGAACCGGGTGGCGGGGTGCGCCGTGGGTGCCGCCGGGGCGGAGTAGACGACCGTGCTCGAACCCTTTTTCCGCTGGTGCGAGTCGACGCTGATCGGCCGGGCGGTCGCCGAATCGGTGTGGGCCTTCCCGATCCTCGAGGCGGTACACCTGATCGGGCTCTGCGTCCTCGGGGGCGCCCTGCTGGTCGTGGATCTCCGGCTGCTCGGCCTGGGCCTCACTTCCCAGCCGGTGGCCCGGCTTGCGCGCAACGCGCGTCCGTGGCTGGTCGGAAGCCTGGTGCTCATGGCGGCCACCGGCGTGCCGCTCTTCCTCTCCGAGGCGATAAGGGCCTACTACAACACTTCGTTCTGGGTCAAGATGTGCACGTTGCCGGTGGCGCTCGCCTTCACCTTCGCGGTGCGGGAGCGGGTGGCCCGTCGCGAAGCGGACGACCCTGGCGCGACCGGCCGCATCGTCGGCACGGTCTCGCTGGCCCTGTGGTTCACCGTGGCGGCGGCGGGGAGGTGGATCGGGTTTTCGTAGCGGGCCCGGCAGGCCCTAACACCGCCCCCGTTCCCGCCGAGCCCTGATCAGGTCCTCATCGTAGGGCGCGCCCGTCCCGGACGACCCCAGGAAGATCTTGCTGCCGTCGGTGAAGGTCACGTCGCGTCCGTTGGCGCGCTTGAGCGAGTGGTCCTTGGCCTGGTAGCCGTCCACGATGATCTCGGTGCCGGGCTGAAGGCAGTCCCTGCGCAACCCCCGTCTGAGCAGCACGTTGGGGGTTCCTCCCTCCACGGCCCAGACCTCGGAGGATCCGTCCTCGTTCTCGATCTCCAGGTGAATCCAGGTGTGGGGGTTCACCCACTCCAGCCTCACGATCCGGCCCTGCAGCCTGATCGGCGCGTTGCGGTCGAATTCGGCGCCGAAGGCATGGTGGGCGACTAGCGGAGCCGCGACCACCACCATCAGCGCGACGCCGGCCGCCAATAGCGTCGCGCCGCACCGCGCATCGCCTGCGGTACCTCTGCCTCCGGCGGAGCCGCCATCCATCCCGCGCATCTCACTGCCTCCGTTCCTGCGCCCGCGCGCCGCGAAGCACGTTTTCGAGCGAGTAGTTGCCTTCGTGACAGGCGTATTCGTAGACCAGTCCGTCGAGCCGCGTGAACGGCACTTCGCCGCTCCAGGTCCGGGAGAACATGCGCAGATCCTCGACGGTGAACTCGTAGTTGATCGTGCGCTCGTCGGCCCGCGTGAAGCGCTCGACGACCTTCATCTCGCCGGAGGGAGGGATGCCCTGCAGGGTCTGGTCGGGATGGAGGTTCGTGGTCTCCACGACGAGGGTGTCTCCCTCCCAGCGGCCCCACGAATCGCCCATCCACGGGCGGATATGCGGGGGCAGCCGCTTCGGCTCCCCGAGCCGGATGATGCGGACGTCGTGGACCATCTCGGTCATGATCATCATGTGGTCCGGCGTCTGCACGATCGTGTAGTTGTTGTTGTAAAAGTAGTTCGGGAGCATCGGCGGCCCGGCGTTCGACCCGAACGACATGATGCAGCGCTCGCCGAGCGGCCGATTCTCGGGATTGTCGTAGGCGCCAAACCGCCGAGCGAACCGGCGGCGCTCCGTGACGCGCTCACGGCCCTCCTCGTTCAGGTCGGGGACTCGTCCGTTGGGCGGATCGACGATCAGGGAAGTCCTTGGTTCGCCGTTGAAGATGGCGATGCGCTCGCCGGCGTCGATGAAGAAGGCGTTGTATCCGCCGGTGCCTCCCGTCGCGGCGTCGAAGCGGGCGTCTCCCGTGAAGACGCCACCCACGGGCGGGGCTTCCCGGTCGGGGTCGCTGTCGGCGTAGCCCTCGGCCCGCGACTCGAGGACGCGCCCTTCGATCCGCGCCACTTCCTCCTGGGTGAAGACCGGCCCCTGTCCCTCGGGGCGCTGGATCGGCGTGACCGTGGCGTTGGTCCAGTTGCCCTGCAGGTCGGGGTGCCCGGCGGGCGTGCGCGGCATCGTCCAGTTCGTCGATGGGCGCTCCGGCTGCTGGGCGCGCAACGGAGTGGCGAACAGAGACGGACCGAGTGACAGGGCCAGCGTCGCGATCAGCATCTCCACGGGTCTCGCGGCGACGTCCGCGCCAACCCGGTGCGCGCCCGAAAGCACCAATGAACGTCGCCGGTGGCGCGCAAGGGTGCTGCAATCCAAACGATTCATTCTCCACGATATCCGCAGGTCGAATCCGAGGTCAAATCTCCCGGCTGCCGGGATGCTCGCAGCTGCAGTCAAGCCACTGATCTTCCGCGTCCCGGCCGGGCTGGATCGCCTGTCCTCCCGGAATCCGCCAGGCCTGTTGGCGCGGTTAGCGCGGGATCGGGTCCCTGCGCAGGTGTCCATACATCAGTTCCTCCACGAACTCGACGCACTTGAACTGTCCCAGGCGGGCGTTCGGGTCGATGTTGCGATACAGCGGCATGCGAATGGTCCAGGGGCGGGAAAACGTCTCCGGGTCTTCGAGTTCCGCCTCGTACAGGATGTGGTCGGGGCCGGTCATCGTGTAGCGTTCGGTGACCCTGAGGCCGGGCCCATGGTGGTTTCCCGCCCGATCAAGCCACGTCCTGCCGTTGAAGCCGGTCACCTCGGCCACGAAGGTGTCGCCCTCCCAGCGGCCGTGGGACTGGCCCATCCAGGAATCCACCTGCGGCGGCCCGGGGTCCTCGAGGTAGATGTCGCGCATCGCGCCCGCGTATTCGTAGGCGATGAAGAACCTGCTCTCGCTCTGGAAGATGCGGAAGGGGAAGGGCATGTAGGTGGCGCGCGGCACGCCCGGCAGGTAGCACCTGACCTCGGGATCGCGCTCGAGCCACCTCTCCCGGTTCTCGTCGCGGAGCGCCAGCGCCTCGGGCAGGTAGGGGATCTCGCCTCCTTCGACGACGCCGTAGCCGGAGGGGACGGATCCGACGGCGCCCAGGGCGAGGACCTCGTTCGCCGGAACCGGGACCACCGGGCCGGGCTGCATGGCGAGTGCCGCGCGGGCCGCGTGCGGCTCGAGGTCCCAGTGCGCGTTCCCGAGCGCCTGCCACAAGCCGTTCATGTCCGGGTGGCCGGACGCCGTCCGGGGGATGCCGTCGCTCCCGGCGCAGGCCGATATCAGCAAGACCATGGCCGCCGGCAAGGGCGCGACCAACCTTCCGCATCCAGTCATCCCTGTCCTCCGGTCACGGGCATGGCGGGCCGAGTCACCGGACTCCGAACGCCAGCAGCAGGTTGCCGGGCATCTGGCCGAACGGGGCGTAGCCGCTGTTGGTGAACAACATACCGCCCGCGACCACCGGAGCCGGGCCGTCGATGGCCCCCCCTCTGCCCTGCACGCCGTTGGACGTCTCCGTGACTTCGGTCGTGTCAAAGTCCCACAGGACCCGTCCGTCCGCCGCCGCGTAGGCCCGCATGTGTCCGTCCAGTCCCCCCGAGAAGACCACGCCCGGAATCGCCGCGGGTGCCGCGGAGAAGGCGGCGTAGCACCTTCGCTTGCCCGCGCACGAGTCCTCCGGGGCCGGAACGCTCCAGACAATCCCGCCGCTGATCAGGTCCAGGGCGTACATGCCCGGCGCCGGGGCCCGCTCGGGATTCACGTCCACGATTACGATGTCCCGGTCCGCGTTGGGCGCGTAGGCGTACCGGCCGTCGGTCGCCATGCCCCAGTGGATTCCGCCGAGCACGCTTCCCTTTCCCACCCTCGTCGACCAGAGCACCGCTCCCTCGTCATCCGGATCGAGGGCCCAGACCACCCCGGACTTCTGGCCCGCCACGAGGATCTCCCTTCCGTCGGTCCGCCTGACGAGCATCGGGGACATGCCGAAATCGAAGTCGGGACCCGGCGGGTCGGGGCAGTTCTGGCGAGCCGTGGACGATGTGCAGGCCATGGTGAAGGCGTCGTCCGAAGTGGCCTGGAACGACCACGCCAGCTCTCCCGTGTCGATGTTGATCGCGATGATGGCGTCGCTGTTTGCCGTGGTCGGCCGCGTATAGTTCTCCCCCGTCCCGGCGTAGACGAGTCCGCGCGCCGTATCGACGGTGGGGCTGGACCAGACCGGCGCGCCTGAGGGGGCCCACAAGGGCGTGCCGGCATCGTTTGTCCCCGCTTCCTCCGGATATCCGGGAATGACGCGATGGTACCACAGGACATCGCCCGTCATCGCGTCGAGAGCGGCCACCGCTCCCGAGGCGGTGCAGCACTCGTAGCGGGGATCGCCCGCAACGGCGACTTCCAGTGAGGAGATGGGTACGAAGAGCCGGCCGTCGTGAAGGGCGGGACTCCCCGTGGTGTTCGAGGTGGAATGCCATCCGACCTGGTACTTCCACACGACGGTTCCGGTGGTCACGTCGAGCGCGTAGGCGTTGGTGCGGTAGTCGACGAACCAGGCGGTCGTCCGGCCCTCGGGGCTCTCCCCCGCCAGCACCGCTCCCCGCACGGCGGCGTCCGCCTCGAAGCTCCAGCGCACGCACCCGGTGGCCGCATCGAGCGCCAGCACCTCGCCGAACGGCCCGCCCACGAGCACGGCGTCCCCGATGACGGTCGGCTTGGTGCGCACCTCTCCCGCGTCCGGGAAGGCGAAGGCCCAGCGCAGCTCCAGATCGGGAAGGTCATCGGCGCTGAGGCCGGCCAGTTCGCCGGACTGGAATCCCGTCGCCTCCAGGTTCCCGCCCCATCCCATCGAGACGACCGCGTCCAGGTCCAGCTCCCGCCGGCCGTGGTCGGCGCAAAAGGCCGACGCGGGCAGAGTCTCGCTCGCATGGTCGCGTCCGGTCAGGTACTCGGCCAGCCCGATGCGTTGCTCCCGCGTCAGGTCGGCGCCCTCAGCCCGCATGACGCCGTCCTCGAGCGATGCGACGATCGCGCGCGGCGAAAGCCCCCTCAGGAGCATGGTCCCGGGTGTGCGGCTCTCGCCCGCGGCGGTGTGGCAGCCGGCGCAGGCTGCCTCGAACAGTTCCGCCTCGGCCTCGAAACCCGCACGGCCCGCTTGCTGGGCGCAGGCGGAGATCAAGGTAGCCCAGGCGGCCAGGCCGGTCGCGGCGAATGTCGTGAGTCCAGGCCTCTTCATGAACCTTCTCCGGAGAAGCTCTCGCGGGCCCCGTCTACCGTCCCGGAATCCTTCCGTAGGTCAACGTCCGCCACCCCCATTCCAGCGGGCCGTAACGGTACCGTCGCAGCACCAGCGGCGACCACCAGAGCTGGAGCGCCCACGCGCCGAACACGACCAGCAGCATCTGCCAGCGCTCGACGCTTCCGAAGAGCCCCAACCCGTGCCCGTAGAAGATGGTCGTACAGAGGACAGTCTGCGCGAGGTAGTTGGTGAACGCCATACGGCCGGCGGCGGCCAGGCGAGCCTGCAGGGCGGGGAGCCATCGGTGGCGGATGGCCAGCATCACGAAGCCGATGTAGCCCAGGGCCATCGCCAGGCTTCCCCAGTAGTTGAACTGGGAACCGAGAAAGAAGGAACGCTCCCAGCTCCAGCCGCCGTCGAAGTTCCACCAGATCCCCGCCGCGACCACGGGCGTCCCGACTCCGAATCCGATGAGCGCCAGGCGGCTGTAGAAGGTGTCGCTGCGAGTGGCGTCGAGGATTCGCCAGCGGTAGAGGGCCATGCCCAGGAGCATGACGCCCGCGGCTTTCCACAGCGTGAGGAAGGGAAGGACGGAAATCTGCATCATCAGGGTATCGGGAACCCGCTGTTCCTGCTGCGCCAGCCAGCCGCCACGGTACGCGCTCAGGCTGGCCTCGAGTTCGGCGGCGGCCGGCGCCCAGGCGGCGGCGATGTCCGCCGTCTCCCGTTCGGGGAGCGCGGGCGCGATCAGGCCGAAGCTGACGGACAGGAAGGTGGCCACCGACATGACCACCAGGCCCATGACCAACAGCGTCGCGGGCGCGCGGTTCCGCAGCAGGAAGACGAGGCAACCGCACACCGCGTAGGTCACCAGCACGTCTCCCGGCCAGAGCAGGTAGGCGTGGGCGAGGCCGATGAGCAGCAGCCAGAACATGCGCCGGTAATGCAGCCCGGCCGAACGGCCGCGGCGGGCTTCGGCCCGTTCCGCGAACAGGCAGACGCCCGCGCCGAACAGGAACGAGAAGAGCGTCATGAACTTCTGGTCGACGAGCAGGTGGCTAGCCACCCAGGTGAGCAGGTTCGTCCCCGTGAGGTCGCCGTAGGCGGTCGGATTGGTGTAGGCCGCCGACGGCATCGCGAACGACTGGATGTTCATGACCAGGATGCCGAGGACGGCGAAGCCCCGCAGGACATCGAGGCTGATGATGCGGTCGCCGGACGCGACCGGACCCGTGCGACCGATCAATTTCCGTCCCCGCTCATCCGGCGGGCGGGCCAACGCGCGCGTCCTCCCGGCGGCCGGCGGTCGTTCGCCGTCGGCTTCAGCCCCGGCTCATGCGGTGGTCGAGGGCCATCTGGTCCTCATCCATCGTGCCCCACAGCACGGCGGCGCCCGCCGCGATGATGATCGACGGGTAGAAGAGCACGTTCGCGCCCTCGAGGAACCAGCCCCAGGGGTCGAGCACGGATCGCCACACGGCGACCGCGGTGACGCCCAGGATGAGGAACATCACCGGGTAGGTCCGCCTGCGCCAAAGCCCGAGCACGACCAGCACCCCGAGCAGCGCCTCCAGCACGCCGAACGCGTTGAGGAAGATGGCGCTGTTGCCGATCCCGAAGTAGAACGAGTCGGCGACCGCCACTCCGTGGTCGACGTTGACCAGCTTGTCGAGCCCCCACATGACCAGCAGCCATCCCGTGCTGATTCTCAGAATGAATAATCCCCAACGCTTCATGTCGGCCTCCTGCAGGGTGTGGTTTCGTGCGTGGGTCCAGCCTCAGAAGCCTTCGTCGGCCGAAGGACCGTACATCCCCGGCACGGGGGCGTCGCACTCGCGCAGATAGACGGCGAGCTGGGCCCGGTGGTGCACGATGTGGTTCATGACGAAGAAGCGGAAGACCTGGCCCTTGGGCATGGTGAAGTGGACGGTGTCGCCGGAACGGAGCGTCCACATCTCCTGCAAGGTCTCCGCCGAGGCGGCTTCCAGGGCCTCGCGGGCGTCGGCGATGGTCGCGTCGTACGCGGCGACGATCTCGGCGGAGTTTGCGAACTGCTGCTGTTCCCAGGGCTGCGACAGGTCGATCTCGTCCTGCTCGAAGGTTGGCCGCGTCCAGCCCCCGATGGTCGCGACGTGCGTGGCGAGTTCCCGCATCGTCCACGACTTCTCATGGGGGCGGTATTCGAGATGCTCGTCGGGTATGGCCTCGAGCATCCGGCGCGTGTTCTGGCTCTCGTGATCGAATTCGGGAAGAAGCGTGGCTCCTTGCATGTCGGCAGGTCCTGTGCGAGGGTCCGTAATGGGTGCGATAGTCAGCGAACCAATCTAGCGAGCGCGGATCGACCGTGGGAAGCCATCGACCCGGCGAACCTTCCGGGCGGGAGCAGGCGAGCGAGGGGAACGGCGTGTCCTCGAATCAGCCCAACGCCGACGCCCGCCCGCCGGTGGAGACGGACGCGATGACGATCACGGTTCGTCCCGAGTACGCGGCCCGATACTCCGAGCCGCGCGCCTTCCGGTACGTCTTCACCTACGACGTCACCATCAGCAACGTGGGCGGCGAGACGGCGCAGCTCCTCTGGCGCCACTGGCAGATCCACGATCCCGTCGCGGGCGACCACGAAGTCGAAGGGGAAGGTGTCGTGGGCGAGCTCCCGGTGCTTCGGCCGGGCGAAGCGCATCGCTACCAGAGCTTCTGCGTACTCCGCGGTCCAAGTGGCCACATGGAAGGATTCTACCACTTCCGGCGACGGGACGGCTCCCTGTTCCGCGCTCCGATCCCGCGCTTCCACTTCCAGGCCCCGCCCGAGGCGGTGGGCACCCTGCTGAACTAGCCGCCGGGACGGAGCACAGATCGCAGCGCGTCCCAGAGCGCGGCCACATCCGTCTCGTCATTGTAGACGTGGGGCGAGATCCGTAGCGCGCTTCCGCGCAGCGACACGTGTACGTTTCGGGCTGCCAGGGCTTCGCTCACGGCCCTGGGGTCGAGGCCGGCGGGGGCGTGGAGCCCGAAGAGGTGGGGGGCGCGCCACGGTTCGTCCTCGACCCCGAATCCGGCCTCGCGCGCGCGTTCGATCAACTCCGTGGTGAGGTTGCGGCAGTACTCGGCGATGCGGGCGGGCGTCCAGTCGATCACCAGTTCGAGGGCGGCGTTCATCATCGGCACCAGGATGAAGTTGCTGCGCTCGCCGACATCGTAGCGGGTGGCGCCGGGTTCGTAGCCATCCGGGTAATGGCCCGCGAGGCCGGCGAAGTCGCGGCTGCCTTCGCGGCCGATCCAGGTCTCCTCCAGCGGAATGCCGTCCAGAAGGCGCGGTCCGAAATAGGCCAGGCCGATGGAATAGGGCCCCATCAGCCACTTGTAGCCGGAGCAGATGAGGGCGTCGGGCCGGATGCGGGCCACATCGAAGTCCATCGCCCCGACGGACTGCGTGCCGTCGATGATGAGGTACGCCCCGACTTCGCGCGCGCGGGCGGCGATGGCGTCGATGTCGAAGACGGTGCCGTCGGTCCAGTGGACGGCGCCCATGGTCACGACCGCAGTTCTGGCGTCGATGGCCTCCAGGATCCGGTCGCTCCAGCGCTCGCCGCAGCCGGGGCCCGGGCGCGCGTCGACCATCCGCACCTCCGCCCCCCGCTCGCGGGCGAGCCGCCGCCAGGTGTGCACGTTGCCGGGGAACTGGCGGGCGGTGAGCACGATGTTGGCGCCTCGCTGCAGGTCGATGTTGCGGGCGCAGGTCGCCACACCGTAGGAAGCCGCCGGGATGATGGCGATGTTCTCGGCGGGAGCGTTGACGAGGCGGCCGAAGCGGCTGCGGAGCTCATCGCAGGGGTCGAAGAAATCGGCGGGTCCGATCCCGCTGGGCGCGCACTTGGCGCGGATGCCCCGGATGCCGGCCTCCTCGACTGCGCGCGGGAGCGGGCTCAGGTACGCACAGTTGATGTAGTGGATGCCCGGGTCGAGGGAGAAGGCGGACTTCCGGCAGGTGAGTGGGGTCATGGGGCGTGCGCCTGGTTCAGCGGGCGTCCCGGAGCACCGGTCGGCCCGCCGACATTGCTGGTCCTGGTTCGCGGCCACCAATTGTAAGGCACCTCGGGCGGTCGGCATACGCCCGATCCGGAACGCCCCATCCGCGTGGCCGAGGAAGTCGACATCCCGGTGCATCTGTTCCACTTCCAGATCCGGGCGCGGAGGCGGGTCGGGAAGACCTCGCTTGTCCGGATGGTGCCGGATGTGGTGTACCTGAACTGCGACCTGCCCTCCACGAGGCGTGCTCTGGCTTCGAATCCTGGCGACCGGTTCGTCCACGCTCGCCGCGACCGGGAAGTTCCGGGACTCGCTGACCGGACGCAAACGGGCCATCTACCTGTGCCCGGTGCTTTGGGAGGAGTGCGAAGAGCCGTTCGGAATCGCGGACCTCGACCGGCGGCGGCTGCACGGTGGACTGCCGGAGTCGCTGCTGCGGCGAAGAAAATCCCCGCACGCGTTCGCCGAGTGGATCGACAGCTTCTACGCCAGGGACATTCTCGAGCTGTTTTCGGTCCGCAATCGCCAAGGGTTTCTCTCGCTGTTCCGCCTGCTGCTGAGGTGGAGCGCGGGCCAGGTCGACTACAGTCGGCTCTCACGGTTGACGGAGTTGAGCCGGCCAACCGTCAAGTCCTATCTCGAAGCCCTGGAGATCGCCCATGCCGTTCATCTTCTACGCCCCTTCCGGGGTGGAGGAGGTGGCGAAATCGTCAGCAGGCCGAAGTGCTACGCGTTCGATACGGGTTTCGTCACCTTCGAGAAGGGGTGGACGCGCATCCGCGAAGACGACCGCGGGCTGCTCTGGGAGCATCTGGTGCTGGACTCCCTCCGGTTCCGGCACCTCGACGAGAACATCTTCTACTGGCGCGACAAGGCGGGACGAGAGATCGACTTCGTGGTTCGGCGGCAGGAGGGCGTGGTGGACACGTTCGAGTGCAGGATCGATCCGGATGAGGTCGACGTTCGAGCGGTGAGAGCGTTTCGGAGTCGGTACCCGCGCGGGCGGGACTACGTCGTCGTTCCGGTCGTGAAGCGGCCGTATCGGATCCGGCGGGGTGGGCGGGAATTCCTGGTGGGCGGGACGGACGGGTTGACGGAAGATGGCGGGGAAACACGCTGACCCTCGTGGATGGTCCAGCAGCCCCTACCGCTCGTACACCACCCTTCCCCCCACGACCGTCATGTCGACCTGCATGGTCTCCAGGCAGGGGTCGGCGCAGTCGAGGTAGTGCTCCGCGGTCACGATCAGGTCGGCGAGCCTGCCGGGCTCGAGCGAGCCCTTGTCGGCCTCCTCGAAGGTGAGGTGGGCATATCCCTGCGTCATCGCGCGCAGGGCTTCCTCGCGGGAGATGCGCTGGGCGGCGCCGTGGACGCCGGCGCTGATGGTCCCCCGCGTGGTGAAGTGGTGGAGCACGGACCAGGGATCCCACGGGACGACGGGCGAGTCGCTGCCCAGCGAGACCGGGATGCCGGCGTCGAGGTAGGCGCGCACGGGAGTGGTCCAGGCGGCGCGGTCCGCCCCCCAGTACTCCACCAGGCTCGGGGCGGCGACGTACAGGTGGTGCTGGGCGGTGACGGCAAGGCCGAGGTCGCGCATGCGCGGGAGCTGGTCGTCGCGCGGGATGAAGCCGTGTTCGATCACCCATCGCTGGCCGGTGATGGGCGCGTCGGCGTCGGCGGCCTCGTAGCCGTCGAGGACGAGGTCGATGGCGGCGTCTCCCACCGCGTGGGTGGCGACCCGCCAGCCCCGACGGTGAAGCTCGCGCACCGAGGCGATGTAGTCGTCGGTGGGCACGGTCTGCAGCCCGTGGAAGGTGCCGCCCTCACCCCACGGCTCCTCGTAGGGGTCGCGCATCAGGCCGCCCTCGAAGCCCCCGTCCACGCCGAGCTTGACACCGCCCACCCGGAGCCATTCGTCGCCGTCCTCCATGGCAGGCCAGGTCGCCAGGGCTTCGGTGAACGCCTCCGCGCCGCCGGCGCGCGGCCCGCGGAACAGGTAGTTGACGCGCAGGTTCAGCCGGCCCTGCTCCTTCAGGCGTTCGATCGCGCGGTACTGGCCGACGGACCCGCCGGGGTAGCGGATGCCGGTCAGGCCGCGCGCGTTCAGCCGGGCGTGCTCGGCGTTCAGGTCGTCGAGGAGGGTGGCGGGGTCGGGAATGGGTCTCGGCGGCACCGTGACCAGGTCCTTCGCGCGGTCCACCAGCTCACCGTTCAGGCGGCCGTCCGGGTCGCGGCCGATGCGGCCACCCGGGACCTCCGGCGTCGACTCGTCGATCCCCCAGTGCGCCAGCGCGGCGCTGTTCAGCACGTATTGGTGGCCGCCGCGCACCACCACGACCGGGTGCTCGGGCGCGGCCAGGTCGAGATCGTCCCGGTACGGGAGCCGCTGCTCGCTCAGCTGGCCTTCATGCCAGTTCGAGTTGGTGACGATCACCTCGCCCGGCGGCGTTGCGCGCGCGGCGGCCGCGACCCGGTCGATGAGGTCCGCCAGCGACCGCGCCCCGGACAGGTCGACGCCGGGACCGCCCCCGATGCCGTGGTAGTGGTTGTCGGTCAGCCCGGGCAGGACCGTGCGCCCCGCCAGCTCCACCACCCGCGTCCCGGGTCCGGCCAGCGCGGCCACCTCCTGAGAGGACCCGGCCGCCACCACCCGGTCGCCCCGGACCGCGAGCGCCTCGACCACGCCGGGGGATCCCAGCGTCAGGACATCGCCACCAGTGAGGATCAGATCCGCCGCCGGCTCGGCGGGTCGGCCGCACGCCGCCGCCAACAGCGTCGTCAGCGTGAACGCCCCGACCGCGAGGCGCGCGCCCGCTACCGATCCGTCAGCCACGCCTCGGTCGCCGAGTGCAGCGGCACGGGAGCCAGATCGAGCGAGGCGAAGTCCACCTGCTCGACCATGCGGCTGACGCGAACCAGGATCTCCCGCTCGTTCTCGAGAATCCCGAGCACGTGGTTCACCACCGGCGCCTCCAGGTGATCCATGGAGATGATCCAGTTCATCATCGCGATGGTCTGGAGCGGCTCGTCCGCGCCCGGGTAGATGCCCCCGGGGAGGTATCCGCGCGCGTAGTACGGATAGGTGGAGGTCATCGTCTCGATGGCCTCGTCGGAGAGGGCGAGCAGGCGCGCGCCGCCGGTGGTGGTCGCCTCGAGCACGGCGGCGGCCGGGTATCCCACCGAGATGATGGATCCGTCGATGGCGCCGTCGCGCAGGGCGTTTGCCGATTCGGTGAAGGTGAGGTACTGGACGTTGATGTCGTCGTAGCTGATCCCGTGGGCGAGCAGCAACTGACGCGAGGACTGCTCCGTGCCGCTGCCGGCGGAGCCCACGCTCACCCGTCCTCCGCGCAGCTGGGAGACGTCGGTGACCGTGGATCCCTCCGGCACCATCACGTGGGTGATGTTCGGATAGAGAGGCGCGACCACGCGCAGTCCCTCGATCGGGGCTTCGTAATCGCCGATGCCGCGGTAGGCCTCGTACATGGTGACCGAAAGGGCGATGCCGAGGTCCATCTGGCGGGCGTTCAGGCGGGCGATGTTCTCTACCGATCCACCCGTCACTTCCGCCGTGTACTGGCTGGTGCTGTCGAGTACCGAGAGACGGCTCGCGATGGTGCCGCCCAGCGGATAGTAGATGCCGCCCGTGCCCGCGGTGCCGAGGCTCCTGAACTGCCTGCCTCCACCGGATCCGTCGCCACATCCGGCGGCAGCCAGGGCCGCGATCAGGACGCACGCGATGAGGGGTCTTCTGGTCACTGGGTCTCCTGCGAAACTGGGTGGCCCGCCGCAAAACTCGCGACAAAGTATAACCCTGTCGCGCGACTCGCGATTGCGTCAGCCCGAAGGCGTCGGCGCGGAAGCCTCCAGCTTGCGTCCCAGCCAGAGCCAGAGCCCGATCCCCAGCATTGCGCCCAGGACGTCGAGCATCAGGGATGGACCGAAAAGCGCCGCGCCCGCGACCACCACTGCGGCGCGCTCCCAGACCGCCAACGGCCTTCGGATGTAGCCGATCGCGGCCCCCGCCATGGCGCTGATGCCGAGGGCGCCCGTCCCGGAGGTGAGCAGGATCTCCACGAGAGATCCCTCCAGCAGGAGGGGCGGCGCGTACACGAACAGGAAAGGCACCATGAAGCCGGCCATCGCCAGCAACATCGCCGTAAGCGCTGTTCGCATGGGTGGAGAGGACGCCACCCCGGCTGCCGCGTATGCCGCCAGCGACACCGGTGGGGTGACGTTGGAGATGCAGCCGAAGTAGAAGATGAACAGGTGCGCGGCCAGCAGCGGCACGCCCAGCTCGACCAGCGCCGGAGCCCCGAGCGCGGCCAGCACCACGTACGCGGCCGTCGTCGGCAGCCCCATTCCCAGGATGATCGAGCCCGCCGCGGTGAGCAGCAGGGCGGGGAAGAGCTGGCCCTGCGAGATGACGACGATGAACTCCGACATGCGCAGCCCGATCCCGGTCAGCGACGCCACCCCCACGACGATCCCCGCCGCCGCGCACGCCGCCGCCACCTGAACCGCCCCCGAGGCTCCGGCGAGCGTCGCCTTCAGGTAGTCGCCGCGCTTCATCCGGGTCGACGGCACCGCCAGCGAAAGCAGGAGCGCCGTGCTCACGCCCCAGAACGCGGCGCGCATCGGTGAACGGCCCTGCGCCAGCAGCACGACGATGATCAGCAGCGGGATCAGGAGGTGCAGCTTGCTGACGACCGAGGGTCGGTCCTTGTCGATGACCGGGTCGAGGCCCTGCTGCTCCGCCCGGAAGTGGATGGCGGCGAACAGGGCCATGTAGTAGAGAATGGCCGGGATGGCTGCCGCCAGCGCGACCGTGCGGTAGGGGATGTTGGTCCAGGTCGCGAGGATGAACGCGCCCGCCCCCATCACCGGTGGCATGAGCTGGCCGCCCGTGCTCGCCGCCGCCTCGATGGCGCCCGCAAAGAAGGGCTTGAATCCCGCCCGGCGCATGAGCGGGATGGTGAAGGTGCCGGTCGTCACCACGTTGGCCACGGCGCTCCCGGACAGAGAGCCCATGAACGCGCTGGCGACCGCCGCCGTCTTGGCCGGCCCGCCCCTCGTGCGCCCCGCGACCCGGTCGGCGAGCGCGATCAGGAGTGCCCCGCCCCCCGCCATGTCCAGCACCGCCCCGAAGAACACGAACAGGTAGACGAAATCCGCCGACACCCCCAGCGGAATGCCCCAGATGCCCTCGGTGGAGAGGTAGAGCTGCTCGAGCAGCCGCTGGGGCCCGTACCCCCGGTGCGCGAGAATACCGGGCAGCCAGGGTCCGGCGAGCGCGTAGCTGATGGACAGGATCGCCACCGCCACGATGCCCCACCCCGTGGCCCTGCGCGCGAGTTCCAGCACCGCCACCAGCGTGATGCCGGCCGCGATCAGGTCGAGGGTCGTCGGATTGGCCGAGCGGCTCACCAGCGCCTCGTTCTCCGACACCAGGTAGGCGCAGCTCAGGACCGTCCCTGCCAGCAGCACCAGGGAAATCACGTGCCGCACCGCGAAGCCGCGCTCGGGATCCTCCACGGTGCCGGGCTTCCGATACAACCCGCGGCCGCCGCGCACGCCGAGGCCCAGGAAACCGAGCGACGCCATGAGCGCCAGGTGGACCGGCCGCTGGATGAGCGCGGTGAACGGCGCCACTCCCGCCACGTAGAGGTGGTAGCAGGCCGCCGTGACGGCGATGGCCAGGACGATGGATCGAATCATCGCGGAGGGATCCCGGGTGAACGCGGTAAAGCCGATATAAGATGGGGTCTCGGGCCGGCGCCGCCAGTAGCAGGGCCCGACGCAGCCACGATGCCCGGCTCGTTCAGGAGTTCAGCAAGACGCCTTCAGCGAGAAGGAGGGCGAGCGGGCAGGGAAGTGCCGAACTCGTCCGTCATGACACCATCGACGCGATACCCGCTGCCCCCAGCGCGAAGACGCAGTACAGCACCATCACGATCGAGAACGCGCCGCCCCAGCTGCGAGTGGGCTGGATGCGGGTGATCCCGGTCGCCATCAGCATCGCACACCAGATGCCGAAGAGTCCGATGGCGCTGAGGAAGCTCAGGACGAAACCCTCCTCCAGGAATGGAGCAAAGGTCCCCAGGCTGAGCACGAGTTCCATGTCGCCCGCGCTCCTCTTCAGCGGCACCTGGATCAGGGCGCCGATCGACGAGATCACCAGCGCATGCACGACAACGGAAAGATACTGGCGAAAGCGCCCGTTGTCGCCGAGCAGCGTGGCGAAGACGAAGAACAGGACCGTACCGACGACAAAGCTGCCCACGGCCCCCATCACGCCGGCCATCGCAATACCGGCGTAACGGCCGACGGTGGCCGCCATGGCGATCTCGTTTTCCCCCATTCCGGAATCCGCCATGCTCCGGCGGATCTGCTCCTCAAAAAGTTCCGCGGGGAGGAGAAACATCATGATGACGTTCAGGATCACCAGAAGGAGCATGGTGGTCCCCCACACGGGTTTTTCGCGCAGCTGCTCGAACAGCCTGCCCGGGGAGACGAATACCGCGACGATTCTTCCGGGCAGCGAGGGCAGGGACGGGGACGGTGAATCGGACATGGCATCCTCCTGCGGTGTCATGGGTGGGCGTGTGGTGGGTCTGCCGCCCCGAACCAACATAGCCTGTAGCCGCGGTGCCCGTTATCGTCAGGTGCCCAACCAGAAAACCCATGAGGGAGAAGCATGAGCTTCAGAACCAATCCGGACCGCATCCTGGACAACATCGATCGCCAGAGGAATCGCGATCTGAACCTGGAGCATTACGCGCGCGCGGCCACCGGACGCGAACTCGACAGCGAAGCCCCTGAAGCCGACGCCACCCCGACCGAGCGACTGCGGCGGATCTTCCGCCTGACCAATCGCGGCTACATGTCCGCGGCTCAGAGCGCGGACATCAAGCGGCTGGCGTCGCGATTCCGCGCGATCGGCGACATCAGCCACTGCCATGCGCGAGGGGACGTTTCGGTCTCCATCCAGT
>JAJEBS010000032.1 GCA_022822425.1 Gemmatimonadota bacterium | reverse complement strand
TGTCGGTGCCGGCGATGATGACGCGCATCCCCGCATCCGCCAGCGCGTCAGCCACCTCGCAGACGCCGTCATCCAGGAACTGGGCCTCGTCGATGGCGACGACCTGGGTCTCCGGGTGCACCTTTTCGGCTAGCTGTGTCGAGTTGGACACGGGCTCGGCGTCGATCTGGCGACCGTCGTGGGAGGAGATGCGGAACTGACCCCCGTAGCGGTCGTCGAGGTGGGACTTGAAGAGCTGCACCCGCCGTCCGGCGATGAGGGCGCGCCGTATGCGCCGGATCAGCTCCTCGGACTTGCCGCTGAACATGACGCCGGCGACGACCTCGACCCATCCGTGTCTCGTCCTCTGCATCATGACTCTGTTCCCTGCTCCTGCGGTGTTGGGGGCGTGCAACGTAGTTATCCCACGGGCCACGTCCGCACCAGCTTTGCCGGCGGATCCGAGTGGAGCCTGCCTGGCACGGTTGCAGGTCCCGGAGAGGACGGATGGACGGTCGGCACTAAACGAGTGGACGGCATGAGAATAACGATTGGACGGGCTTTCAATAACGATTGGACGCCGATAGATTCACGATCAGCCGCCGCCCTCCGAAGCCCTCCTCCAGCGCAGGAGCCCGCCGCCATCTATCCGCGATTCACCGCCCGGCTGGTGCAGGAGGCGCTCGCCGACACGCCCGTGGTGTTCGTCATGGGTGCGCGGCAGGTGGGGAAGACAACCCTGGTCAGGGATCTCATCGACGCCAGTTGGGAATACATCACCTTCGACGACATCGCGCAGGCGGAGGTGGCCCGCGCCGATCCCGTTGGCTTCATCCGCAATCTTCCGCCGAAGAGGATTGCCCTCGACGAAGTTCAGCGGGTGCCCGAGACGTTGCTCGCGATCAAGCAGGCGGTGGACGAGAATCGGACGCCGGGGCGCTTTCTGCTGACCGGGTCGGCCAACGCGCTCCTCCGCCCCAGCGTCTCCGATGCGCTGGTCGGACGGATGGAGGCCGTGCGGCTCGCCACGTTGTCGGAATGCGAAATCGCCGGCCGTGAGCCGGCCTTTCTCGGCACCCTTCTCAGGGGCGAAGCGCCCGCCGCCGGGGAAGTGCGGGTCAGGGATCATCTGGTGCGGCGGATTGTGGCGGGCTGCTTCCCGGAACCGCTCCTACGCACGAGCGAACGACGGGTGGCCGCCTGGTACCGGCAGTATGTGAACACGCTCATCCAGCGGGATCTGAAAGACCTGCCCGGGATCGGTCATGTTGACGCCATGACCAGGTTGCTCCGGCTGACCGCCGTCCTCTCCGGACAACTGGTCAACCTGGCCGACCTCGGGGGCAGGCTGGGTCTGAACCGTCTCACCGCGGGGAAGTACCTGGCCCTCCTGGAGCAACTTTTTCTTGTGGAGCGGGTTCCGGCCTGGCACGCCTCCGAGTTCACGCGCCTGGTCAAGACGCCGAAGATGCACGCCGTCGACACAGGAATGATGTGCGCGATGCGCGGGATCAACCGGCGGCGGCTGCTCGGAAGCCCCGCCGATCTGGGGTTTCTGCTGGAGTCCTTCGTGTTCAACGAACTGAGAAAGCAGGCACTCTGGGTGGAGGAGCCTCTCGCCTTCCATCACTACCGCGACAAGGACAAGGTCGAGGTGGACGTCGTATTGGAGAGCGCCTCGGGTGGATGTTACGGGATCGAGGTCAAGGCGGCGGCCTCGTTGCACGCGCGGGACTTCATGGGCCTGAAGCGCTTCCGGCGCGTGGCGGGGAAGCGGTTCCGCATGGGCGTGCTCCTCTACGACGGCGATCACACGACCGCGTTCGGGGAGGGGCTCTACGCCGTGCCGCTCGGGGCATTGTGGAGGTGAACGGCCATCACCCACCCAGCACGCCGTAGGTCCCGTCCAGGATCAGGCGAACCGACACGTACAGGCCGAACATGGGAATGAACACCCAAATGGCGTTGAGTCCGACCAGGTAGCCGCACAGTTCGCCCCTGGTGATGCGGGTCTGGCTCCCGGCCACGAAGAAGCTGGCCCAGTAGAGCGAGGTCAGGTACACCCACTGCCAGAACAGCATCGCCCCGATGATGCCGGCGACGGTGGCGGGCAGGAATCCGACGGTATAGGCCGCGTACAGGATCAACGTCGGAATGGGCGTAACGAAGCCGTTGCCGATGTCGGCATTGAAGCCGAACGTGGTGCGATCCGCGTATGCCGAATCGATCATCGAGTAGGTCGCCCAGACGTCTGCCCAGACCGTAGGGGAGAGGATCCGGCCCGGCGGCACCCGGCTGGCAAGGAACTCGACCGCCGGCGTGCGGCCGGTTTCACGCCGCCATCCGCGCCAGTGCTCCGCACGCGCCTCAATGTAGTCCCTGCGGAAAAACAGGCACATTTCCCAGTAGCAGATCGGGAGATTGATTGAGAAAAACAGGCTGAACAGGCAATGGACGGCGTTCACATCGCCGTGGACGTAGTAGCGGGTACCGATGCCGAGAAGCGCCAGGAGCGCGACTACCAGCGCGATGAGCAGTCCCACCGGGATCCCCGAACGGCCCGCCAGGCTGCTCCGGTCCCGAGTTTCCTGATCAGAGTTGCGTTCAGCCATCGGCAGTTATCCTCGTGCGATCGGAGCTGTCGCTGCGCGGAGTCGCAGGCGAACTCGACACCATACATCATGACACTGGATTCATCCACGCCAACGCGCCGGGCCGTCGATCTCGGGCCGCCCGGGCACCGGGTCCCGACGCCCTGACCCTGCCCCGCCGATCTCGAGCGCCGTCCGGTGACCCGACGCCCGATTGACCGGACGCAATCGGAAGCGTAGTCATCAAGGTTACTCGCATCCCGTCAGGCTCGGGCAGGGCCGGTCGGGTTCTGACAACGAGGCGATTCACGCAGGGGTGACAAATGGGGGGTTCTGTGAAGGCAATACTCGGGACGATGGGGCTGGCGGCCGTCCTGGCGACGGGCGCCGGGGCCCAGCAGGCGACCCGAACCCAGCCGGTGGAGGGCATGCGCGACAACGGCACCGGATTCCACGCTCTGGTGGGGGCGCGGGTGGTGACCGGGCCGGGGCAGGTCATGGACGACGCGACGATCGTGATCCGCGACGGCCTCATCCAGGAGGTCGGGGGCGGGGACGCGCCGGCGGGCGCGCGCGTATGGAATCTCGACGGGCTCACGGTGTACCCGGGCTTCATCGACGCGCACGCGGATCTGGGCATGGACGACGTGCCGGAAGGCGGCGACGTCGGTCCCACGCACTGGAATCCGCAGGTGCGGGCGTGGTTCTCGACCACGCGCAATCTTCAGGACGATGCCGACCGGCGCGCGGCGCTCCGCTCGCAGGGGTTCGGCGCGGCGCTGGCGGTCCCCAAGCAGGGCATCTTCCGGGGCACCGCCTCGCTGGTCACGCTCGGAGACGAGGGCGTGCGCGACCGGGTGCTGCGCCCCGACATCGCCCAGGCCATCGGCTTCCAGCGCTCCTTCGAGCTGGGCGGGGCGTACCCCAACTCCGCGATGGGCACGATCGCGCTCATGAAGCAGACGTTCATGGACGCCGACTGGTACGAGCGCGCCTGGGATGCGTACGAGTCGAGCGGCCGCGCCTTCCTGCCCCCGGAGACCAGCGAAGCCCTGGCGGCGCTCGAGGACGCGGCGGACGGCGATCAGCCGGTCATCTTCGAGACGGGCAGCGAGGAGGAGTACCTGCGCGCGCACAGCCTCGCGTCGGAGTTCGGGCTCGAGGCGTGGTACCGTGGGAACGGTCTGGAGTACCGGCTCATCGACGTGCTGCGCGGGCGCAGCGATCCTCTCATCGTTCCGCTCGATTTCCCGGACGCCCCCGACGTGGGTCATCCGGGAGCCGCGCTCGATGCGTCGCTCGCCGATCTGCGCCACTGGTACCTGGCGCCGACCAGCGCGGCGCAGCTGGCCGACGCCGGGGTCCGTTTCGCCATCACCACCGACGGCCTTTCGTCGCTGAACGAGTTTCTGCCCAATCTGCGCGTCGCGGTGGCGCGCGGGCTCGAGGCGGACGATGCTCTGGCGGCGCTCACCACCACGCCGGCCTCCTGGCTGGGGATCGATCGCACCCACGGGACCATCGCCGAGGGCAAGGTGGCCAACCTGATCGTGAGCGAGGGCGACCTCTTCGGCGAGGAGGCGACGGTTCGCGACGTATGGGTGCAGGGAAGGGCCTACGCGGTGACCCGCCCGGCCCAGATCGATCCGCGCGGAAGCTGGACGATCGCCTCGGACGACGAGTGGGGCTTCGAAGCCGTTCTCGTCCTTGAGGGTCCGTTGAACCGGCTGCGCGGCTACCTCGATATCGCCAGCACCGGGCCCGAGCTTCCGGGCGGCGCGCGGGTCGACCTCGAATCGGCCAGCGCGGTCGCGGAGACCGGCCGAATCGACGTCCGCTTCAACGGCGAGGTGCTCGGCTATCAGGGCATGGCGCTCCTGTCGGGTTCGGTGCGCGGCGACGATTTCTTCGGATGGACCTCGCTGCCCAATGGGGCGGATCCGTCCTTCCGCGGCATGCGCACCGAGCCTTTCGAGGGCCCGGCGCGCGGCACCGTCGCGATGGACGTGCCCGAAATCGACCTGCCCTTCATCCGGCCCATGATGGATTACGGGCGCACCTCGATCCCGGAGCAGCCCGCCGCCGTCGTGGTTCGCAACGCGACGGTCTGGACCCAGGGGCCGCAGGGCATTCTCGAAGGCGCCGACCTCCTGGTGCGCGCGGGGGCGGTCGAAGCGGTCGGCATGGACCTCGACGCTCCCGGCGGTGCGGTCGAGATCGACGCGACCGGCAAGCACGTCACGCCGGGGATGATCGATCCGCACATCCACTCGGGCGTCAGCGCGGTGAACGAAAGCGGCTTCGCGATCGTCCCCGAGGTGCGCATGGGCGACGTCGTGACCCACAACAACATCTGGATGTACCGGCAGCTGGCCGGCGGGCTCACCTCGGCGCACATCAAGCACGGTTCCGCGAATCCCATCGGCGGCGAGAACGTCTTCGTGAAGATGCGATGGGGGGCACTGCCCGAGGAGCTCAAGCTCGAGAACGCGCCCCGCACGGTGAAGTTCGCGCTGGGCGAAAACCCGAAGCGGCGTCAGGGCCGCTATCCCGACACCCGCATGGGGACGCAGGAGATCATCCGCGACCACTTCATGGCCGCCCGCGACTACGAGCGCGAGTGGCAGCGGTGGGAGGAGAACCAGGAGGGACTGCCTCCGCGGCGTGACCTGCGCATGGAGGCGATTCTGGACATCCTCGACCAGGAGCTGCTCATCTCGTCGCACGGCTATCGCGCGGACGAGTTCCTCGCGCTGGTCCGGCTGGCCGAGGAGTTCGGCTTCCGGGTCCAGACGCTGCAGCACGGCGTCGAGGCCTACAAGATCGCGCCCGAACTCGCGGCGTCGGGAGTCGCGGCCGTGGTGTGGAGCGACTGGGGCGCCTTCAAGCTCGAGGCGTACGACGCGACGGTGTACAACGCCCGCATCCTGATCGAGGCGGGGGTCGTGACTTCGCTGCACTCCGACAACAGCGAGATCGCCAGCCGCATGAACTGGGAGGCGGGCAAGCTGTTGCGCACCGGGCTCACCCCGGAGCAGGCGCTCTCGACGGTCACCAACCAGGCGGCGGAGGCGGTGGCGATCCAGGACCAGGTCGGTTCGCTGGAGGCGGGCAAGGACGCCGACTTCGTGATCTGGAGCGGCAACCCGCTCTCGCAGTTCTCGCGGGCCGAGCAGACGTGGGTCGACGGCCGCCGGTACTTCTCGCTCGAGGAGGACGCGGCCATGCGGGACCGGATCGAAGAGGAACGCACGCAGCTCATCCAGGCCATCCTGTCCGTAGAGGGCAACGGCGACCGGAACGCTCAAATGGAGAGAAACTGATGACGACGATCGAGCGACGGGCGACAAGGGAAACCCGGGTGGGGATGCGCGGCACAGCCTTCGCAGCTCTGGCGCTGTGGCTGTTGGCGCCGGCGGCCGTCGAGGCCCAGGTGCGCATGACAGTGCCCCCGCAGGCCGAGCCGATGGCCCTGCGCGGAGCGACCATTCACACGGTTACGAGCGGTGTCATCGAGAACGGGACCATCCTCTTCGAGAACGGGATGATCACGGCGGTCGGCGCCGATCTGGAGATTCCGGACGGGACCCGCGTGGTCGACGCGACCGGCAAGCACATCTATCCCGGGCTCATCGACGCCTACAGCACGGTGGGGATCTCCGAGATCGGGGCGGTCGGGGTCTCCAGCGACATCAACGAATTGGGGGACTTCAACCCGAACGTGCGCGCGGACGTCGCGGTGAACGCCGAGAGCCGGCACATTGGCACGACCCGTTCGGCCGGCGTGCTCACCACGCTCACGACGCCCGACGGCGGCCTGGTCTCCGGCATGTCTTCCGCGATGGCCCTCGAGGGCTGGAGCTGGGAGGAGATGTCGATGCAGTCGGCCGCGGCGCTCAACGTCAACTGGCCGAACCCGAATCCCCGGCGCTTCCGCGGGTTCGGGGGCTTCGGCTTCGGGCAGCAGGAGGATCCGCCCAGCTACGAGGAGCAGGTCCAGCAGCTGAAGAGCTTCTTCGCCGAGGCGCGGGCCTATCGGGACGCGGTGGCCGCGGGCGAGGAAGTGCGCAGCGATTCCCGCTATCTGGCGATGATGCCGGTCTTCAACGGAGAGCTTCCCGTGGTGGTCGCGGCCGATGGCGCGGCGCAGATCAACGACGCCGTCACCTGGGCGCAGGAGGAGAACCTCAGGATCGTGATCCGTGGCGGCCGCGACGCCATTCACGTAGCGGACCGTCTGGTCGCCGAGGACATCCCGGTCATTCTGACGTCGACGATGGCCGCCCCCGGCCGGGACTACGAGGGTTATGACGGCGCCTATTCGATGCCCGCGCGTTTGCACGAGGCGGGCGTGCGCTTCGCGATCTCGGGCGGCTCGGGCTCGCTGTACTCGAACCGGCTGCCCTTCGAGGCCGGCGTGGCGGTTGCGTTCGGGCTTCCGGAGGACGAGGCGCTGAGGGCGGTGACCATCAACCCGGCCGAGTTCCTGGGGCTTGAAGACCGGGTAGGCTCCCTGGAGCCGGGCAAGCAGGCGACCTTCCTCATCACGACGGGCACGCCGCTCGACATGACCACCGACATCGAGCAGGCCTACATCCAGG
>JAJEBS010000253.1 GCA_022822425.1 Gemmatimonadota bacterium | reverse complement strand
GGGACCGGGAATGACGTATTGGGGGACCGGGAATGACGTATTGGGGGACCGGTGACGATTCGGGGCGGCCGTGCCGTTCTCCGTTCGTGTGGAGTCTTGACAGCCGCTCCCGGGGAATGACGGTGAGGGGAGTCGCGGAGGCGTTCTTGACACTCTCAAGGGTTTTCCGTATTGCTGAATCCCGTGGAGGACACCATGAAAAGGACCCATGACATGGGCGGGGACACCGACGCGGGACCCATCGACCGCACCGAGCACGCGATGGACGACTGGGAGGTTCTCGCCGATGCGCTGAACCAGGTGCTCGGGGTGAAGGGCATCAAGTGCACGGACGAGACTAGGCGCGCGCGGGAGGACATGGATTCGGAAGCGTACCTGTCGCTGAGCTACTACGAGCGCTGGATCGCCAGCCTGGAGACCATCCTGGTGGAGAAGGGCCTCATGACCCGTGAGGAGGTCGACCGGAAGGTGGCCGAGCTGGAAGAGCGCTGGGGTGAGCCGTGAGCAGCGCGGCGGTTTTCCGGGACGGCGCGGCGGTGCGGGTGAAGGCCCACTTCCAGCCGGGCCACGTGCGCACGCCGTTCTACATCAAGGGCAAGACCGGCTGGGTGGAACGCTGCTACGGCGAGTTCCGCAACCCGGAGTCCCTGGGCCACAGCGGCGACGGGTTGCCGCGGGTGCGGCTCTACCTGGTGGGCTTTCGCCAGCAGGACGTGTGGGACGGTTACGACGCGGGCAGCAAGGACACGGTCTTCGTGGATATCTTCGAGCACTGGCTCGAGCCCGCGGCCGGCGCGGGTACCTGAGAAGAGAGGGGAAAAAGGATGGCACACGAGCACGAACCGGGAGAGGAGCACGAGGCGGGGCCGCGGCATGAGTTGAGCCACTGGGCCAAGCGGGCCTACGCCATGCGCGACATCCTCATCGAGAAGGGTGTCGTCACCGAGGCGGACATCCGCCAGCAGGCGGAGTTCACCGAGTCCAAGACGCCGGCCAACGGCGCCCGGCTGGTGGCGCTCTCCTGGACCGATCCCGAGTTCAAGGCGCGCTTCATGGCCGATCCCAAGAAAGTGTGCGCCGAGATGGGCATCGACGCCAGCACCCTGAACGAGTTCGTGATCCTGGAGAATACGGACAAGCTGCGCCACATGGTGGTGTGCACGCTGTGCTCGTGCTATCCGCGTCCGATCCTGGGCCGGCCGCCGGACTGGTACAAGAGCTTCAACTACCGCAAGCGCGCGGTGAACGACCCGAGAGGGGTCATGCGCGAGTTCGGCCTGGATCTGCCCGACGACGTCGAGGTCCGGGTGCACGACAGCACCGCGGACATGCGCTACCTGGTGATCCCGGCGCGTCCGCCGGGGACCGGGAACCTGAGCGTGGAGGAGCTGGAGAAGCTCGTCACGCGGGACAGCATGATCGGCGTGATGGACGCGTTGGCGGCGGTTCCGGAATAGGGGGCGTCGTGTTTCACGTGGACCTTGCGCCCTTCGGCGTCGACGTCGAGCGGCTCCGCGCCGATCGTCTGCGCCGTCTCCAGGCCGGCATGCGCTCCCGCGGCTTGGGCGCGATGCTGCTCACCGACCCGCTCAACATCCGCTACGCCACCAACACCGTGCTGTGGCTCAACCTGCGCGCCACCGGGGTGCAGCGCTTCGCGCTGGTGCCCGCCGAGGGCGAGCCGTTGGTGTACGAGCGCTTCTTCGGCAGCGAGCGCGCCGCCGGTTACAAGAAGAATGACGCGATCCGGGGCTTCGGCGCCTTCATGTTCGGCATGCGGCCGCCGGTGGCCACCCAGGACTTCGTCAACCTGGCGGCCGACGGGTTGAAAGAGCTGGGCGTTTCCGGAGAACGGGTGGGAGTCGATGCCTTGTGCCTCGGCGCGGTGGACCTCTTGCGGGAGGGCGGCTTCGCGGTGGTGGACGGCCTCCCGGCCGTCGGAGAGGCACGCGTGGTCAAGACGCGGGACGAGGTGGAGCTGATCCGCTGGACCAGCCGCGCGAAAGAGGGCGGCTACGACCTGGTGCGGGAGGCGGTGCGCAAGCCCCCGGTGGTGGAAGAACGGCTCAGCCGCATGATGCTCGAATACCTGCTGGAGCAGGGTTTCGAGGCGGGCAGCGAGTTCATCTCGATCTTCGATTCCTCACAAATGGCCATCCGGCCCCACCGCGAGCCCATGGGCATGGACCTGGTGATGACCGAGGGCGACCTGGTCATCTGCGACGCCACCGTGGCCGGCCCGGGCGGCTACTACAGCGACTTCGCCCGGACCTTCAGCCACGGCACTCCGTCCCGGGCGGACAAGGACCGTTACGCCGAGGCGTATGGCACGCTGCAGGAGGCACTGGGTTACGTTCGGCCCGGTCCGTGCACGGAGTTGTTCGCCCGCTTCGGCAGGGATTCCACCTCGCGGCTACCCGGCTTGGACGGGTTTCACGGGGTCGGCATGTGCATATACGAGGCGCCCTGGCTGCGCGGGTTCGATCCGCCGGAGTACAACCTGTCTCTGGAAGAGAACATGATCATCGCCCTGGAGATCAACCACCACCCGGTGAAGCTGGAGCACCTGCTGCGGGTCACGGCAGACGGGGCTGAGATTCTCTCCACCTATCCCATGGAGCCGGAGTTGACGCCGGCATAGCGCGAAGGTCGCGGAACCCCGCCACCCCTGGATTCCCACTTTCCAGGGTGTGTCAAACTCCCAGGGCCCCCACGTCACAGAACGTCATTCCCGCGGAAGCGGGTGTGTCAAGACTCCACTCAGGACACGCAAGAAACCCCGGAATCGTCATTCCCGCGAAAGCGGGAATCCAGGGGTGGAGAGGCGGGGAAACGTCGTTGTAGTGCCACTCCCCCACCCCTGGAT
>JAJEBS010000148.1 GCA_022822425.1 Gemmatimonadota bacterium | reverse complement strand
GGGACGCACCAGCTCGCCGCGCGCAAAGTCGTAGCCCCAGGCTCCCGCCGATCCGTCCGGGTGCGGGAATGACGGGTCCGGGTTGCCCGCGCCGCCGCACGGCGCGTGGCGGAGACCCAGGTTGTGGCCGAGCTCGTGCGCGATGGTGCCCGACCGGGGGATCGAGAAGCCGGCCCGGCCGGGGAGGAACGCCGTCCCGGAGGGCCCCGTCACCGCGCCCGCCATGGTGCCCAGGTAGTGGCCGCCCCCGCCCTCCAGCACGCGGATCGCCTCCGTCTCCTCCATCAAGCGGCGGGCGTCGTTGCTCGAACTCAACACGGGCTCGTGCGCCGTCACCTCGAGCACTCCCACCGGGAGCAGCGCGTGTGCGTCGGCGAGCAACTCGTGGCCCTCCGGGTCCGCTGCCATCCCCCCCACGACATCCAGGATCGAGGAGTCTGGCGCCTGTGCCCACAGGAACGGAACGACCGTCAGCTTGAGCGGCGGCAGGGCCCGCACATCGATCGCCAGCTGCCCGGCGGCGGGAATCCGCCGCACGACGCCCAGTGCGGGATCGAGCATCCCGTCCGGGTCGACCTCGACGACCATTTCGAGGCCAGGCCGCACCACGTTCTCCGGGATTTCGGCGCTGATCGACGTGGCGAGCGAGCCCTCGTCGACTTTGGCCGGGATCGCCCCGGACTTGGCCGGAACATGCTCCACGTGCGTCTCCCGGCCGTCGACGAAGAACCGTGCCCGAACCGCCGGAACGCCGGCCCCCGCGGCTCGCGCCGCCGTCGGAAACACGCGCAGCAGCGCCCGCTTGCCCGCGACCAGCGGGACCGGGAACGCGCGCGACTGCACCGCCTGCACCAGGTACGCCGCCGGCGCCTCCCGCTCGCCGCAGGGCACGACTCGGCGCGTGTGGACCCGGTCGAGCCAGGCCGCAAAGGCGGGGTCCGCGGGTGCACACAGCCCCGTGCCCCCGGCCAGGAGCCGCTCGAGCCGGCTGAGCGACGTCAGTTCGGCGGGGAGCGGGCCCGTCAGCCGAGGGTTTCCCGTGAGCCCCAGCCCCCGCAGGCTCGCGAGGCCGCCGAGTTCGGGCGGCAGCCGGCCCGACAGGTCGTTGTTCTCGACCCGCAGTTCTTCGAGAGCCGGGAGGCCGCCGAGTTCGGGCGGCAGCCAGCCGTCGAACGCGTTGCCGTCGAGCGCCAGGTGCGCGAGGCTGGACAGACCGCCCAACTCCGGCGGGATGGCACCCGTGAGGCCGTTGTCGGTGAGCCGCAGATACTCCAAGTGCGCCAGATCGCCGAGTTCGGGCGGCAGCCGGCCTTCCAGCCCGTTGTCCCAAAGCCGCAGCTCGACAACCCGCCCCCGCTCGTCCACCTCGACCCCGCGCCAATCTCCGAGCGGCGCGTCGGTGAGCCAGTTCCTCGAGTCGATCCAGTCGCGCCCGCCCGTCGCGTCGTGGAGCATCTCCAGGATCTCCCGGTCCGTGGCCGGCGCGCACTCCGCCCCGGTGCCCCGCAGCACGGCGATGGCGCCCAGCCACGTCCGGAACACCTCGTCCGCCGGAGCGCACAGCTCCGTGCCGGCGTAGTCCAGCTCGCCAAGCGGCAGGTCGAGCAAGGTGCGCGGCAGCCGCCCGGAGAGCGCGTTGTCGCCGACGCGCAGCGCCGTCATCGCCGCTAGGTCGCCGAGACCCGCCGGGAGCCGCCCCACGAGTCCTTTCCCGGCCAGGTCGAGGGTCGCGACGCGGCCCAGGGAGTCGGTCTCGACCCCGTGCCACCCCGCGAGCGGCGGGCCGCCCAGCCAGCCCTCCGAGTCGGTCCAGCCCTCGCCGCCCGCCGCCGCGTGCAGCGCGGCCAGCGCCGCCCGGTCCTTCTCGTTGCAGTACGGGCCTCTCCCGAGCTCCCCGATCCCGTCCAGCCAGGCGATGAATTCGGGCGTGCCTGGCACGCAAAGACCCGCGTTCCGCTCGAAACGGAACCGCACCAGCCCGCCGATCCGCAGGAGGCTCCGCGGGAGCGCGCCCGTCAGCGCGTTCCCGTCGAAGTACAGGAACTCCAGGCGCCTGAGACCGCCCAGCTCCGCAGGGGCCGGACCATCGAGAGCGTTGCCGCTCAGGGACAGTCCCCTCAGGTGTGCGAGGCGTCCCAACTCCGGCGGGATCGGACCATCGAGCCGGTTGCCGTCGAGCCACAGCCCCTCCAGACCGGCGAGATTCCCCAGTTCCAGCGGAATCGGACCCTCGAGCCGATTGCCGCTCAGGCTCAGCGACGTCAGGCCCGAGAGACTCCCCAGTTCCGGCGGAATAGGGCCCGCCAGCGCATTGCCGTCGAGCCACAGCTCCTCCAGGCCGGCGAGATTCCCCAGCTCCGGCGGGATCGCACCCACCAGCGCGTTGGCGCGCAGGTTCAGTGACGTCAGGCCCGAGAGACCGCCCAACTCCGGCGGAATCGGGCCCCTCAGGCCGCGCGACACCCACTCCCCGGTCTCCACGTCCCGGCGGCCGCCGAGGTCCAGGCGGACTACCCGGCCGAACGCGTCCGTCTCCACCCCGTGCCACTCTTCCAGCGGCCCGTCGCCCAGCCAGTTCTCGTCGTCGGCCCAGTTCGGCCCGTCCGTCGCCGCGTGGAGCGCGGCCAGCACCGCCCGGTCTCCAGTCTCCACCGCCACCGTCACCGCCGCCGTGCCCGCGACCGCGCCGACCGTCGCCGCGATCGTGGTCGTCCCGTTGCCGGCGGCCGCCACCAGCCCCGACGCGCCGACGGTCGCGACCTCGGGGCGCACGCTCGTCCAGATCACCGCCACCCCAGACATCGCCCGCCCGTTGCCGTCGAGCACGCGCGCATCCAGTTGCACGGTCGCGTCCGGCGCCGTGAGCGACGCGGCTTCGGGCGTGACCGTCACGTTGGCCACGCGAAGCGTCTCGGGCGGAGGGCCCGTGGCACCGTCGCCGCACCCCCACGCCGCGGCCGCGCAGATCGCCAACAACGGAACGTGAATCCGTGTGCGGTCGTTCGGAGCACCGTCGCTCTCTCGTTCCATGCCCGCGGGATGATTCGGTCCCAGTTCCACGACGGGCTCGGGGTTCGTTCGGCGGACCGACCGGGACCGGGTTGTTGTCGTCATTGCTGAATACGGAGCGACCCCCCGCCCGGCGAACCGGACGGGGGGTTGCTGCTGCCATCGGTCAGGCCGATGGGGTTGGAGGGTTGATTAGCCGGCTGGGATGGCTGCGGCGGTTCCCTTCACCCACGTGCCGCCGTCGTCCACTCTCGTGTCGACGCGGATGTGGGTTGCCTTCCGCAGGTTGGCCTGAGTGACCGTGTAGACGAGCGCCGGGGCGTCATCGTCTGCCCATCCGTCGTCGGGCACGTTGGCGGGAAGGTTGAGGTCGAAATCGTCCAGGCTCCACTGGCCCCAGTCTTCTCCGGAGTCGGTGTTCGGGTCGGTGGCCCTTTCGATGGTGATGTTACCCGTGATCGCGGCTTCGCTGGCAACGACCCACTCCCACCTGTTCTCCGTGGTGTTGCCGGTCTCGACCTGCACGTACAGCGCGATCCGGTGCTCCAGTTGCGGGCTGCCCGGTCCAGACCAGGTGGCCGAGATCTCGTCTGTCACCACGGCTCCCCCTGAGCCGCCCCCGATGTCGCGGTCCGCCTCGACGCTCGAGGCACCGTGTGGCACGCCGGCAAGCTCTACGGCGTCGCTGACGTTCGCCGCAGCGTCGCGCGCGGTTGCGGTTCCATCGTTCACCGGGTGGCCGATATCGGCCATGAGCCGACGGTAGTCTTGGTCCTCGCCCTCGGGGATGATGTACTGGGTTCTCCGGTCGTGCCTTACCGTGGTGCCCTCGGCTGCCGTTCCGCGACCGGCGGTACCGGCGGTGTCCGCGCGGGTTCTCGTCCCACGGACGGCGGAGGCCGAGTGGGTGACGCCGCTCGTGGGCGCCACAGCAGGCGAGGAAAACCGTGTGCCGAGATGATGCGCGGTCCTCAGGGCAGGGTCCCCGGTGCCTTCCGAGTACGACCCGGGTCCGCCGGCGGCAAGCGTCGCGGGATTCCTCGTCTCGTAGTGCCAAGTCACCATGATCGTGTCCGTGGGCTCGCCCTGTACGAGATTGAATCCGCGGGCGGTGGGGATAATGGTCTGCGGGTCGCCTTCAACGGCATCATCAAGCGTCACCCGCCTGATGCTCGCAATCCTCGGCTGGACGCTGTTCCCGGTGAACGTCCCGAACTGGAGCACCTGCCCCGGAATCACCGCAATCTGCCCGTTGGGCCTGTTGTCTGGAGCATCGTACCAGTCGTACCGCTCCGAGTCGCGCAGGTTGATGTAGTTCGGGTGCGTGGGATCGTAGTCGTCCTGCGGTACGGCCCTGAGATAGACGGTGCCGCTGAGGGTCGGCACGTGCAGGCTGAACGTCCCGGTCTCCGTGGTGATCACCTCGTCAAGCTCTTTGCCTCCGGTCGCGGCGTCGTACGCCCTGACCGTGACTTCGGCCCGAGGCTTCCCGCCGCCCGCGCCGGTCACCAGGCCGACGATCTCCGTGGCTGGATAGCCCGTGAAGTCGATGTTCTGGCTGCCGCCGGTGATGGCCGAGGCCTGACGCGTGTCCGGGATGAAGTGATAGCCGGACTTGCTCGGCTTCACGTCGACGAGCGGATCGTTGTTCGGCGCGGTCTGGACCATTGCGGTGTAGGTGCCGTCGTCGCCCGTGGTCACCTTGACGCCGAGCGGATCCTCTCCGTCCACCGTGATCTTCACGCCCTTGATGGGCGCGTTGGTGCCGGCCTCAGTCACGGTGCCGGTGATCGCAACGGTGCTGTTTGCGCCGCTGCGGGTGACGTTGACCTGCGTGGTCGTGTTGGCCGCAAAGTCGATGGCGTCCGCGCTGGCCGACGGGAAGCCCGCCAGCGTGGTGGTCACCTTGATCTCGCCGTCGTCGTTGGCGCTGACGCCCGCGGCGATGTAGCGCCCCAAGTCGTCGGTCGTGGCCTCCACGCCGTTCGCGCTCACGCTGATGCCTTCCAGCCCGACGCCGAGCGTGTTCCGGACGAAGCCGTAGACGGTCGCGGTGGCCGGCGTGATGTCGAGAGAGACGTCGCCTGCAAGGGGGCTGAGCGCGTTGCCCAGCTTGTCTTCGCTCCCCTTGTCGCCCAGCCTCGCCCTCCAGCCGTCCGGAAGACCGAGTTCGTAGGCGCCAGCGGCCATGTCGTCGAAGCCGAACGCCACGCGGTCGTCGGCGTCTGTCGTCGGGTCGTTGCTCTTGGCGGTCGTGAAGGACCGTCCGATGCCCGCGAGGTTCTTGCCGTCGACCGGAGACAGGCTGACCTCGGTGCCGGGTACGCGCGTCGGGTCCGTGGTCTTGAATCCGGTGCCGGACTTCGCGACGCTCCTCTTCCAAACCAGCCCGCTTACGTTGTGCAGGCCGACGACGGCGAACGAGCCGCACTTGCCGAAGTCCTGGCCCGTGGGCTCGGTCTCCGTCAGCGGACAGAGCGTAACCGTGTGGCCGAAGCCGCCCATCGCGCCGAACGCGCCGCCCATCACGCCGTTCTCATCCATGTTGCGGTAGGCGTCGAGCCCGTGGGGGTCCAGCAGCATGTAGCCGTCCCTGGCGGTCGCATGAACGACGATGTTCATGTCGGCCGGCAGGTGCGAGAAGGTGTATGCGCCC
>JAJEBS010000142.1 GCA_022822425.1 Gemmatimonadota bacterium | reverse complement strand
TCGGCCATCCCGTAGCCGCCGAAATCCTCGTCCTCCTCTGAATCGTACCAGCCGCCAAAGTAGTTGAAGCGGGCCACCGCGCTCAGCGGGCCCGCGTTGTGACGAATGGAGACAATGGCGCGGTCGCGAGGCAAGCCGAATTCGTAGTCCCTGATCTCCTTCTCATCCGCCAGGGGCCCGCCGGGCGTGAACTCCTCCACGATCGTCAGGGTCCGGCTGAGCGCGGCGTCGAGAACGGTGACACCGCCCCCGACCTCGAAGACATAGCTGCCCACCGCCTCGCAACCCCGCGTCGACGTGGTGAAGTCGTTGTTGAAGTAGTTGATGTAGTGCCAGCTGCGGGCCGAGGCCAGGCCGTCGGACTCGAGCGTCGCGATCAGGTCGTCGCGGACCCGCTCCGGACCGAGGTCGGGCCGGTTGAACTCGATGTCCCTGGACAGGGCCAGACGATCCGCGACGCGGATGTCGAAACAGTCGAGAGTAGCCGCTGCCGGCGCCCGGTCCCAGACGAGGCCGAGCGACGCGTTGCGCGACCGCTCCGGCTTGAGGGAACGGCCCCCGAGCGCCATTCCGACGGGGCTGGACGGCGCGATCGTGGCAACGATGGACACCTGCCGCTCTTCGCCGGAGCCGGCGTTCTTCGAGGTCGCGTTGATCGCGTTGGCCTGTCCTGGAGTTGGGGCGCGGAAGCCCGTGCTGAAGGTGCCGCGGAGCGCCAGATTCGCATCGAGTTGCGCGCGGCTGGAGAGTTTACCGTTCGTGGTGGTTCCGAAGTCGTCGTAGTACTCGAAGCGCGCGGCCGCCCCAACGGTCCAACCTTCCCGGAGTTCCGTCTCCGTCTCCAGATAGGCTCCAGCGCTGCTTCGCGCCCACCGTCCCCCCGTGTCCTCGCTGAATCCGGGAAATCCGTTCGCACCCGCCGTGAACCCCTGGCTCTGCAGGTCTACCGTCCTGCCGTTCCACTCGAACGTGCGGGCCCACGAGGCAGGCTCCCCGCTGCGAATCCGGAACACCTCCCGGCGCCACTCGGCGCCGAAGGCGAAGGTGAGATCGGATCCGCCGGGGCCGTACCCTCGCACCGGGTGGGAGAAGTCCGCGTTGAGATTCGTCTCGTCCTGGCGGTAGGCGCCGGGGTCGAATTCGAAGTCGACGGGGTTGGCCGGGCCCAGCGCCGCGTTGACGGTGTTGCGGATGAAAAAGTCCACGTCGCTCGTGCCCCTGGAGACGCTGAGATCCCACGCGAGGTCGGAACCGGACTCGCTCCGCACCCCCGCCACCGCGGAATAGTCCCGGGTGTTGCCGCCGAAGCGCGGCGTGAAGCCGCCGGGGAAGAACTGGTTCATCACGAAGCAGTTCGGGAAGTCCCGGTTGAAGCTGGTCGCCAGGAAGGTCCCGTTCCGATAGTAGTCGCCCCGGGGGTCGAGCATCGTGGGACACGCGCCGCTGCCGTCACCGGTCAGGTCCCCCACCAGACGATGCGCGCCCCGCGTGTACACGCCCTCGCGGCTGTCGGGGTTGCGGTAGTAGAAGCCGCCATCGATCTCCTTGCGGCCGTAGTTCCCGAAGGCGTAGAGACGGGTGTCGCTCCCGACCGGAACGCCGAGGTTCAGGAAGGTCTTGAGGTCGCCGTCCACGTTCGGGCTGCCCCAGATCTGCGCCGGGTTGGCGACGTGGACGTTGCCCGCGGCCTCCAGCGCGGCCGCGTCGGCCCGCTGCACGCTGCGGACCGTCTCGCCCGCCCGGCCGAGTTCGGCACTCAGGTTGAGGAATCCGTCATCGAAGAGCGGCAGCCCCGTGTTGACCGCGACATGGGTCCGCCTGCCGTCGCCTTCCGCGGTCCGTCCGTATCCGGCCTCGACCTGAAGCCCGTCGCGATCATCCTTCAGAACGAAGTTCATGACGCCGGCGATGGCATCGGAGCCGTATTGCGCCGCCGCGCCATCCCGCAGCACCTCGACCCGCTGCAGCGCGATCGAGGGGATCACCGACAGGTCCGGCCCCTGCGCGCCTTCGGAAGCCTTGGGCACCAGCCAGGCGATGACCGCCCCGCGGTGACGGCGCTTGCCGTTTACGAGCACGAGCGTGTGATCCGCCGCCAGATTGCGGACGTTGGGAGGCCGCACGATGGTCGCTCCGTCCGCGATGGGCTGGGTGTTGACGCTCAACGTCGGGACGACGGTGCGCAGCAGGTCCAGCAGATCGACCGCTCCCTGCGTCCGCACGGTGGCCCCGCTGACGACGTGCACCGGCGAGTAGGACTCGATGGCGGTTCTGCCGCCGCGCCGCGTACCGACGACAACGATCTCGGCCAGCTCCATCACCGCCGGCACGGTATCGGGGGCGGGGAGCGTGTCGGGCGGTTCCTGTGCCCGCAGCGCCGGCGCCATGGCCGAAAGGGCCATCCCGAGCAACAGGGCGGCAGCGGGACCAGACCGGACCGCGCTCATGCGGGACGTGCCCGGTCGCCCCGAACGACGATCCAGGAATCGGCGCCGGGGCGAGGCCTTCCACGCGGTGCCCGGGATCCGAACGCGCTCAACTTCGCCAGAGCCGCCACCTCGGCTTCCGTCAGATCCCGCCACTCCCCGCGGCCGAGGCCGGCAAGTCTGATCGGGCCGAAGCGCACGCGCTCGAGCCGCTGGACCGGGTGCCGGACCGCCCGGCACAACCGCCGCACCTCGCGCTTGCGCCCCTCCGTCAGGACCAGTTCGAGGACGGAGCGGGGTGAACCACGCTCCAGCACGCGGGCGCGTTTCGCCCGGGCGAGGCCGTCTTCCAGCTTCACCCCGGACACCAGGCGCCGCAGGACATCCCGCGAAGGCAGTCCGGCGACCCACGCCCGGTATTCCCGCTCCACCCGGTAGCGCGGATGCGCGAGCATGTTCGCCGCTTCCCCGTCGGTCGTAAGGAGCAGCAACCCCTCCGTGGCCCGGTCCAACCGGCCCACGTGAACGAGCCCGCGCAACGATTCGGGCAGCAGGTCGTAGACGGTGTCGCGGCCCCGGTCGTCGCGCCGGGTCGTGAGAAAGCCCGGCG
>JAJEBS010000232.1 GCA_022822425.1 Gemmatimonadota bacterium | reverse complement strand
CTCGATCCAGCCCACGGCGCGGTCGCCCAGCCGAACCGGCCGGGGGAAGCGCCCCTCGGCAAGCCGCACATAGATCGTGCTCCGCGACAGGCCGGTGCGCTCCAGCACCTCCGGCAGCCGCAGGAAGCGGATCGGCGGGTTCATCCTCTGTTCTCTCGGGGTCTCGGTCATCGTCCTGCTCCTCCTCGTTGCTCACAGCCTCCAGGTCGGTCTCCGGTGTCGCTGGTGTGTAGGGTGGATCCCGCGCACTGCGGCGCTCTCCGTCGTGATCCGAGATGAACGCCAGAATCCGATCCGCCGTCCTCAACGACGGTGAGCGCCCCCGGGCGATCTGGCGCATCAGGTTCGGGTCGCCCACGGCTTTTTGGCCGAACGCGGTCGCGCTCAGGTCCGAGCGCCCGAGAAACGCGCTCACCCGCGAAATGAACTGATCTTCCAGCGTCACCATGCCCGAACGCTGCAAGACCGTTCGTGAGCAAGTCAAGACTTAAGAAATTTCCTAAGTGTCGGTGTTGTCTATAGTTGTACGATGTTGTCCGAGATTCTCCCGGTGCCGCCGCCAGCGGGGCGGCAAGACACCCCCCAGGCAATTTCGGGCGAGGTCGTGTGCAGTGGTGCGGGCACGTCCCGGGCAGGCCGGCCCGGCCCGGTTTCCCGCCGTGGATGGTCGCTTTCCACCCTGCCCGTACCCCTCGGAGACCGGAGATCGTCGATCTGGGGCGATTCCACGGCCCGTAAATAACCCGAAGACCCCCGGATCGCCCGGAACGAGCCCTTCGCGGAGGCGGCGGCCTCTAGAAACCCCGTGCAGCGTCGAATCCACATCGGCGAGCCGAGCACGCTCGACACCGTCTTCGGCGCGAGCATCCTCCCGGTCCGCGACGGGAACACCAGCGGCGACCCGTCCGACAGCTTGCGCGTCCTCTCCAGCACGTCCAACGTGCCCGCGCCGAGCGGGACGGTGAACTGGCGGCCCGTCTTCATCGTCGACGCCGGGATCGTCCACCTGGCGGCGTCCATGTCGATCTCTTCCCAGCGTGCGCCGCGTGCCTCGCCGGGACGGACCGCAGTCAGCGCCCAAGCCGTGCGTCGTCGGTCGGACCACCTTGTCTTGTAACGGAAGCAGCGAGCGGATCCTGAAGAATACCGACGACGACCGATTGACGAGCGGCAGCGCGGGGCTTTGATTGCGCAGCCAACTCAGTCCCGTAGCTTGCCAGCCTAGGGAGGCCGCCGGTCGCGAGCGCCGAGGATTTGAGGGAAACGTCGCTGCAGAGCGCCGAGGAAAGAACGAGGGGGTTGGGTTGACGGATAGAGGCAGTTGGTGGAACGCCGCGCGGCAGCCGCCGGTGGGTTCCCTTCGCGGCACAGATGTCGTATACGCCATGCGGATACGCGACTTCGACACGCCGTCGCACGGGGCGGTCATTTCTGCCGCCAGTGGCCACGCCGGGCACCTCGAATTTCCGCGAGGGCCGCTTGTTCATGCACGCTGGCAACCAGCTGGAAGGAACGGATGGAAGCGGGAACCGTTCTCAGCAGGCAGGGTGTCCGTGGGCACTGGACCCCATATGGACCCCACGCGAGAAAGCGGGGCCATGCAACGTAAGCGCCGTGTTGATGTAACTACCGTGATAACAATGTCTTGCAGAACTTGGGCGCTTAGCTCAGTTGGTCGAGAGCACCTGCCTTACAAGCAGGAGGTCGCAGGTTCGAATCCTGCAGCGCCCATTGAACTTACGCGATTTCGGAGTCCCGATGTTTGCAGTTTATGTTTGCTTAATTGGACCCGAAACCGGCCTCCCGGTACTCCTCTAGCGCCCTCCTGAGGCGGTCCTCGTCGGGCTTCTGATAGCACTGGAGGACCGTCTGGGCGGTCTTCCAGCCGCCCAGCTCGCAGAGCACCTTCAGCGGCAGATCCATGAGGTCGGACTCGAACTTGCGCCTCAGCGAGTGCCAGCCGCGGCCCCGCCTGGGCTCGAGCCCCGCGAGTCCTTCTGCCTTCTTCCACCATCCGCTCGCCAGCCAGCGGGACATGCACGCCGAAGGGTCCTTCGGCGCGGGCATCACCGGCGCGTCGCCGATCCCCGGATTGCGCTTGCGCGCCTCCACCAGAACGGCCCGCGCCATGGAGGTGATCGGCGTCCGGTGTTCGTAGCCGGTCTTCTCGTGTTCGGCGCGCCACCGGATGGTCTTGGCCCCGAGGTTCACGTCGGACCAGCGAAGGTTGCAGATCGCCCCGATGCGATGTCCCGTCTCGTGGGCGAGGACCAGAGCCACGCGGAACCGCCAGTCCACGTCCCCGGCCACCCGAAGTAGCGCCTCGTACTCGGCCTGGGTGAGCGTCACCCGGAGCGGGTTCTTCTCCTTGGGCGGCCTGAGGCCTCTCAGGGGATTCGACTCGAGGAGGAGCCTCCCTTCCTCGTCTCTCGATCTCACGGCCCAGTTGAGCATCGCGAGCAGAAGCTTGAGGTCCCGTTCGATCGTCCGGGCGCGGACGGGCTTCCCGCTCCCGCCGGCCTTTCCCGCGAATCGCGCGCGGATGAAGCGGTCCCAGTCACGCTGCGAGAGCGTCGCCGCTTTTCGGTGCTTCCCGAAGAAGCGGAGGAACATCTTCATCGCGGCCCGGTCGGAGCGCCGGGCCTTCCACCCCTTGGTGGGCGTCACCTCTTCACCGTAGATGTCAAACAGCGTCTTCAGCGTGAGCGGCTCGGGCTCGGCGTCGTCCGCGGCCGCCGGCTCGGCGAGCCCGGCGGCGATCTCGTCGGCCTGCCGCTTCGCCAGCGCCCAGTCGCGGTGCTTTAGCGACCGGGTCAGCCGACGCCCGTCCTCGCACCACTGCACCTGCATGATGCCGGTCCTCCGGTCGGGAAAAACCCTCACCCGGTTCCGGCCCCATTCGCCGGCGCTATAGCTCCGCCGGCCACGTCTCGCGCGTGCCATCATTCGATTCCTCTCTCAATGATGGACTGCACGATCTGCACGTTTGAACGCTCGCGCGGGCGAGGTTCTTCCGCAAGTGGCAATGCGGCCGGCGCTTTTCGGGGCAGGTGCCTGCGCGCGATCCTGGGCGCGTTGGGCCGTCCGGCGTTGGGAATCTTGCCGTCGCGCACCAGGCGACCGAGATGGTCCCT
>JAJEBS010000264.1 GCA_022822425.1 Gemmatimonadota bacterium | reverse complement strand
GCCGGCGGAATCGAACCGGTTAGCTCGTTGTTGTTCAATTCGAGGTCTACCAGGTTGGTGAGCCCTCCGAGTTCCGGTGGAATCGGCCCGCGCAAGATGTTCAAATTCAGGACCAGCGACTTCAAGTTCGCCAAGCCACCGAACTCCGGCGGAATCACGCCTCTAAGGTTGTTGCGCCGGAGGTCAAGCGTCTCCAGGTTCGCAAGCCTTCCAAGCTCCGGCGGGATTGTGCCCGTCAGGCCGTTGATTCCGAGGTCAAGCACCTCCAGGTTCGCCAGATTCCCGATTTCCGGCGGGATCGTGCCGTCCAGTCCATGACTTACATCGACTCGGAGGGCATCGTCCCATGCTCCTCGGAGCCTTAGCGCGGTCACGCGCCCGGAGGCGTCCGTCTCCACCCCGTACCATTCCCGGAGCGGTGAGTCGGTCAGCCAGTTCTCGTTGTTGATCCAGTTCGGGCCGTCGGTGGCTTGGTACAGCGCTGTAAGCGCAGCCCGATCCGGGTTGATCGTGTGTGCCACGACCTCCACGGATGCGTCGCGCGCGCCCGCCAGCAGCGTTTGATCCCCCACGGCGTCTCCGAGCGTCCACACGGTCCGCGCCAGACCTGCACTGTCGGTGGCGGCTTCGTCGGGATCGGCCGTCCCGTGCCCCTCGCCCGGCGTGAATTCCACCATAGCTCCCTCGACCGGAGAGCCTCCGGTGTCCGTCGCCCGGACCACCACAGGTTCAGCCAGCACCGCTCCCAGATCCGCAGTCTGGCCACCGCCCGATACCGTCTCCAGCGTCGAGGGTGCCTGCTCTACCTGTACGGTCGCCGCCGCGCTCAGGCTCTGGAACGTCGCTGTCAGGGTTCCCGATCCATTCGCCACTGCGGTGACCGTTCCGTTCCCATCGATCGTGAACACTGCCTCGTCACTGCTCGACCAAGTGACCGTCCCCGGAAAAGCCGCGCCGTACTGGTCCCTGATCGCTGCCCGGAACGCGACCGTCTCACCCAGCCACGTCAGATTCGCCACCGAAGGTTCCACTGCGACGGAGACCGGCCGCGGTGGCTCCGAAGGTGCCGGCTCAACGGCACCGTCGCCGCAGGCGGAGGCCCAGGCGACGCCCGCGAGCCCTCCCAGCAAAAGGAACGCCATCCGATGGTAGTTCTTCTTGCCGTTCGTCATCTCGCCGCCAAGGACCGTGGGAGTGTTTATCGCCGTACCGTCTGACGGGATCTCACGCTACGTGGTCGTGACGATATCGTCATCGACTGCCCAGATATCGCGATGGCAGAACGATACAAAAGTCATAAACAGGGATACTGCCGTGACTACTGGAGCTTCCGCAAGAAGAAGGCGGTGTGCGCCGATACCGCTGGCCGGGAGTCCCAGGCAGCGTGTCCGGCCGGTGACGGTGGCGAACCGGGGGCCGGATCGGCTTGATGTGGCCCTGACGCGGGTCTCGGCCCCTCCGACGCGACTAACGCGTCTGGAACTGGATGGGAAGCGAGATCCACACCGGGACCACCTTGTCCAGGTTGAGCGCCGGGGTGAACCGGAACACGTTGGCCACGCGCAACGCCGCCTCGTCGAGGGAGGCGTGTCCCGAGGTTTCCGCGACGAGGGTGTTCTGCACGATCCCTTCCTCGTCGATGAAGAAGTGCACGGTCACTCTCCCGCCGATGCCGTTGTCCCGCAGGATCGGGGGATACTCCCGCTCCAGCGCACGCTCCACTTCACGCTGGTTTCTGAGGTCGGGACGGACCGTGTAGGGCGTAAACGACGGCGCCGCCGAGATGTCGACGGCCTCCTCGTCCGGCGGAGGAGGCAGCTCCTCGACCGGATTGTCCTCGAAGGTGGTCGGCGCGATGGTGATGTCCTCGCTGATGTCGGCGGCGGCGATCACCGGGGTCGCGGGCCGGCTGATCGCCTGGGGCGGGGGCGGGATCTCGATCTCGGGCGGGAGCTCGATCGCCACGAGTTCCTCGGAGTCGAAGGAGACGTCCTCCGCGGTCATGCTCGGCCAGAACATGAACATGACGAAATGAACCACGGTCGCGACCAGAACCGACCCCCAGAACCAGGTGTCGAACGACTTCTTGAAGCGGTCGTTCGCCGTCTCCAGAGACGGGCTTTGCTGCACCTGTACAGATTCGTTGTCGCTCATCGTCTCTCCTCGTCATGCGGCGGAAGAACACCGATTCGTACGATGGAGAGCGAGAGCGGATCTGTCAACTAAGAAATTAGTTGTTGATGCGGGACGGGCTCCGGGAGCGCTTCACGTGCCTAGGCATTAACGTTCAGCATCTAGTACGCTGATGTCGTTCAAGCATGTGATACTGGACCGTATAGGGAACAGACGAGTAGGTGACGTGATCACCGCCGCCAGGCATCCGCGGAGGGAACGCCCCGGCTGAACAGCACTTCGATCCCCTGCGCGGCGCCCGGCGTTGCCGCGTCTGCCGCGGCCTGGGTCGTGGAGACCGTATCCCGCAGGAACCCGCGGACCTGCCCGGACCGTGGGTCGCGCAGAAGGGCCATCGGACGATCGGTGCTCTCGTCCAGAATAGCTGAGCCGCCCGGGCCGGACAGAGCAATGCTCGCCAGGGCCGTCTCCCATCCAGGCCGCACGGGCAGGACGAAAGCGAAGTTGGTCCGGCCGTCGCCATCGGCCACTTCGGGCATCGCGAAAGCCAAGTCGAACAACTCAGCACCTTCCCCGGTCCGGCCCTCGAGCCCAAGTCCGACAACGCGCCCGAGCTGATCTGTGTGGACCCCGTACCACTCCCCCAGCGGAGCGTCGGTCAACCAGTTGGCGTTGTTCACCCAGTTCGGGCCGTTCGTCGCCTCGTAGAGGGCCACGAGGGCCGCTCGTTCGGGGTTCTCCACCGTCGTGATCTCGGCGGTGCCCGCGGATAAAGGACGTGGAAACACGGGCGCTTGCTCCCTAGTCCACCACGATCGCCTCGGCCCTTTCGATTCTTCGAGTGGGTCCGCCGAAGAGTGAAACCGCATCTGCTTCACTCAGTTGGATTTGCGGTGCTGTTGGATCAATGCAGGGATAGTGCCCGGCGGTAACTTCCACACGGACGAATCGCCGGTCGTCGTTCAGATTCGTCAACCGGACGGTTCTCCGCCAGAACAACCCGTCCGTGCACCCGTAGGCTCGCCCCTGGGGCGGTCGGGCCTCTGGAACACCGATTGTCACGATGTCACCGATATAGTGAAATGGCGTAATCCGGCGATCGGCCCGGCGGCGCAGTTCCGCGACGATCTCGTTACTGGCGCAGTCGCGGCCGAGACGCAGCCTTGTTTCGCGGTCGTCCTCCGGAATGGGCTCGCACACTTCAGTGGCGATCGCTTCCACCAAGGTCGGATCCACGGCGGCGAAGATCTGCTTGCCTGCGAGCCAGGCCATGAGGCCGCCACGAGTGAAACCATTCGTGTACATCGAGTCCAGGAGCGCTTCGTGGTTGATCTCCATGTTGTCGGCCTGCATCTCCAGGGTAGCCTCGCCGACTGAGACCTTGAGCAGCGTTGAGCTGTCGGCGGACATGGCAAACCAGATAATCCCCATCAGGACCATGCCGCAGAACCCCGAGTAAACGTGATTCCACGTCCGCAGCGAGGTCTTCCAGGTAACCATCATCACCTCCACGGTTCGAGGTTGGGCAACCCCGGGCTGAACAGCACGTCCAGACCCTGTGCGGCCACTCCTGCGGCCGCGTCGCTCGCGACCTGGGTTGCGAACGGCGGGTCGCTCAGGAAGCCGCGCACTTGTCCCGTGCGGGGATCGCGCAGGATCGCCATCGGGCGGTTCGTCGATTCGTCCAGGGTGGCCGAGCCATCTGGTCCGGATAGCGTGATGCGCGCCAGCCTGCCAGCCCATTCGGATTGCACGGGCAGCGTGAACACGAAACTGGTCTCGCGGCCCTCGGCATCTGCATTCACGGGCATCTCGAAGGCGTACGAGAACAGGCGCGAACCGTCAGCGGCTATACCGTCAATGGAGTACTCTCCCGCCACATCGGGAAGAGAGGGCGCCGCGTCCACAACGAAAGCAGGATCGAGGTACGGGGTGCCGTCCTCGTCGCGCCCTCCCCACACCAGGAGCGCGCGCACTGGATCGGCCTCCGCGTCCATCGCGGCCGCCGTGGCGCCGCCATCGGCAAGGCGGTGGTTGAGTGCACTGTTGAAGTGGTAGTCGCTGATCCAATAGGGGTCTTTGCAATAGGACATGAGGTCGTATGTGGTTGGGGCGACCAGCGCAGTCCGCCCGAAGTCGTACCCCCAGGTTCCAATGCGTGCTGCAGCGGAGGGAAACAGCCGATCGGGTCCCGGAGCGTCGCCACAGGGTGCGTGGCCCAACCCGAGGTTGTGTCCCAACTCGTGAGCCATGTAATAGGGACGAGCGAGGGACACGCTGGCGCGCCCGGGTACGTACGCCACCCCTCCCGGCCAAAGGCGTCTGGTACTCCCGACCGTGTGCAACTGCAAAGTGAACAGGCCCATCCAGTGCCCCGGACCGCCTTCGAGCAGGCGCATTGCCTCGACCTGGGCCAACAGCTTGTGGGGATTAGGGTCTACTGCATACACCGGTGCGTGTGCGGTGATGGCCACGTCTCCCATTGGCAACAGCGTTCGAACGTCGCCGAGTAACTCGTGGCCCCGCGGATCCGCCGCCAATTCGTCGATCAGCTTCACAACCGCAGAGTCTTCGCCCTGCCCGAGAAGCGGTACGAGAGTGAGGTCGAAGCGGGGCATACTGCGCACATCGACATCCAGCCTGCCGGAATCCGGAATTCGCTTCGTTACCCCGAGCGCGGGATCGAGTGTCCCGTCCGGATCCACCTCGACGACCACTTGCAAACCCGGCGCGATGATCTCTCCCGGAATCTCCGCGTTGGCCGATCGGGAGAGATCGTCTTCAACGACGTTCGCGGGTAACGACCCGCTGCTCGCGTCGATGCGAACGGAATGCCGCTCGGCACCATGCACATAGAACGTGGCCTTGACGTCCGGCATCGCCAAATCCCTGCCCACCGGCCCGGTCACGAAGACGCGGAGCAACGCTCGCTCACCCGCCACCAGCGGCACCGGATCGTCCCAAGACTGCACTGCCTGGGTCAGGTACACGGCGGGGCCGGCGAGGCAGGGTGTCAAACGACGACTTGCAATGCCGGCGAACCAATCATCGAAACGCGGATCCATAGGTAGGCACACGCCGGTGTTTCCCGCCAGCAACTGCTCGAGCCGGCCGAGCCCCGTCATGCCTGCGGGCAAGGGCCCCGACAGTTCGGGGTTCTCGGCGACAATCAGCGACTTGAGACCCGTCAACTGCGAGTACTCGTGCGGAATCGGACCGGATAGCCCATTCGACCTCAGGTCGAGTACCTGCAGCTTTGTGGCGCGCCCCAATCCCGGCGGCAGGGGTCCCGTGATCTGGTTGTCGGCAAGATTCAAATGGATCAGGTCTTGCGCAACTGTGCCCAGTTCCGAAGGGATCGGGCCCGTCAATTCGTTGCTCGACAGACTCAGGTACTCAAGGCGATCCAGGGCTCCAAACTGAGTCGGAATCTGGCCGGACAGCCGGTTGTCAGAAGCAGACAGGTGACGGAGAAAACGGCGTTCGCCGAGTTCCCCGGGAACCTCGCCTTCGAGCCGGTTGTTGGAGAGGTCGAGGGATTCCAGGCGGGCCAAGCCCTTGGCGATGGCAGGCGGGATCGGACCAGATAAACGATTGGCGTCCAGGTGCAGATTCACCAGGTCCTCCAGATTGCCAAGTTGCTCGGGGATTCGACCGCCAAGGCGATTGTGAGAGAGGAGGAGTGACTGCAAAAGGGGCAGATCCCCCAGGGCCGATGGGATCCGACCCGAAAGCTGATTGAGCGAGAGGTTCAAGTACTCCAGCTTGGCGAGTTCGCCGAGTTCGTCCGGAATCGCACTGCTTAGCTGATAGTTCGCGGAGAGGTCGAGCACCCGCAGATCTCCCAGGCCGCCCAGTTCCGCTGGGATCAGGCCGTGGAGACGGTTGCCGCGAAGCTCGAGCGTCATCAGTGCAGACAACTGCCCCAGTTCCACGGGTACAGGTCCAGACAGGCGGTTGTCGGCCAGCCGCAGCGCGACGATGCGTCCCGTGCGATCGGTGTCTACTCCGTGCCATTCGTCCAGGGGCACGTCGGTCAGCCAACCCTTGCTTTCGGTCCAGTTCCCGCCATCCGTACTCCCGTAGATGGTTTCGAGAATCTCCCGCTCCGTGAGCGGTGGACACGGCACACCCGTCCCGGTAGTGTGTGCGATGCCGTTCAGCCACGTCCGGTAGCCTGGATCGTCCGCCACGCACAGGGACGTACCGCTGTAGTCAAGAACGTCCATTTGCGTGTTGGCCAGCGACAGGGGCAATCGACCCGTCAGCGCGTTGTCCCCGATCCTTAGTTCGGTAAGGCTAGTGAGCTGCCCCAGGGCTTCCGGAAGACGCCCCGACAGCCCGTTCGCGTTCAGGTCAAGACCGGATACCCTCCCGTCCGAACCGGTCGAGACGCCGTGCCATCGGTCCAGATCCTCGCCGTCGGGCCAGCCTTCGGAACGCGTCCAGTCGGGACCATTGGCGACTTCGTACAACGTCGCCAGCGCACGCTTGTCGACCTCGTCGCAGAACAGAATATCCACCGGGAAATTGCCCCGGCCGCGGGTTTCGACGTCCTGCAGCCATTCTTTGAACTCGGTCGTCGCCGGTAGGCATACGCCTTCAGTTCTTCGGCAGCCCAGCGACCGCAGCTTGTCCAACTTGAGAAAACTCTGCGGTATGGACCCGGTCAGGGGGTTTCCGTCCAGTGAGAGGCCAGTCAGGTTGACGAGGTTGCCGAGTTCCGGCGGCACTCGGCCCGTCAGGAGATTGTCTCCAAGGGACAAGTCCTCCAACTTCGTGAGGTTTCCGAGTTCGGGGGGAATCGATCCTGTCAGCTGATTCCCGCCCAGTCCCAGGGACGCGAGTTGCTCAAGGTCGGCGAGCCACAGTGGAATCCGACCCGTCAACTGATTGTTATGTAGCGAGAGGTGTATCAACTTGGTAAGGTTGCCGAGTTCCGGCGGAATTGGCCCCGTCAGGTTGTTGTAGGAGAGGAGCAGGCTCCGCAGCTTGATCAAGCTGCCCAGTTGCGACGGGATCGCACCGTCGAGTTCGTTTTGAAAGAGCCAAAGGGAGGTCAGCTCTGTGAGATTGCCCAATTCGGGCGGGATGGTGCCGTCCAGGCGGTTGCGGTGGAGCACCAAGCCTCCGAGGTTGGCTAGTTCGCCGAGTACCGGAGGAATGGTGCCGGTGAGAAGATTATCGTTCAATAGCAAGGACCTGAGTCCCCCTAACGACGCCAATTCGTGCGGGATGGGTCCGAAGAGCCGGTTTACCCCGAGACTCAAGCTCCGCAGGTTACCCAACTGCCCCAGTTCCGGCGGAATGGTGCCCGTCAGACTGTTGGACCAAAACGAAAGTGTCTCCAGGTTTGCGAGATTCCCGAGCTCAGGCGGGATCGAGCCCAGGAGGCCGTTCCTGACGAGTTCCACGCTCGTTACTCGCCCGGCTCCATCGGTTTCCACACCGTACCATTCCCCCAACGGCGCGTCGGTCAGCCAGTTTTCGTTGTCGATCCAGTTGGGACCGTCGGCGGCTTCGTAGAGGGCCACCAGGGCGGCGCGGTCCGGGTTGTCCACCGTGACCTCCGCCACGCCCGAGGCGTCGCCCGCCGTCGCCCTGATTCTCGCGGTGCCTTCAGAAAGCGCCTCAACCAGGCCCGTGTCGTCGACCCGGGCAATCCCGGCGTCGCTCGAAGACCAGGAGAACACCGCGCCGCTCACCCGGTGGCCGTTCTCGTCGAACGCCTCGGCCTCGAGCTGCAGCGTGTCGCCCAATGCGATCGTGCCCTCGGCCGGCGAGACCACCACCGAGCCCGCAGACTGCGTCACCGTCACTACGACGGCGTCCGACACGTTACCCGCCGCGGCGGTCACCGATGTGGTTCCCCCGCCCATGGCCGTCACCAGTCCCGCCGAGTCCACGACTACAACCAGCGTGTCACCGCTTGACCAGGTAGCGGAGGTTTTGTCCATCACGCGCCCGACCTGATCACGCACCTCGGCCGCCAGTTGCACGGTCTGCCCGAGCGCCGTGAACGCGACCGTATCGGAGTTCACGGAAACCGTCGTCGGGAACGGGGGCACCACGCTTAGTTCGGCCCCTCCCGTCACGTCCGAGGCAGTGGCCGTCACCATGACCTCGCCCTCGGCGAGGGACTCGACCAACCCCGCGTCGTCCACCCGGGCCACCAGCGTGTCGCTCGACGACCATGAGAACTCCGTTGCGGTCGCGACGCCGTGGCCGTTTGCGTCTGTCGCCTCGGCAGTGAGGCGCACTGTGTCTCCGAACGCCACCAGCGTGTCCGTGGCGGGCGACACTTCGACCGTGGTCACCACCTGGGCCACTGTTACGCCCGCGGTCCCCGATACGGAGCCCGCCGTTGCCGTGATCGTTGCACTCCCGTTCGCCGCCGCCGTGGCCACCCCGGACGCGTCCACCGTTGCGACCGAGGCGTCGCTGCTCGCCCACGCGATCGCGGCCCCCGCCATCGCCTGCCCGTTCTGGCCTCGCACCTCGGCGGTGAACCGGGCCGTCGCTCCAAGGGCGCTCAGTGTGGCTGAACCTGGGCTGACCGTAACGGTGGTGGCCACAGGGGCCGGAGGAGGAGGCGGCTCCACGGCGCCATCTCCGCAGGACAGGACCAGCATGGCGATCCCGGCGATGGCCATCGCCGGAATCTTGAAGCCTGCGCTCAGCCGTCCCGGCCTTACCGCGCAGGGCCTCCGGCGATTGAGCCGACGCCGTCGTATCCGCGCGTGACCACCTTGCAGGAGCTTCCTCGATCGCATGTCCTCTCTCCTCGCACTGCTAACTCGCCATCGGATTATCGTTCGCAGCCGCGGCGCGCTCCTGCCGTCACGATAAATTGATGTATGCGATCAAATCGCGATCTGATGGCCAAGGGGCATGAGGATATCGTGATTGGCGAGCGTCCCGCAAGAAATGGCCAGGGTGCGGGCACCGTGGGGCGCCACGGAAGGGCGACCCGGACCACGGCGCTACGGCAGTATGCCGTCTATCCGCTCGTCCAGGGGGACGGGTTGGGGAGCGTGTCTGCCGTGGTGATCGGCGGATTCATGGCGGCCAAGGCTCCTGTTCCAAGACCGCATACCGCCTCCGCGGGGACGTGACCCCTACGCGGCCGGCGCCTCCACCCGCACCGTGAGAATGTCCGTATCGTGGTACTTCTGGTGCCGGACCGACCCGGCCAGGTGCCGCAGGAGCCGCAACGAGAAGTCGCGCTGGGCCTCGATCTCGACCGATTGCTCCGCGGCCAGCGCCATCCGGTCCTCCAGGTTCCCTTCCCCTGGCGCGGCGAGGAACTCCAGTTCCGCGGCCCCGCGCTCGAGACGCACGCCGAGTCGCAGCCGCCGCGCCGGGCCGTCGGCGCCGTCCTCGTCCCCCATCAGGCTCACCAGCGCTTCCTCCGAAGCCAGATGTACCCGCTGAAGCATGTCGCCGCCCCAACCCGCACGGGCCGCGCAGCTCTCGATGAACGCCCTGATTCCGGGCAGCGCCTCCACGTCGAGCGTGGTCACCAGACGCTTGCGGCGCGGGCCGGCGAGTTCGACGAACACCGACAGCGCGAGCGCCGCCAGCCCGCCCGAGGTCATGCCGTTCCCGAGCATCTCGGCGAAGAAGGGGCTCATCCGGTCTATGAACAGGCCGCCGCTCTGGAAGCCGTAGCCGACCCAGAACGAGACCCCGACGATGGCCGCCTTCCGATAGTTCATGCCGTCCGCTACGACGATGCGCATGCCCAGGACGAACAGGATCGCCATCAGCACGATCAGGTAGGTGCCGATGATCGCGTCCGGGACCGAGAGGATCACCGCCACCAGCTTGGGGAGCAGGGCCAGCGAGCAGAACCCGACGCCGATGGCGACGCCCACCCGCCGCGCGGCCACGCCGGTGATCTCCACGATCGCGACGGTGCTCGAATAGGTCGTGTTGGGCACCGTGGCGAGCAGTCCCGAGAGGAGGTTGCCCAGGCCGTCCGCCATGACCGCCCCCTGCACCCCGCGAAAGTCCGTGGCCCGCTCCTTCCGCCACGACACGCGCTGCACGGCCACCGCATCGCCGATGGTCTCGATCGCCCCCACCAGCGTGACGAACACGAACGCCGGAAGGAGCGCCCAGAACACGGGCCCGAAGCTGAAGTCGAATCCCGGCCAGCCCTCCAGCGGCAGTCCGAACCACGGGGCCGCGGCCACCGCATCCCACGAGAACACGCCGAAGAAGCCGGCAACCGCGCTCCCGGCCACGATCCCGATCACGGGCCCCCACAGCCGCATCGCCCCGGAGGCGCGCAGCACGATCACCATCGTGACGCCGAGGGTCACCGCGGCCGTGACCGGGCCGGCCGCCGGCGCCACCCCCGCGGGCACCTGCCCGATCAGGTCGAGGATCAGCGGCATCACCGTCACGGCGATCAGCATGATCACCGTCCCTGCGACGGTCGGCGTGATGATCCGCCGCAGCAGCGACAGCCGCGACGCCAGCACGAACTGAAACACCGCCGAGACCGCCACCAGCGTCGCCAGCAGCGCCGGCCCCCCCTGCGCCAGCGCCGTCACCGCCACCGCGATGAAGGCCCCCGACGTGCCCATCAGCAGGATGTATCCCGCCCCGAGGCGTCCGACGCGTTGGGCCTGGACCATCGTCGCGATGCCGCTCACCAACAGCGCCGCGCACGCCGCCCACGACAGGAAGAGCTCGCTCTGGCCGGCCGCCCGCACTACGATCGCGACGGTCAGAACGATCGGTCCCACGGTCAGCAGGCAGTACTGCAGCGCCAGTCCGACGGTGACCGGCCAGCCGGGGTTCTCGTCGGGTTGGAATCGAACATCGGGACCGGATCGGCTGGCTGGCAGAGCCATGGGGCTCCCTTTTCTGCGGTTCATGGATTGAGTGATTCTGAATCTGGGAGAGACGGCTTCTCTCCGCGAGACTGGTGCGTGAGAAGGAGTGTTCCGTCGCGGTGCGGATTGCTGTACCGTCCAGTATGCTATACGCTACAAATGGTCACACATGTGTTACTGAACTGTAAAGGTACATCAGATGCCTTCTCACATCCGCGGTACGCTGCCGCTTCCGGTCCGGCGCATGCTCAGGAAGCTCGGCAGCGACATCCGGGACGCCCGGCTGCGTCGCCGCATCCGCGCATCGACGATGGCCGAGCGCGCGCTGATCAGCCGCACGACGCTGCACAAGATCGAACAGGGTGATGCGGGCGTTTCCATGGGCATGTACGCCACGGTCCTGTTCGTCCTGGGGATGCACGACGGCATCTCGGAGCTGGCCGACCGCGGCCGGGACGGGATCGGCCTCGATCTGCTGGAGGAGCGCCTGCCTCAGCGTGTGCGCGTGCCCTCGACTACGCCTCGGAGGAGCGACACGCGTCCTGCGGGCACCGACGACCAGGGTGCGGGATGATGGACACACCCGTCCTGGTTCACGTCGATCTGCGGGGCGTGCCCATACGAGCCGGCCGGCTGTGGATTCGCGTTCGCGGCGGCCGCGAGAGCGCGTCGTTCGAATACGATGCGGCGTGGATGGACTACGCGCTGCGCTTCGCCCTCGAGCCCGCGCTGACGGTTGGACCGGGCCCATACCACACGCGCGGCAGACTCTTCGGATCCCTCGGCGATTCGGCGCCGGACCGCTGGGGCCGGGTTCTCCTCCGCCGTGCCGAAGTCAGGCGGGCGAGGCTGGAAGGGCGAGCGCCGCGGACTCTGTTCGAATCCGATTTCCTTCTTCGCGTGGACGACGAGATCCGCATCGGTGCGCTCAGGTTCTCGACGCAGCGGGAAGGGCCCTTTCTCGCCGAAGCAGGCGCGGTGCGCGTTCCTCCGCTGGTCGATCTTCGCCGGCTCATGGCGGCCTCGAGGCGGGTGCTCCGCCAGCGCGAGAAGGACGACGACCTACGCCTGCTGATCGGTCCCGGATCGTCGCTCGGCGGCACACGGCCCAAGGCCGCGGTCAGGGACGACGGCGGCAAGCTGGCGCTGGCGAAGTTTCCGGGGATGGAGGACGACCGGGACATCGTGCTCTGGGAAGGAGTCGCGCTCGCGCTCGCGAAGCGCGCCGGGATCCGGGTCCCCGCATGGCGACTGGAGACCGTTGCCGGAAGGCGAATCCTGGTTCTTCAGCGGTTCGACCGCGAGGGAAGCCATCGGGTACCGTTTCTCTCGGCGATGAGCATGCTGGATGCCCGCGACAACGAGCGGCGCTCGTATCTCGAGTTGGCCGATGCGTTGCGGAGCCACGGAGCGGCGGCACGATCCGACCTCGCCCAACTGTGGAGACGCGTCGTCTTCAACGTCCTCATCTCGAACACCGACGATCATCTGCGGAACCACGGATTCCTCTACGACATCGGAAGGGGCTGGCGACTCTCGCCGGCCTATGACCTGAATCCCGTGCCCACGGACGTGAGCCCCCGGGTCCTTACGACATACATCGACGAATTCGATGGCACCGCTTCGCTGGACCAGGCGCTGGCCACCGCGGAGTACTACGGCCTGGGCCCGAAGCAGGCGAGAGGGATCGCGGGGGCCGCAGGGAGGGCGGTCTCCGAGTGGCGAGAGGTTGCGGCGCGCCTCGGCGGGAGCCGACGGGAGATCGATCGCATGGAGTCGGCCTTCGAGCACGAGGACCTCGCGCGGGCGCTCAGCTTCGGCGCTCCGTGACGGTCAGGCAGGTTGTCCCTCAGCGCCCAATTCCGCCGAAGTCGCTGGGGTTCAGAATTCGGTCGAGAGCTCGAGCGCCGTGGATGACTCGTAGGATGGTGATGGGCGAACTCTCCCAGGCGTAGAGGACGATCCAGTCGAATACCCGCCACCACCGGACTCGCTCGCCGGCACTCAGGTCTGTGCCTCGATGCGTTCCCTCAGTCGCTGCGTGGCGGTTGGCCCATCTATCGCACCGCCGTCCCCGACTTCCTCCAGAGCCGCGTCAGCGAGTTGGCGGAAGTGCGCTCGTGTACGGTCCAGGAGCGCAGGTGGGATCCTGTCCCGCTCTTCGTCGCTCAGCCCCTCGTAGATCCACTTTTCAAGAAGCCTTCGGTGCTCTGCTTCCTCAAGCAGACGCAAGCCGTGGCGAACCACTTCGCTGGCGGTTCGGTAGCGTCCCCGCGAGACCAACCGTTCGACGAAGGCGTCCTGTCGGGGCGGTAGCGAGATGTTTCTAGTTTGCCGTAGAGCCATGGCGTGAAGATGGTGTTGACGGCGTCCTGTGTCAACTAATGCCACAGGTATTCCGTTAGGGCATCCCGACCTCGTATACCTCGACAAACTCGCGACCGAACTCGTCCTTGCGCAGCACCGCGATGCGATCGCCGGCGATGTCAAGCAACTCGTGGACCGGGCTCGGGATGGTGACTTCCCACTCGACAAGCGCCCGGCCGGTGATCGAGCCCTCACGGATCTGCAGCCAATCCGGACGGAAGACCGGAAGACGAACGGAGCCGACCGGCGTTCCGTCCGCGCCGAGAACCGTCCACAGCCGCTGCTCGGCCGACAACTTCGCGTAGTCTCCGATCCATATCCTGCCACCGCCATCCACCTTGATGGCCCCGAAGGACGGATACGCGTCCCGAACCTCTGACTGCTCCAATCTCCTCCGCCTGTCCGCCCGGGCGACCTCGGGGAACATCTCCAGGTACAGGTCGGTCCATTCCTCGCGTTCCCGCGCGGTTACCGTCCGCATGGAAGAACCGCCGCGGACCCTGGTGCGCACGGCCGTTCCCTCGTACAGCGTCAGGTCCAAAGAGTCATTCGTGCCGACGACTGTATGGTCTCCCCGTCCATCGTACAGCGCCGTGCGCCCGAATCCGACGGCGTTCCACCGATTCGATGCGACGTAGCGCTCCTTGCCCGCCCACTCCCCCACTGTATCGAACGATCCTTCGGTGCCGGCACAGGCCACCAGGAACAGTGGACCGCGTTGCACGCCCGGCGGGAGATCGGGCCGGGTTTCGAGGACGCCGATGAAGCCCTGCTCGCTCACATCCGCAAGGGGAACGGCTTCTCCCGTCGCGGCAGTGCATCCGCTTCGCCGGACCCCGATGACGCCGCCCTCGTGATCGAGGAACGTGAACCGGCGCAGGGCCCGGTCATAGGCGAAGAGCGACCCATCGCCGCTGAGCCCGATGCGCGAAAGATCGGTGTATTCGCCCGGACCCTCTCCCTCCCGGCCCACCTGCGCCCGCAGGCTTCCGTCCGGACGCAGGAAGCTGAGGTTGGGCGCGGCCTTGTCGGCAATGACCAGCGACGAATCGGGCAGCAGAACCGCACCCACCACCTCGACCAGGTCAAGATCGTCGACCGTGGAATGAAGCAGCGTCAGGCCGAGCTCAGGAAGGTCGAGGGCATGCAGGTTGGGGGTTGTGGCAATGCTCACCCCTGCGGAATCGGTTACTGTCACCGGTGCCGCATTTACCTCGGAATCAAGTCGTTGGCCAGACTCCGGTACCTCCTGACAACCGAGGGCCGGAAGCAGCGCAAGCAAGCACGAGGCGGGAACTGTGCGGCGTACCGGCTTCATGAGGCCCCTTGGCTTGGCCAATCCCGGCGTGACTTTGTCGTCCCCTGATCAGACACGGTGCGGATACGAATCGTTTCACTGAACCACCGCGTTGACACAAGTTGATCGGTTGCGGTAAGATTCGCCCCCAATAAAAACAAGGCCCCTACGCCACGTCCCTGATCCAAAGTGGGGTTTCCCCGCTACGTGGTTTAGGGGCCGAAGACTGTACTGTGGCGGTGCTCCGGATAGCGGCTGGGTCAGCGTTGTCGCGCGGCTGAAGTGGGACGGAAGAGTCATGGCGGAAGGGTCTGCATCACGAGGTTTACTCGCCCTCCCATGATTTCAACTCCTCGTCCGGCAACGGATCGAAGAAGCTGTCAGGGACGGCGACACTCTCCTTGAGGACGTCGGGGCGCCGTTCGCTGCGGGGCTGATGGGCGTCGCGCTTCCTTGCGACGAAGAACATCCTGCCTTTGTGCAGCGAGCCCTCCAGCAGGGGTTCGTTCCCATCGAACGACTCAAGCTCTTCGAATCCCGCCTTCCGCAGTCGCTCCCTGATTTCGTGTTCTTCATACCACCGTTGAATCAGCGGGAAATCGGTCCGCACCCAGCCGACCCCTTTAATTTCGAACAGGGTGACATCCAGCCGTCCGGTCTTCTCGCTGGCATCATGTGAAGATCGAACCACGCAGACGTGATCCTCCTCCACAAATTCGAACGAACCACGCCATCTGGATCGGAAGCCTTCTTCCATGTTGAGGTCGAACACGAAGTAGCCACCACCTTCCAGGACGGCGAATACGCTTTGAAACACCTGTTCCAGCTCGTCCAGACTCATCACGTGATTCAGGCTGTCGAAGGTCGAAAAGACAGCGGAGAACCTGCCGGGCAAAGCGATGTTGCGGGCGTCCTGGACGACGAAGTCCGCGTCCGGCGCGTTCTTCTTCGCGATCTCGATCATCCCTTGAGAGCCATCCAGGCCCGTTGTGCGGTATCCCTGCCGCGAAAGCTCGGCGGCGAGCTGGCCGGTGCCACAGCAGAGATCCAGGACCGGGCATCCAGGCGGAAGGTTCTCCAAAACCAGGTGTTCGATGATCGGGTACGCCTTCTTCGCGAAGAAACCCCAATGCTGGTCGTAGACGCGCGCGAAAGGGTCATATGCGTCGTAGCGGTTCACTCCCGGATCTCCCTGTCCGAATGTCGCCTGACCTGCCCCCGCTTGTGGCTCGATGAGTTCCTTCAGCTGCTGCATGGCTGAGGGCCCATCTACGGCGCAGGCGATGCCAGCAGCGCACGCCTGACCGCGGCGGGTTCGTGCTGGATGATGCGCAGAAGCGTCGCGGCCGGTCCGCTGACGCGGCGTGTTCCCTGCTCCCATTTCCGGTAGCCGGACAGGCTCATACCCATCAGGGTTGCCATCTGAGACTGTGTCAGCTTGGCCTGTTCCCGGACCTCGCGTGGGGTCACCGGGGCGTGAACGATGGCGGGGCCTTCGCCCTTACTGTGGGCCAAGGCTTCGTTCAGGGACTGGATCAGGTCTTCTCCGAACGTACTCATCGCTTCTCCTCTCTCAAGCTCTTGATCGCCTTGACGAGTGCGGCCACCGCTCGCCGCTCCCGCGGACTCAGGTCGGTCTGATCGGACTTCGAATAGGCGAGAAGCGCATAGATCGGCACTCCTTCGCCTGCGTAGAAGTAGATCACGCGGACACCTCCTCGCTTTCCCCGGCCCATGGCTCGGAATCGCACCTTTCGGACTCCGCCCGTGCCCCGGATTTCGTCGCCCGCCAAGGGATTCCCGGCCAGATAGTCGATCAGTTCGCGCTTCTCGTCCTCACTGAACAGCTTGTCGGCTTGGCGAGAAGAGGTCGGGGTCTCGGCGACGGTCTGCATGCGATTCATGGTAACCCAATGGGTTATCTGGTGCAATGCCGGAAGATCGAGGAGCTTGGAGAGTCCTTCGCTGGCACTCGATCCCATGCCGAGGCCCCCTTGCACCTCGCTTAGCTGATCGGCTCGGCAAGCGACCTCGAGGAGGGCCCGCTCCCTTGCGGGCGAGCCGAGGTCGTTGTAACGAGGAATCTGCCGGCGGTCAGGGCGACGAACGAGGGGACGTGGAGGACACCACTCCTTTCCGACGGCGAGGTCGACATCGCCGCACTCGATGGCGAGCTTGGCATACTCAGCGGGCGAGATGGCTCTTGGAAAGGACTGACCGATGGGTGACTCTGAGAAACTGCGCACCCTTCGCGGAAACGATCTACCCGACTACGCTCAATTGTCGCTGCCCTGGAGGGCGAAGACGTGACACAGATGGTCACTCTCGGTGTTGATCTCGCGTCGCAACCGAAGCGGACCGCCACCTGCCTGGTTCGTTGGGATCGTTGCTCGGCGCGTGTCGGGGCCCTCTCGATGGGAGCGACCGACTCCGACCTGCACGAGCTGTTCGGGCGCGCCGACAAGATCGGTATCGACGCCCCCTTCGGTTGGCCCGTGCCTTTCGCGCGAGCGATTGCCCAATACTCAGCATCGACCGTCTGGCCTTCTGCTGAGGTTCGTGAGTTTCGGTTTCGAAGAACGGACAAGGTCGTGCGGGAGAAGCTGGGCCGGTGGCCCCTCAGCGTCTCGTCGGATCTGATCGCGGTGCCTGCCATGCGAGCCGTCCGTCTGCTCGCGGAGATGGCGACAAAGGGCGAATCCATTGATCGGAGCGGCGGCGGTCGCTTCGTAGAAGTGTACCCTGCGGCGGCCCTCTCGGTCTGGGAGTTCCCCTCGCGCGGTTACAAGGGTACCAAGGGGTCAGCAGTTCGGGCCCAGCTCGTAACTGATCTTGCCGAGCGGACGGCGGACTGGCTTGTACTCTCCCGGGACGACTGGGCTCGGTGCAAGGCCTCCGACGATATGCTCGATGCGCTCGTGGCGGCTCTCGTCGCTCGAGCGGCTTACATCGACCGCTGCGATCCGATTCGTCCCGATGATCGCGCGCTGGCCACCGCGGAGGGATGGATCGCGCTGCCGCGGTCCGAAAGCCTCGCCGAACTCGTGTGAGGCCGCCGTTGTCGCGGTTGAGCGAAGACCCATCTGGCGCAGACGCCCTCTCTCCCCGACACTCCCCGATACGCAGATCGTGCAACCCATCATCGAAGAGGTCGTAGTGCAAACCGTTCAGGGATTCGGCGGGTTCTTCTTTCGGGCAGAGGACCCGAAGGGACTTGCGAAATGGTATCAGGAGCACCTTGGCATCAATCCCGCGCCGACGAACATGGAGATGCCGCCCTGGGTGACCGAGCCCGGGGTCACGGTTTTCGCACCCTTCGGTGCCGACACGGACTACTTCGCGGCGGACAAGGCGTTCATGCTGAATTTCCGCGTGGCGGATCTGGATGCGATGATCGCGCAACTGAAGTCCGCGGATATTGAGGTCAGCCACGAAATGAAGATGGAGGGCGTCGGCCGCTTCGCCCGCATCCACGACCCCGAAGGAAACGCGATCGAGCTTTGGGAGCCCGCGTCGTAAGTTCGTACCTGTTTGGGATGATCTGGAGTGCTTCATGACGACGAGACGGATTTTTCGGAGCCTCTGGCTGGTCGGCGTCCTCGCCGTCCCCGCCCTCTTCCCATCTCCGGCTTTCTGCCAGGTCCCCGCGGAGACGGAGGCCCGGCTCCATTCCATCTTCGAGGCGAGGGACTTTGACGCCCGGTCATTCCAGGCGACCTGGCTGCCCGACGGATCCGGATACACGACCCTGGAGACCCCCTCGGGCGCGTCGCAGCCGGAGTTGATCGGCTACGATGCCGCCAGCGGCACTCGGACAGTCCTCGCCTCGCTCGCCCACCTCACGCCCGCCGGTCGCTCGGAGCCCCTGAGCATCTCCGACTACCAGTTCGCCCCGGACGGCACCTGGGCGCTACTCCGGACCGACACCGACGGCTACTGGATGCTCGAACCCGCCACCTCGACGCTGACGAGGGTGGAGGCGGGCCCAGGAAGCGCCATCTCCCCGGAAGGAGGCCGCATCCTCTTCAGCCGTGAGGGCGACCTTCACGTCCACGACCTCGCGGCCGCTCAAACGACCCGCCTGACCCACACCACCGCCCAATCCGTCTCCAACGGCCGCGCCGTCTGGAGCCCCGACGGCAACCGCGTCGCCTTCGTCCAGTCCGACGCCTCCGGGGTGCGGATGCGGTCCATGCTCGTCCCCACCGATCCCTCCTATCCCGAACTCCGGGAGGTCCGGTTCGCGAGGGTGGGCGAGACCATCGCCAGGCTCCGGGTGGGCGTGGTGGACGCCGAGAGCACGGAAGTCCGCTGGATCTCCATCCCATCCCCGACCGAGGGCTTCTATCTCGGACAGGTGAGCTGGGCCGGGAACTCCGAGGAGCTGCTGGTGGAGCAGTTCAGCCGGTTTCGGGACGAGCGGGACTTTTTCATCGCCAACGTGAGCACTGGGGAGGTCAACCGGATCTACCACGAGTCCGATCCGGCCTGGGTCGTCGCCAGCTATCGCCTGAACGCCGGCCTGGAGTGGATCCGGGGGGGCGACTCCTTCCTCTTCCTGACCGAGAAGGACGGGTGGCGCCACTCGTGGGTCTATTCGCGCGACGGGCGCGAGGAACGGCTCCTGACCCCGGGGCCCGGCGACGTCATGGAGCGCGGGCCGGTCGCGCACGGGGACGTCGATGGGGGAGATGGCTGGTCCTACTTCTTCGCCTCGCCCGACGACGCCACCCAGCGCTACCTCTACCGTGTCCGGCTGGACGGCGCCGAAGAGCCCGAGCGGGTCACGCCCCCGGACCAGCCGGGAACCCACTTCTACGACTTCTCTCCCGACCTTCGCTGGGCCTTTCACACATATTCCACATTCGACACTCCCCCGGTCACCGCCCTGATCAGCCTCCCGGACCACCACGTCGTGCGGGTTCTGGAGGACAACGACGAACTCCGGCGCCGGGCCGAGGCCACGATCTCCCGCCCCACGGAGTTTCTGGAGCTGGATATCGGGGACGGCGTGGTGATGGACGCGTGGATGATCAAGCCGCGGGACTTCGACCCCGGCGCGAAATACCCGGTGTTCATCTACGTCTACGGGGAACCGCACGGCCAGACCGTCCTCGACCGGTGGTCGACGCGGAACAACTACCATCGCGCCATCGCGGACCTCGGGTACCTGGTCGTGTCCATCGAGAACCGGGGCACGCCGGCGCCGAAGGGTGCGGCGTGGCGGAGGGCGCCCTTTCCGACGATCGGCGTGCAGTCGACGGAGGAGCATGCGGCGGGAGTCCGGGAACTCGGCAGGATGCTCCCTTACGTCGATGTGTCCAGGGTGGGGATCTGGGGCTGGAGCGGCGGCGGATCGAA
>JAJEBS010000121.1 GCA_022822425.1 Gemmatimonadota bacterium | reverse complement strand
GGAAGGCGCGAGGTTCGATCCCCAGCGGCTGTTGCGGGTCAGGCGTGCCCCGGCGCTCACCACCGTGGCGCCCAGCCGCCAGGCGTCCTGTACGAAGAAGGCGATCTGGTCGTCCGACGCCCGCTCCTCGACCAGCTTGTCGGGCGACTCGATGGAGCGCGCCGCGCCCTCGATGCCCACGTCGAAGTCGTGGTCGCCCCGGGTGCCGGAGTAGCCCGCGGTCGCCTTGGCCAGCCTCTCCCACTGGGCGTTGGAGCGGTCTCCCGCGATCGGCGCGTCCCCGCGGGCGCTCCGGTAGAGATGCTCGTAGTCCTGCGCGAAGACGGTGGCGCTCCATTCCCCGGACCCCGCGCGGCGCCGGGTCTCGAGCCAGCCCGAGAAGCCGCGGTTGTCGTTGAAGCCCGAGAATCCGCCCCCGACCGGCCATCGCTGGCGCTCGCGCAGGAAGGTGAGCCCGGCACGCAGCTCCCAGTCGTCGGTCACGGCGAAGCGGAGGCGGGAGCGCCCGTCCCGGATGCGCGCGAAGGCGTCCTGGCCGCCGCTGACGAGTCCCGGCACCTGGTTCTCCTGGCGCCATCCCGCGGTGATGCTGTACTGGAGCCGGCCGCCGCCGCTCGCGGTCGCCTCCGCCTCCTGCCGGCCCGCGCCGCCCGAAAGCGCGCGTGCGTCCAGGCGGAAGCCCGAGGTGGGCAGCCGGGTGATGACGTTGACCACCCCGCCCAGGGCGTCGGATCCGTACAGCGAGGAAAGGGGACCCTTCACGATCTCGACCCGGTCGCTGCCGGCGAGCGACATGCGGCTCAGGTCGCGGTTCTCGATGAGGGTTCCGGTGACCGGCTGCCCGTCCAGCAGGACGAGCACGCGCGCGCCGCCGATGCCGCGGATCAGGAGGTTCGACCCGGTGGGCGCGTTCCCGGTCACCTGCACGCCGGGCAGTTCCTCGAGCAGACGGTCCGCGGAGGCCGCGCCGGCCGCGATGATCTCCGCCGCCTCGATGCTCTCCACGGGCAGGGCGATCTCCGAGCGGCGCCGCGCGCGCACGCTGGCCGTTACCACTACTTCGTCCAGCGCGAGCGGGTCGCGCGCAAGCTCAAGCCGCCATTCCGCCGCCGCGGCCTCCTGCCAGGTCAGGATGCGGGCGATGTATCCGAGGGCCGCCACCTCGATCGTGCCCCCGGGGCCCCAGGATTCGGGCAATCCGAAGGCGCCGCGCGAGTTGCTGGACACGGGCGCCCGGCCCTCGCCCTGCTCCACGGCGGAGCGCGGGGCGCCCGGCGGCGTCCACAGCAGACTTGCCCCGGCGATCGGCGCGCCCGACGCCCGGTCGACCACCTCGCCCGGAGCCGCCGTCTCCTGCGGCACCGGCGGGAGGGCAGGAAGGGTGACCGGGGACAGGGCGCCCGCAGCACCTAGGGCGGTGATCAGCCCCGCCCGGACGGCGAGGTTCACCGGAGGCGCTGGAACCGCACGGACGGGAAGCCCGACGCTCCGGTGGCGCTGTAGTAGTCGTGGACCTGCACCTTGTAGACGTCCTGGTCCACCATCACCAGGAAGACGTTGTAGGTCGGCCAGAGGCGGTTGCTGTTCCGGATGCCGTACCAGAAGATCCCGCCGGCGTCGGTGACGCTGGCCGGAAAGGCGCCCGCGATCACGGCCAGGAAATCCGCGTACTCGGGGGCGTCGTCCGCGCGCGCCTGCGTGGTGAAGTCCTGCGCGGCGTCGAGAGGGAAGGTGCCGGCCCCGCAATCCCCGTTCACCAGCACGCCGAACTCGGGCGAGACGCCGATGTCCCAGTCGCAGCTTCCCGCCTGCGGCCGCCCGCCTCCGGCAAAACCGACGTACGCCGGACCGCGCGTGAGATCTGCGGTCGCGATGCCTGCCTCGCCCAGGGTGCCGCCCGGGTCCTGGCGCCGGTATTCGATGTTCAGCCCCAGCGGCCGCTGTCCCTCCATGCGCAACTCCACGACGCGAAAGAGCGCATGACCCCTTCCCGAACTCTCCTGCACCTTCCATGCGGCCCGCGGATCCGCCACCAGCGTCCCCGCCTGCGGATCGAAGCGGAACCAGGTAGAGCCTGGGTCCGACGCCAGACCATCCTCGATGAAGGCGGAAGATGCCGGTATGTCGGCCTCCGTCACAGCCTGGAACGCGGTCTCCCCGTCCCCGGGGGCCAGCGCCGCGACCTGGTCACCGGAGGCGCCGGCGTTGTTGCCGAGATTGTAGCCCGACACCGATCCCGGACCCGAGACGCCGCTGTTCAGGCGCACCGAGAAACGCCGGAACGCCATGTGCCATTCGGTGGAGGCCGCGGGATCGGAAGGGCTCACCCTCGCGCCGTTCGCGAGGTTCAGGTATACGAAATCCGTGGGGGAGGAGGCATCGAAGGAGATCTCGCCCTCCTCGAAGACTTCCTCCTCGGGCGCCGCGACCTCGGACTCGCAGGCGGACAGGGGAGCGAGGAGGGTCGCGAGAAGCGGGAGAAGGCGGGTGCGCGGCGTCCAGCGGGAAGCCGCTCGGGTCGGAAGAGACAAGTCCATGGGTGTCGGCTGAAGTGTGCCGCCGCAATGTCGGCGAATGTTGACGAACGTGATCAGTCTTCGTCTCCGGCGCGCTCGAAGGCGGCGTCGAAGGCGGCGCTCGCTGGCGGGAACACCAGGGAGCGCACGAAGGCGCACGCCTCCTCGGCACCGTGCTCGCGGTCCATGTCCATGTCTTCCCATTCGATGGAGAGCGGTCCGCGGTAGCCGATGCGGGCGAGGGCGCGCAGGATGTCCTCGAAAGGCACCTTCCCGCGTCCGGGGGAGCGGAAATCCCACGCTCGGTCGCGATGGCCGAAGGACAGGTGCCCCCCGAAGACCCCGGAGGGCATCGGACGATCCGCCCACCACACGTCCTTCACATGCATGTGGTAGATGCGGTCGGAAAAGCGGTGGATGAACTCCACCACGTCGATGCCCTGGTAGGCGAGGTGGCTGGGGTCGTAGTTGAAGCCGAACGCACTGTGT
>JAJEBS010000214.1 GCA_022822425.1 Gemmatimonadota bacterium | reverse complement strand
GATCACTTCGGCGCCTTGGCGACGACGGGTGCAGAGGACCGCCGTGGGGGGTAGTGTCAGGACGGCAGCGGTGACTACCTCAGGCCGTGGTGCCATGAGGGTCGGCCCGGCGACAGGGAGAACTTGAGTGATCGCGTTTATCGGGAAGCGCCTGGCTCAGGCCTTAATCACCATGATCGCAGTCACGATCGCCGTATTCCTGCTTAGCCACTCGACGGGAAACCCTGCCGACGTGATACTCCCCATAGAGGCCGGCGGCGAGGAACGTGCTGCGCTCACCGACCGTCTCGGTCTCAACAAACCACTTCCCGAGCAGTACTGGATCTTCATCACCAACGCGATCCAGGGAGACTTCGAGCGTTCGATCCGCACGCGCGCGCCGGTGATGGAGCTCGTGGGCGACCGGTTCTGGAACTCGATCAAGCTCACGACCGCCGCAATGGGGTTTACGATCCTGGTCAGCCTCCCGCTGGGGGTCGTCGCGGCCGTGAAGCGGGGCCGCTGGGCGGACAAGGGGGCCATGACCTTCGCGACCCTCGGCCAGTCGTTGCCGCCCTTCTTCACCGGCGTGCTGTCGATCCTGGTGTTCGCGGTCTGGCTCCAGCTTCTCCCAGCTCAGGGTGCCGATAGCTGGAAGCACTACATACTGCCGGCCGTGACGATGGGCTGGTTCACGGGCGCCGGCGTCACCCGCCTGATGCGCTCCGGAATGCTGGGCGTGCTCGACAGCGAGTACATCAAGCTCGCCCGGGCCAAGGGCACCTCCGAGACGAGGGTCATCTGGAAGCATGCCATGCGCAATGCCCTGATCCCGGTGGTGACCTTCATAGGGCTGATGTACGGCATCCTGCTGGCCGCGGCCGTCTCGACCGAAGTCGTGTTCGGCTGGCCGGGCATGGGCCGCCTTGCCTTCGAGGCTGTCTCCTGGCGGGACTTTCCCCTGTTGCAGGCAGTCGTGCTTGTATGGTCGCTCGTCATCATCGGAATCAACCTGCTGATCGACTTGAGCTACGGGATCCTTGACCCCCGGATCCGTCGCTGACATGGCGCCCCCGAACCTCGCGCCCGCGAAACCCCGGATGGGACGCCTACGGAAGGCCCGCAGCGCGCTGCGCGGCATTCCCAAGCTGCCGCTCCTGGTCGTGCTGGTCACGGTGTTCCTCGCCCTTTTCGGTGAGGCGGTCGCCCCGCACGGACCGACGATGATCGATCTCGCCAACGCCCGCCTACCCCCGTTCTGGGCAGCGGAGGGCAGCACGCAGTTCCTTCTCGGAACCGACGAGTTGGGCCGTGACGTCCTCAGCCGCGTGATCGGGGGAGCCCGGGTTTCGCTGGGCGTGGCGGTCGCCACGATCGCCGTCGGCGGGATCGTGGGTACGGCCCTGGGGATCTGGGCCGGTTACGCGGGCGGGCTGACGGATGTCGTGATAATGCGGGTCGTCGACGGCTTCCTGGCCTTCCCCGCCATCCTGATCGCTCTGGTGTTCTCGGTGACGGTCGGACCTGGTTTCGGCGTCGTCGTGCTCGTGCTGGCTCTGATGCTCTGGTCGCGCTACGCCCGTCTCATCCGGGGGGAGGTCCTCAGCCTGCGCGACCGTGACTTCGTGAACCTGGCGCGCGTGGCCGGAGCCTCGCCCTTGCGGATTGTGCTCGTGCACATCTTCCCCAACGTGTTGAGCACCTTCCTTGTCCTCTCCACCCTGCAGGTGGGATGGGCGATAACCGTCGAGGCGACCCTGAGCTTCCTCGGGGCGGGTGTCCCGCCGCCCGACCCGACTTGGGGCGGTATGGTGGCCGGGGGCCAAGCTCTCCTCAGGAAGGAATGGTGGGTGTCGGTCTTCCCGGGGGTGGCCATTGGAGTTGTCGTGCTCTCCTTCAACTTGCTCGGCGACTGGATCCGCGACGCCCTCGATCCCAAGCTGAGACAGTTGTAGATCACGCGCCGGGCCTCGTGCCCGGCGGGCCCAAGAGAGACGCCACGAGAAAGGCTGGACAAAGTGCAATTCGGAGCGACATTCCTGACCGACCCCCCTCCAGGCCGGATCGTCGAGCTTGCCAAGAAGGCCGAGGACGCGGGCTTCGACTACGTGTGGCTCGTCGACAGCCAGGTGCTCTGGCAGGACTCGTGGATCGTGGCCGCCCTCATAGCGGAGGCCACCGAGCGCGTGAAGATCGGCCCTATGGTCACCAATCCGGTGACACGGGACTGGTCGGTGATAGCGAGCATGCTCTCCGTGCTCGACGAGGTGTCCGGAGGCAGGATCGTTTGCGGGATGGGGCGGGGCGACTCCGCTGTACGGACCGTCGGGCTCAAGCCGTCCACCGTGGACGAACTCCGCCGCTCGATCAGCGTGATCAAGGACCTCTTCGCGGGAAGATCGGTCGAGCACAACGGGATGGAGGTCAAGATCGAGTGGGCAGGGGACCGGGAATTGGAGGTTTGGGGGGCCGGCTACGGACCGCGGGTTCTCAAGGTCGTGGGCGGCGAGTGCGACGGATTCATCCTGCAGCTGACGGATCCCGACATCTTCGAATGGATCCTGCCGCTGGTCCGGGACGGCGCCGCCGCTGCCGGCCGGCCCGAGGGATCGGTGAAAGCGATGATTGCGGGCCCCGCCTACATAACCCGAGGCAACCGGGAGCATGCCCACTCCCAGCTCAGATGGTTCGCTGGTTCGGTGGCCAACCACGTGGCAGACCTGATCGCCACCCACGGTGTGGAGAAGTTCCCGCCGGCGCTGACCGCCTTCATGGACGGCCGGCCCAGATACGACTACCGCAGGCACGGCCAGGTGGGCAACCCGTCCACCGAGTACGTCCCCGACGAGATCAACGAGCGGTTCTGCGTGATCGGAGAGCCGGAGGCGCACATCGAGAAGCTGCAGCGGCTACGGGACCTCGGGATGGATCAGTACAACAT
>JAJEBS010000008.1 GCA_022822425.1 Gemmatimonadota bacterium | reverse complement strand
GAAAGAACCTCGAGCAGGCGATCTCTTTCAGGGGGTATATTCTACTGGAACCCACTCAGCAATGCCATGCCGGATACAGGCAACGGGCTTGCCCATGGCGCCGTGGCGCTCGCAACGCGCGCACGGCTGCGCCGATGGACGCGAGAGCGAACCGGACCGCCGCGGCGCGAAGCCCGCGGGACTTGAGGATGATCCTTGAAAGAAGGGACCTGGCGGGCCTGCGTCCTAACGGGCTTCGCCAGTGAAGGAGGCGAGAGACTCCTCGTGCTCCTTCAGGTGCTCGTAGATGCTGCGGCGGGTAAGCCCCCCGATGAGGACGCGGCTGAGAAACTCCGGGTCTGATTCCTGAACTGCTTCGGCCTTCCTGGCGACGTCGCGCGGCAGACGGACGTTGAGGTTCACGGATCGGGTTTCCCACATCTTGTCGGCTCGCTCCCCTGGACGATGTGACACGAAGCTGAATCTGATTTCTCTTTCCCCGCGCGGCCCTCGAGACCCCGTGATGGCGCCGGCCCCGGCACCTGGGGATCATCCCTCAAGGCACGGATGGTAAGAGGTCGGACTCGGGTGCGCAAGGGCATCGAAACGAAACGAAAGCGAACGGCCAAAAACTCGTAACCCATTGGCCCCCAACAGGTTACCTGATATGGACAAAAACGATAATTCACTTGTTCCCAAGGACCGCGAGAACCCCTCCAAGGCAGTTGCATGCTTCCATAAGTTGCTGCCCGCGCTCGTTTTCCACCGACGCAGCCGTGACGTTCCGAACATGCTTCCGATACATATGTTTTACAAAAAATCGACTCTGCACCCCTCGTTGCCCGGAGGAAGCAAAATGTGGGCTCCGACCTGCCAGCCGGCCGCACGAAGCGGGCAGATCGCCTCCCCCGCGCCCCGGGATTGAAAGCGAACGGGGATTCCGGGAAGACCGGGAATCGACTAGATTGCCTGCCCGGACCCGAGGGCGTCGCCCGCGGTGTCTCAGCGGAACAGGCTGCAACGAAAGGAAGGCTCTGTTTGGAAGTCGTAATTCAGGAAGGCGAGAATCTGGAGCGGGCGCTTCGACGCTTCAAGCGCAAGGTACAGCGATCCGGGCTCTACTCGGAGCTGCGCAAGCGGCGCTTCTACGAGAAGCCGAGCGCGCAACGCAAGCGGAAGAGGGAAGCCGCCATCCGCCGCGCTCGGCGGCGCCAGCGGCGAATCTCGTCTCGCCGCTGAGGCGCACCGGCTACAGGCCCGACCTCGCCCGGGTACGGGCACCTGCAGTTCAATCAGCTACAGCGGCAGCGGACGTGGTGGTTTCGCGCTCCAGTCGTAGAATCCCTTCCCCGTCTTGCGCCCGAACCTGCCCAGCGCCACCAGGCGCTTGAGCAGCGGCGGGGGGGCGTATCTCGCCTCCCGGTATTCTTCGAACATGATCTCCGCGATGCGGTACGTCGTGTCGACGCCCACGAAGTCACACAGCAGGAACGGCCCCATCGGGTAGCCCGTGCCCAGCATCATTCCCTTGTCGATGTCCTCGACCGAGGCCACGCCCCGCTCCAGCTGGCGAATGGAGTCCAGCATGTAGGGCACGAGCAGCAGGTTGACGACGAAGCCGGAATTGTCCTTCGCCCTGATCGGCTCCTTGCCCAGGTCGCGCGCGAACCGGTAGGCGGCGTTGAAGACCTCCTCGTCGGTGGCGATGGTGCGGACCACCTCCACCAGCTTCATCACCGGCACCGGATTGAAGAAGTGGAGGCCGACCACCCGGTCGGGGCGGCTTGTGGCGGCGGCGATTTCGGTGATGGTGAGGGAACTGGTGTTGGACGCGAAGATGGCCTCCGGACCGGTGAGCTCGTCCAGAGCGCCCATCAGCTCCGACTTGATCGCCAGGTCCTCCACGATCGCCTCGATCACAAGGTCCCTGTCGGCCATGTCCGTGAGGGACGTTGTAAAGGACAGCCGGCCCCAGGCTTCGTCGCGCGCCTCCGGGGACAGCTTTTCCTTCTCAACCGCGCGGTTCATCGACTTGACGATCCGGCTCCTGCCGGCTTCGAGCACGTTCTCGTCGACTTCGCTCACGACGACGTCGAATCCGGCCTTGGCCGCAACCTCGGCGATGCCGCTGCCCATGAGGCCGCAACCGGCGACCCCTACCCGTTGAATGTTCACATTTTCCTCCTCAGGAGAAGGCTTCCACGACCACGGCCCCGCCCTGTCCGCCTCCGATGCACGCGGAGCCCAGCCCGTAGCGCGCGCCGCGCCTCCTCAGCTCGTGAAGCAGGTGGATGGTGATGCGGGTCCCCGAGGCCGCCAGGGGATGAGTGATGGCGATGGCGCCGCCGTTGACATTGGTCCTCTCGGGGTCAAGCCCCAGATCGCGCTCGACGGACGCGTACTGCGGTGCGAACGCCTCGTTGACCTCGACCAGCTCCATGTCGGCGAGCGCGAGACCCGCCCGGTCGAGGGCGGCGCGGGCGGCCGGAGCGGGCCCGATGCCCATGATCTTCGGCTCTACGCCCACGAACGCCCACGAGACCAGGCGGCCGATGGGGGAGAGCCCCTCGCCCGCGGCCCATTCGGCGTCGGCGATGACGGTGCTGGCCGATCCGTCGCCGATGCCGCTCGCGTTCCCGGCGGTGACGAAGCCGCCCTTGCGGAAGTACGGCCGCAGCCGGGCCAGCCCCTCCAGGGAGACATCCGGGCGGATGTGCTCGTCGGTGGCGAACTCCTTCTCGCCCTTGCGGGTGCGGAGGGTGATGGGAACCACCTCGTCGGCGAAGCGGCCCTCCTCCCATGCGGCCCGGGCACGCACATGGCTGCGATGCGCCACTTCGTCGGAGTACTCGCGGGTCACCCCGTACCGGTCGCCGAGCTCTTCGGCGGTCTGCGCCATGGTCAGGCCGCAACTGGTGTCTTCCAGGGCGGTCCATAGCGAATCCTCGAAATAACGGCCCGGGTCCCCCAGGCGCAGGCTGCCCCAGCGCGCGCCGCGCACCACGTGGGGCGCCTGGCTCATCGATTCGGTCCCGCCGCAGAGGACCGCCCGGGCGCCGCCGTGGAGGATCTCGTGGGCCCCGCTGGCGATCGCCTGGAAGCCCGAGCCGCACAGGCGGTTGACGGTCAGCGCGGGGACGCGGTCGGGCGTGCCCACCCCGAGCCCCACGTGGCGGGCGAGGTAGATGGCGTCGCCCGAGGTCTGAAGCGCATTCCCGTAGACGACATGGTCGAGCTGGTCGGGCGTCAGCCCGGCGGCCTCCACCACCGCCCTGCCCGACACGACGCCCAGTTCGGTGGCCGACAGGTGCTTGAGCGATCCGCCGAACGCCCCGAACCCGGTTCGCTTGCCGGAAAGGAAGACGATTTCTCTCGCGCTTCCGGTCATGTGCTGCTCTCTCGGTCGGTCATGTGCAGTCCCCCCTGGTGTCTGATTGAGGTGGCGCCCCGGGCGGCGGAAGGTCGGCCGCGCGCGTGCCCTATGGCCCGCTCAGCCGGTCACATATGGCTCCGCCGGCCCCCTCGGTCGTGAGCGTGCCGCCAAGATCCGGTGTGACCTGGCCGGCGGCGAGGGCGAGCCGGACGGCACGGTCGATGTCGTCGGCGACCGCGTCGTGGCCCAGGTGGCGGGCCATGAGAGCCGCCGAGCGCACGGCGGCGATCGGGTTCGCCCGTCCGGTGCCGGCGATGTCGGGAGCCGAGCCGTGAACGGGCTCGAACAGGGCATGACGCCCTGGGTGGAGCGTCCCCGACGGCGCCAGACCGAGCCCCCCGGTAACTTCCGCGGCCAGGTCGCTGATGATGTCCCCGAACAGGTTCGAGGTGACCAGCACGGAGTAGCGCCCCGGGCGGCGCACCAGATCCATGGCCATGGCATCCACCAGCATGACATCGCTTTCGATCTCGCCGTACTCGGCGCGCACGTCGTGGTACGTCCGGCGCCAGAGGGCGCCCGCGGCGGGGAGGGCGTTGGCCTTGTCGACCATCGTCACCCGACGGCTGCCCTCGGCGCGCGCGTATTCGAAGGCGGCCCGCACCAGGCGTTCCACCCCCTTGCGGGTATTCACATCCTCCTGGATCGCGATCTCATCGGGCGTGCCCTTCTTGAAATGTCCGCCCATGTTCACGTAGGCGCCTTCCGTGCTCTCGCGGAAGATGTCGATGTGGATTCCGCCCGCGGGAACCTCGCGCAGCGGGCAGTAACGGGGATCGAGCAGCTCGCACGGCCGGAAGTTGACGTACAGGTCGAGGCGAAACCGGAGTCCCAGGAGGATGTCGCGAATGTGGCTGTTGTCGGGAACCCGGGGATCTCCCAGAGCGCCCAGAAAAATGGCGTCGTAGTTGTCCGCGAGGCGGCGGATCTCGTCGTCGGTGACGGTCACGCCGTCGCGCAGGTAGCGCTCGGCTCCCAGGTCCCACTCGACGAAGTCGACCGCGGCGCCGTGCAGATCGGCCGCGGCCCTGAAACAGCGTACCGCCTCCCGGGTGACGTCAACCCCGATGCCGTCTCCGGGGATAACCGCGACCCGTGCCGTCCCGTCCACGGCCTCAGGCACGCCGGGCGCTCCTTCCGCATCCGACGCAATAGAACCACTCGGCTTCCACCCTCATCCCGCATCCGGGACATGCGATGATGCGGGTGTCCTGGCCGCAGAACGGACAGAAGCGCACCCCCTCGATGTCCGGCAGTTCCTGGTCGCATCCCGAACACACCCGCCCCACCGCCGCCCCGTCACCGGCCTGCGCCTGTGCCCCGGCAGCCGCGGGCGCAGCGATGCCGGCCGCGGCGTCCGGCTCCGGGTCCGCCATCCCGGGCCCGTCCCGATCCGGGAGGCTCGCAGCGGCCGCCTCGCGGTGCCCGGGGCCATCATCCGGCTCCGGCAGCCGGCTCGGGTTCAGACGAACCCCCACGGCGGCAAAGTCGCGATACAGTCCGGTGTTGGGAAACCGGGCCTCCAGTTCGGCCTGGATCTCCTCCCGGGCGGCCTGCGACTCGAGCGCCAGGTAGTCGCCCTCGCCCGCCAGCAGGCGAAGCAGCGCCTGCTCGTACTCGGCGCTGGTGGCGATATCCATGGTGTTCCGGTGGCTGCGCCAGGGAATCAGGTTCTGGTAGATCTCGGCGATCGTGAAGCGTGAATGGAGGTACTCCGGCCACCGTGTCCGGATCTCGCGCGCGAGGGCGGCGAACAGGCGGCCGGGGAGATCGGAGGCGGTCATGGTGTGGTCCGAGGCGGTCGTCGAGGGCGTCATTCGGCCGGAGCGGGGCCATCGTCGACGCGCTGAACGAGCCCGGCCCGGATCGCCGCGGTCAGGAAGCTCTCCGGATCCACGATCGGGATTTCCAGGCCGAACTGCTCCCGCCAGCGCTCGGACAACCGCCGCATGTAGTGGGAAACGGTCTCGTGCGAGAATCCGGCGTCGTCACGCATCTGGCGCACGATCTCGTGCCAGGTCCCCCGGAACGGCCGGCCTTCGTGGGTGCGGAGGAAGTGCGCCTGCCGATCCTCGAGCGGCGCGTTCTCGAACAGCTCCAGCTGCTGGTGGTCGGTCACGGACTCAACGATGCCCGAGGCCTGCGCTTCCACTTCGGCCAGCAGACGGTCGAGCGGATCCGACAGGCTCTCCAGTTCCCGCAGCCGGGCCTGCCAGGGCTCCATGCGCGCTTCGTCGACCGGGATGCCCCTCAGAGAGGCGTTCAGCTCGATCACCCGCCATACCGCCCGCGAGTCCCAGTGCTCGGAGGGGGGCACCTGTTCGAACTCGCGCAACGCTCCTTCGCGGTCGGCGCGATCATACAGGACATGACCCAGGAAGACGCGGGCCTCATGCAGTTCCGGGGCGAGCCGCAGCGCGCGCCGGATGTGACGGGTGGCCTCGAGTTCGTTTCCGGTGCGCTGGAGCGCATATCCGAGCGCCGCGACCGCCTCGGCCGAGTCCGGCCTCGATGCCACCAGCCTGGCAAACGCATCGCGCGCCTCCACGTACAGACCCGCGCCGTACAGAGCTCGACCCATGGTGAGCATGAGGTCCACGTCCGTGTCGTAGCCGAGGGCTTCCACCTTCTCGAAGAGGCGAAGTGCACTATCCTTCCTTCCGAACCAGAGCAGCAGCTCTCCCATGCCCACCAGGGCGTCCTCGTGATCGGGATCCAGAATGAGCGCCTGCTGGAAGCTCTCGCGGGCCCACGCATATTCCTCGCGAGCGAGCCGCGCGTATCCCATGCCGACGTACAGTTCCACGGCATGGGGATATAAGGAAAGGCCCTCCTTCAACATCTCGAGGGCCCCTTCGTAGTCGCCTTCATCGTAGAGCTTGTATGCTTCCTCATCGTATTCTTCAGAGCTCAGGAACCGCTCTTGCATCATCCGCATCCTCCCGATGGAGATGTGGGGCGCTGCCAGGATGCCCGCAGGATGGCCGGCCCGGACGAGGGTCTCGCAGGCGCGAGCGTGCCCAAATCTAACCTGGGGCCCATACGGCAACCAGACTCCGTGGGTGTCCGACGGAGCGGAGCCGGGCAGGATTGTGCGGGTTGAATGGGAGCCGACACAGATTTGCGCCGGTGTGCCGGGCTGCGGTATTCTCGGGCGCCCGGACTATTCCTGGTCGGTGGGAGCGGTGGAGTTGCCGCCCGTGGTGATGGTGGCGGCGCCGCGGGCTATGGCGGGCTGGCAGAAGCGCATGCCGACGGCATGCAGAAAGCGTAGCTCGTGTGCCGCGAGAGTCGGATAACGTTCGCCGAGATAGTCGATGGTATCGTTCATCCACTCGGCCTGGTCGGTCTCGCCGGCGTCGACCACGCCACACCGGTTGATGTGACTGAACAGCTCATCCCTGGCTCGATCCAGGAGCTTCGAATCCGACAATTTCACCTCCTTTGCCATGCATGACGACAGCGCCGACGACCCGAAAGCCGGCGGAAAAGCCCAGCAAGGTTACTCTGTGACCGCGAGCGGTGCAAATCCGGGCGGCATCTCCGGTGTTCGCCCGGACGCGGTGACGCTCGAGATTTTCCGGCAGTTGTTCGCCGCCCTCGCGGAGGAGATGGGGGCCGCGCTGCGCCGTTCCTCCTTCTCGCCCAACATCAAGGAGAGGCGCGACTATTCGTGTGCGCTCTTCACGCCGGACGGCATCGCGGTAGCGCTCGGCGACCACATGCCGGTCCACCTCGGCGCCATGCCGATGAGCGTGGAGGCGGCCCTTGCGGAACTGGGCACCCTCGAGGACGGCGACATCGCCTGCCTGAACGATCCTTTCAGGGGCGGGACCCATCTCCCCGACATCACCCTCATCGCACCCGTGTATTCGCAGCCCGACGGAGTGCTGCTGGGCTACGTCGCCTCGCGGGCGCACCACTCCGATGTGGGCGGGATGACGCCGGGGTCGATGCCCCTGGCCCGGGAGATCTACCAGGAGGGGCTGCGCATCCCGCCCGTGCGGCTGTTCGTGCGCGGGAAGCGGCGGCAGGGGCTGTGGGACACCATCCTGGCCAACGTGCGCACCCCGGTTGAGCGCGCGGGCGACCTGCACGCGCAGATCGCGGCGCTCTACACCGGACAGGTGCGGCTGCTCGATCTGGTGGCGCGGCGGGGCAGCGGGGCGGTGCTGGGCGCCATGTACGAACTCGTCGCCTACGCCGACCGCCTCCTCCTCACCGGCATCCGGCGCATGCCCGCGGGCCGCTTCGAGGCGGAGGACCTCATGGACGACGACGGGTTCGGACACGGTCCGATACCCATCCGGGTGGCGCTCGAGGTATCGCCGGGCGGGCTGGTGATCGACTTCACGGGCACCTCGCCCCAGACCGAGGGCGGGATCAACGCGGTGGCGGCCATCACCTCGTCCGCCGTGCGATACGTGGTGCGCTGCATCGTGGAGGGGCTGCTGGGCGAGGAACTGCCCGCGGGGGGCGGGTCGATGACCTGCGTGGAGCAGCGCCTTCCGCCCGGCTCGCTGGTGAACGCCCGCCTGCCGGCCAGCGTCGCCGCGGGCAACGTGGAGGCCAGCCAGCGGATCACAGATACGCTGCTGCGCGCCTTCGGGGAGGCCCTGCCGGATCTCGTGCCCGCGCTGAGCCAGGGGACCATGAACAACACCACCATGGGCGGAATCGACCTTCGCGGCGAGAGCTTCGCGTACTACGAAACGGTGGGGGGCGGGATGGGCGCCGGGCCGGGCCGTCCCGGACTCTCGGGGGTTCATTGCCACATGTCCAACTCGCTCAACACGCCCGTGGAGGCGCTGGAGCACGCCTATCCCTTCCGGGTGACCCGCTATTCGCTCCGGCGCGGCAGCGGGGGGCGCGGGCGGCACCGCGGGGGAGACGGCCTGCGCCGGGACATCATGATGCTCGTGGACGGGGGCTCCACGCTCCTGTGCGAACGGCGCACGCGCGGTCCGCGGGGGGCGCGGGGCGGAGAGGACGGGGCGCCCGGGGTCAACACGCTGATTTCCGGGGGCGAGGAGCGGATCCTGCCGGGCAAGGTCTCGTTCGAGGTGAAGGCCGGAGACATCATCAGCGTCCAGTCGCCCGGGGGCGGTGGCTGGGGACCTCCCGGTGGCGCCGCGGATCGATCGGCCGCGGCCGGAGCGTAGGCGCGATGGAGCTCTATCTGTCGCTGGCCTGCGACTCCGCGCGCCAGGCTGCTTCCGGAACTCGGATCGACATCCAGGGCGCCTTCAACGACCTGTTCGCGCCCGGGTTCCCCGCCGTCCAGAGCCGGATGGTGATCGTGGCGGGCATCGAGTGGGACCGGAGCGACGACGGCAGCTATCGCTTTCGGGTGGACCTGCTCGATCCTTCGGGGAAACCGTCCCTGACCGTCGAGGGCGAGACCCAGGTCGACCGGCGCGCTCCCGATCGGCCGCCTGCCCGCACCTGCCTGATCATGCCCGTGGAGAACGTGGTGTTTCCGGTTCCCGGGAGGTACCGATTCAGCGTGAGCGCGAAGGGACGTGTCTTTAAAGGGTCGGCGCTCCACCTCTTTCGCGACCCCGACGCCGCATGACCATTTCTGAACGCCGATTCGCCTTCGCCGACCTGATCGCCGAGTTGCGGCGCCGGCACGTCGTGCGTTTTTCCATCGGGTATTGCGCGGTCGCCTTCGTCCTCCTGCAGCTGGGAGAGATCGTCCTCCCGGCCTTCGGGATGGGCGAGGGGGGGCTGCGGGTCCTGGTGATCGTGGTCGTGCTCGGCTTCCCGCCCGGGGTAGCGCTCGCCTGGGTCTACGAGCTCACCAGGGAGGGGATCCGGCGGACCCCCGACAGTCCGGCCCAGGGCATCCTGCCGCGCGTCGCGTTCTTCGTGCTCACCATAGGGATTGCCGGCGGGCTGGCGGGCTGGCTCTCGTCGAGGGGCGCCTTCACGCCCGGGGGCGAGCCGGAAGCGATCGCGCTGGAGACCTACGATCCCGACGAGCCGATCACGTCGATCGCCGTGCTGCCCCTGGAGGACTTCTCGCCGGAGGCGAGCGAGGCCTACTTCGTAGCGGGCCTGCAGGAGGAACTGACCTCGAGCCTCAGCCAGCTCGAATGGCTGCGGGTGGCGTCCCGGACCTCCACGATGCAGTACCAGGGCACGACCAGCTCCGCGCCTGCGATTGGCCGCGAACTCGGGGTCGACGCGCTCGTAGAGGGGTCGGTGAGCCGCGCGGGGGACCAGGTGCGCATTACCCTCCAGCTCATTCACGCCGCGAGCGACTCGCACATCCGGACCTTCCGGTTCGACCGCGAGATGACCGATCCGCTCGCGCTCCAGAGCGAAGTGGCGATGACGGTGGCATCGGGCATGCCGGGGAGGCTCGCGCAGCAGGAGGAGGTTGCGCTGGTCGCGGCCGGTGGGCCAAGCGGCGATCCGGAGGCGCGGGAGGCGTACCTGCGGGGCCGGTACCAGTTCGGGCTGGGCACACCCGAGGGATACCGCCGGGCCGTGGAGTACTTTCAGGAGGCGCTGCGCGGCGACTCGGGCTTCGCCGGGGCACTCGCGGGTCTGGCCGGAGCGCGCTTCCTGGCCGATATCGAAGACGGCTTCCTGGATGCCGGGGAGGTCGGGCGGGCAAGCGAGGAAGCGACCCGCGCCCTGGCACTCGATCCGGCTTCCACCGAGGCTCGGGAGGTGCTCCGGTTCCTCGAGCGCAACCTGCCGCCGGCGATTCCCGCGCCAAACACGGCCATCCCCGCTCCTTCCCTCACCGCGTCGGACACCCGCGGGGTGCCGCTGGCCGAGCTGGATACCGCCTGGGCCGTGGCCACGACGGAGATCGGCCGCGGCCTGGAGGAGGCCGTGAGCCGCCGTATCCTGCAGTCGGCGCGGACGGACGCCGGGCGCCAGATATTCGTGGCGCGCCGGTTGGCGGGGGACGGACGCATCGACTCGGCCATTGACGTGCTGGAGACATTGCTCGTCGACCATCCCAACGTCAGCCCGGCGTGGGAGACGCTGGCGCGCATGCACGCGTCCGCGGGAGACGTCGCCGCCTCGGTGGCGACCATGCGCCGCTGGAGCACCTATGGGTGGCCGGATGCTCCCGGCGCGGAGGCTGTCGACCAGCTCGAGCAGGCGGTTGCGTCCGGGGGCACGGCCGGGTACTGGTCCTGGCAGCTTGACCGGCTGCACGCCATCCAGGCCGAGGGCCGGCGGGTTGCTCCCACCTCTTTTGCCGAGGCGAGCCTCTGGGCCGGTGACCGCGAAGGCGCCCTCGATCAACTCCGAGGGGCTCTCGAGACATCGGACCGCCGGCTCACGATGTTGCGGACCGATCCGACCTGGGATCCCCTGCGCAGCGACCCGGCGTTCGCCGAGATCGTTCGCGAGGCGCGGGCCCGCCTCGCACCACCGGAACGGCGGCGGGACGGACGGGAACGGGGGCCGGACCCGCGATAACGCAGGTCTCCAACCCCCTTCCTTGCCCGGAATTGCCGGAAGGGTTTCATTCGGCGGGGCGGACGAGGCCCGCGCGGACCCGGCGCGCAGGCAGGAACCACACAGGAGCAGGCAATGTCCGCGATCCCGTTGCGGCCTCTGGATTTCGGGGAGGTACTGGACCTCGGCTTCGGACTCTTCCGGCGCGACTACCGGCTTTACATGCCGCTCGCCCTCGTCGGTCTTGTGCCGGCCATGGTGGCGACGGTGATCCCGACCACGTCCGAGATCGATCCGGAGACCATTGTGGCCGACCCCGGCGCGGTGCTGCCGTTCTTCGGACTCATGGCCGTCGGCATGGTGTTCTCGCTGCTGACCTGGGGGGCACTCGCGACGGCCATGGACGACCGCATGGGCGATCGCCCGGCCTCGATCGGGAGCAGCTACGGGCGGGCTCTCGCCGCCCTTCCCCGTCTGGCGGCCGCCGGCGCCGTTGCCCTGGTGCTGCTGGCGGCGGCGATCTTCGCCCTGACCATCCCCATGGTGGCGCTCGCGGCTTTCGTCGCGCGCGCCGCTTCTTTCGCAAGCGCTCTGCTCTCGTTTCTCGTGATCCTGGCGATGGCGGCAGCGGTCGTGGGATGGTGGGCTACGCACATCTTCATGCTGGTGCCCGCGACCGCGGTCGAAGGGCGGGGGCCGCTCGCGGGCCTGCGGCGGTCCTTCGGGCTGGTGCGGGGCAGTCGCATGCGGACCTTCTTCGTCGTCGTGGTCACCTGGTTCATCAGCGCCATGCCCGGGGTGGCCGCGTACGCGTTTGCGGGTTCGATGGGAGACCTGTTCGCAGCCAACCCGGCCCAGACCATCGGCCTGGTCCGGTTCTGGGTGATCCAGATCGTCGGACTGGGCTTTCAGTCGGTGACCACTCCGCTGTTGATGGCGTGCGCCATGGTGCTCTTTACGGACCTGAAGGCGCGGAGTGAAGGGACGGATCTCAAGGCCGCAGCCCGGGCGATGGCGGGCTGAGTGCTCCAGGAGCAGCTTCCCTCCGCCGAGGAGGTGTCGCGAACGCTCGCGGACATCCTTGGGGGACCGGAGTTCGAGGCCTTCGAGGGCGGGCTGTCGAGTCGCGTGCTGGCCGAGCTGTGGGTGCGGTTCTGGGACTGGGTTCGCGGCATGTTCCCGGGCATTTCGGAATCACAGGCCGAACTGCTGACCGTCGTCATCGCCGCGGTCTGCCTCGGCGCCGTCGCCCTGGCCGTGCTGCGCTCGCTGCCGCGGACCGGTCCGCAATCGGCGCGGCGTGATCACGGCGCGGTACCCGACGAGCGTCGCACCGCTCGGGACTGGCTGCGCATCGCCGCCCAGAGAGCACGCGCTACGGAGTATCGGCACGCCGCCACGGCACTGTATCAGGGATTCGTCCTCACGCTGGAGCGGAGGGGCGCAGTCGACTTCCACCCGTCCAAGACCCCCGGGGAGTATGCGCTGGAGGCGGCGGGAGGCGGGGTCATCGACGAAGGCGAGAAAGCCGACGCGACCCGTTTCGTTCGCTCCTTTCAGGAACTCGCCTTCGGCTCGGAGACACCGACCTCCGCCGACTACCGCGGTCTCGAGCAGCTGGCCGGGCAGGTGGGGTGCGAAGTAACCCGGGAGGCGGGGAGGTGACCCCGGAGCGGGCCCGGCCCCGGACCGGGACGACCGCGCGCCCGGACCGGAGGACGGGAGGGTCCCCTGCCGGCGGCGCCGGATGGGGAGCTCTGGCCGCGATCGCGGTTGCCACGCTACTCCTCGTGGTTACTGCGTTCGTGCTTCGTCCGTCGGGCTCGTCGGCCCGGGACGTCCGCCGCAGCGCGCTGCGCGCCACGCCCGACGGGGTTGCGGGGCTGTACCGCGCGATAGCGCGCCTGGGACCGCCGACCGCGATCCGGGTGACGCCGCTCGTCGACGCCGAGCCCCTGCGCGGGACCCTGGTGATGCTGGAACCGGTGCGGCGGCCCAGCCCGCGCGAGGTGCACGAGCTGCTGGAGTGGGTGCGGGGCGGGGGAACCCTGATCCACGCGCCCCACGCCGCGTCGCCCATCCTCGACTCGCTCGGGCTGGTGCGGCGCACGCTCGTGGAAGCCGGGGACTCCGCGGAGGCAGCGGGCGCGTCGCCGGATGCGGAGCTCGAGGGCGGCCCGCTCCGGACCGGGGACCCCCTGACCGAAGGACTGCCCATGGCCGGGGCGGCGCGCTACGCGATCGCGCCCGACACCGCCTCCGAGGAAAACGAAGAAGAGGACGACGCGGAGGACGAGGCGGAAGAGGACGAAGGGCCGGGGCCTGATCCCGTGCCCCACCATCCCCTGCTCCTGTCCGCCCCCGACTCGGCCGGCCAGCGCTGGGCGGTCGCCGTCTCGATTCCGCTGCGCGAGGGGCGCATCATCACCTTCGCCGACGCGCGACCCCTCTCCAATCGCTTCGCCGGGGAGGGGCCTCTGGCCGTGTTGGCGGTGCGCGCGGCCATCGCCTGGACGAACCCGGGGGACTCCGTCTTCTTCGACGAGTTCAGCCAGGGCCTGGGGGCGTCTCGCTCCCCCGCGCGCGCCACCGTGGACTTCCTCGTCGGTACGCCCGCCGGAAGAGCTTCGCTCCACCTGGGGGTGGTCGTTCTCCTGGCGTTCTTCTGCGCCGGGCTCCGCTTCGGCGCGCCGCTGGTTCCCGCAAGCGGACCGGGGCGGTCCTCGCTGGAACACGTGACGGCTCTCGCGGCGGTATACGAGAGCGCGCAGGCCCGGGAGACCGCGGCCGTCCTGATGCTCGGACGTCTTGCGCGCGCCGCCCATCTTCCGCCTCCCCGGGACCTGCGGGAAGCCGAGCGTCTGCTGGCGAGACTGGAGAAACGGACCGCGCGGCCGCGGGCACTCCGGCTCATCCGCCGGGGTCTCGCGGCCAGTCCCCTGGACCTGATTCGGGTCGCGCAGGGCATCGACAACCACACTCAAGGGAGAAGGTCCGCATGAATTCGCCGGATCCGGCGCTGCGGCTGCTCGCCGCCCTCGACCAGATCGTGCTCGGCCAGGCCACCATGCTCAGGCAGATGACGATCACCCTCCTCGCCCGCGGACACGCGCTCGTCGAGGGCGTCCCGGGAACGGCGAAGACGCTGGCGGTGCGGGCGCTCGCCCGAGGGCTGAGCCTGGACTTCGGCCGGGTGCAGTTCACCCCGGACCTGATGCCCACCGATCTCACGGGACTGAACGTCCTGGACGACACCGGCCGCGACTTCAGCTGGCGGCCGGGGCCCGTCTTCGCCGATCTCCTGCTGGCCGACGAGATCAACCGGGCGCCCGCCAAGACCCAGGCCGCGCTGCTCGAGTCGATGGAGGAGCGGCAGGTCACCGTGGACGGGGTAACCCGTCCGCTTCCGGAGGCCTTCACCGTGTTCGCCACCCAGAACCCGGTCGAGTACGAGGGAACCTACCCGCTCCCGGAAGCGCAGGTGGACCGCTTTCTGATGAAGATCTCGGTGGACTACCCCTCCGAGGAGGCCGAACGCCGCATCCTCGACCGCCACGACGCCGGCTTCCGGGCGGACGACGAGGCCACCTACCCGCTGGGCGAGCCGGTGTCCCGCGAGGAGCTGCTGGCGATGCGCGATGCCGTCAACCGCATGCATGTGGACCGGCGCATCCGCCGCTACATCACCGACATCGTGCGCGCGACGCGCGAGGAATCGGTCTTCGCGCTGGGGGCGAGCCCGCGCGCCGGGGTGGCCCTGCTGCAGGCTGCCAAGGCCGAGGCCTGGCTCAACGGCCGGGACTTCGCCATTCCCGACGACGTAAAGGCGCTGTCCTTCCCGGTCCTCCGCCACCGCGTGGTTCTCACCCCCGAAGCGGAGGTGGAGGGACGATCTTCCGACGACGAGGTCGCGGCGCTGCTCGAAACCCTGGAAGCGCCACGGTAGCAGCCCGTGGACGAACTCTCCCCGGCATTCGAGCGGCGATGATCCGCGCTGTCCCGAGCCGGCGCGCCCTCTGGCTCCTCGCGCTGGCCTCGCCGCTGCTGGCGGTATCGGTTCCGGCCGCGCTCCTGGCCGATCTGGTCATCGGAGGACTGATCCTGCTGGACGCGCGCCGGACACGGACCCCCGAGGTGAGCCGGCAGGCTCCCGAGGTGGCCTCCCTGGGCGCGTTCGCGGAAGCGGTCCTCACGGTCGCCAACCCCGCCGCGCGCGCCGTCCGCGTGATGCTCACGGACGACATCGACGCGAGGTTCGAGCGCCGGGGGGGCCATCGGGACAACGAGGACTGGAACGCGGGCGTGCGGCTGACCCTGCCGCCCGGCGGGTCGGTCTCGCGATCCTACCGGATCCGGCCGCGTGCGCGCGGCTTCCTCGAGCTCGGCGACATGCATCTGCGCGCGCTGGGCCCGCTCGGGCTCGCGTGGACGCGCGCCACCGTTCCGGCCACCAGCGTTGTGCGCGTTCAGCCGGGCATCCGCGACTTCCTGCGGGACAGGAAGCACAGCCTTCGCCGCCCGCTCCACGAGATGGGACCCCGTCGCACACGCATGCGCGCGGAGGGCACCGAGTTCGAGAGCCTGCGGGAGTACGTCAGGGGGGACGATCCGCGCACCATCGACTGGAAGGCCTCCGCCAGACGCCGGCACTTCGTGGTGCGCAACCATCAGGCGGAGCGCGGGCAGCACATCGTCCTCGCCATCGACGCGGGCCGTCACATGCGCGAGACCATACTGGACCGGGAACGCGCCGACATCGCGCTGGCCGCGTGCATGCTGCTGGCCAGCCGCGCGCAGGCCTACGGCGATCGCCTCGGCGTGATGGTCTTCGACGACCGCATCCGCCACGTGTCGGCGCCGAGGCGGGTGAACCTTCCCCGGCTCGCGGAGACGCTCACAGGGGTCGAGACCCGCCTGGTGGAGCCCAACTACCCCCTGGCCATGACGACGCTGGGACGAACCTTCAGCAGGCGTTCGCTGGTGGTGCTCTTCTCCGACGTGATCGACGAGACCGTCTCGCGGGCCCTGGTTCGGTCGCTGGGGCGGGTCGCGCGCACGCACCTCCCGCTCGCCGTGACCATCGGCAACCCGGACCTAGAGGAAGCCGCCGGCCAAGTGGTAAGAACCGATGGCGACGCCTTCCGCCGGGCGGCCGCCGCCGAACTGGCGCAGGCGCGCGCGCTGGCGCTGCAGGCCATGCGGCGTTCCGGAATCCTCGTGGTCGACGTCCCTGCCGCCCAGACCCTCGCGGCCACGCTCGACAAGTACGTGGAGGTGAAGGAACGGGGGCTGCTGTAGCAGCCCGGGGACGAAAGCCCGCGGGCATTCGCCGTCCCCCGCCGGACCTCTATGCGCGGTTCGCCTTCCTCCGCCCGCCGGCCGCGAAATAGACCGCCAGCAGCACCGCCGTCGCTCCACCGAACGCGAACTTCGCGGCCGCCGGCAGACCCGACGGAGAATAGAAGCCTTCGACGATCCCCGCGATCACCAGCAGCCCGACCACGCCCGCCAACAGGGAGAGCGCATCCCGGCCTCGCGCCTGCAGCGCCGCCCGGCGCGTGCGGCGACCCGGCGCCAGGACCGCGGAGCCAAGCCAGAGCCCGGCGCCTCCCGCCAGGCAGATGGCGGTGAGTTCCATGAAGCCGTGCGGAAAGACGAACGCGAGAATGACCCCCAGCAACCCCTCGTTCGCGTAGAGCCCCAGAACCGTGCCCAGGTGCACGCCGTTGAAAACCAGCAGCAGCACGGTCAGCGATCCCGCCAGAACCCCACCCGCGAAGGCCAGCAGGGCAACCTGTACATTGTTGGTGATGAGGTTTGTCGATGCCAGCGGCATGAGCGTGCCCGGGATGTCGACGTATTCGGCGTCGATATCGCCCATCGGGGTCGACTCCGCCCGCTCCAGCATGGCCGGCGAGGTCATGTAGCGGGCCAGGACCGGATTCGATCGCACGAGGCCGTACGAGACGCCCATGGGACCGAAGAGCAGCAGGACCGCAAGCAGGATGGGCCGGCGGTACGTCCTCACCGCCTTCGGAAAACCGGATTTCATCCACCGGCGCACCGACACGATGGACTCTCCGGTCACCCGGTAGAGGAGATTGTGGCCGGCTCCGGCCCAGCGTTCCAGGCTGCGGAGCACCGACGCGGGCGCGCCGTAGGTGCGGGCGCGGGCCAGGTCGGCGGTCATCCCGCGATACAGACGGCCGAAGTCCCGGAGTTCCCTCTCGGGGAGGCGCCTGAGCCCACCCCCGCGACTCTCGTGCAGCAACTCGGCAAACCTGGCCCATTCCTGCCGCTGCTCCCGCACCAGGGCGGCCGCCTGCAGTCCCCATGCACCGCCCGCCGCCGCCCGGCGCGGTTCCTCCTCATCGTGCAGCCGCACCAGGAACTCGTCGGTCGACACCGTTCCGAGCAGGGAATTCCCCTCGACTGCCGGACGGATCGCCTGCAACACCGCGCTCGCGACCGAGCGCATCGCGTCGGGCGAGAGGCCGGCGCGGCGGCGGCGGTAGTTGGTGAGCAGCTCGAACTGCTCGGCCGAGAGCAGCGGACGGCCCGCCGCCGGGGCGGGCGAGGCGTCGGGCCAGGCCTCTTCGCCCGCACCCCCGTCGCGCACCACGATGGTGTCGGCAGCCAGGTCGCCCAGTCGCTGGGATCGACGGGTGAGCATGATCACTCCGCCGCCGAGCACGCCCGTCACCGCCGGCTGGAAGTCGACGATGCGCAGCACATTGCGGATCACCGAGCCGCGCACCGAGACCGGCTGGCCGCTGGAGTGGAGCACCCGCAGGCCGAGGGCGCGCTTTCCGGGCGTCTGGCCGTCGCGCAGGAGCTCGAACAGCAGGAAGTATCCCCACTGCAGCACGAAGAAACCGAGCACCAGGACGCTTGCCGCCAGACTCTCGCCCAGGGACATTCCGCCCCGCCGCAGCAGTGCGTCGGCCATCATGAGCAGGATCAGGCCGCCTGCGATGATCGCCATGTCGATCAGCAGAGCCGCCAGCCGCGAGCCTGCGTCGGCCAGTTCGTAGTCCAGCCGGACGTGCTCGGGCGTCTCCAGCCGGAGCCGGCGCCCCGTTGTCGGCCTCTCCGACACCGCCGGGCCTACTCGGGAGACTCCGCGCCGGAAAGCGGCACGCGCCGGTGGCCGCGCTTCACGCGCTGGTATCGCCTCAGGGAGGCGGTGGAGAGCCCGTGGTGTCGCCGTCGCCGGTGGTGTTCCCGGGCTCCCCGGGCTGGGGCTGCCAGGCGGGCGGGTTGGTGAGGTGCAGGGTGAGGCTGCCGACGAGCGGCACGCTCGACCTCATGTACACGAGCGCCCGGCGGTCGTCGTCGCTGAAGTACAGTTCGGCCTCGCCGCCCTGGCCGAAGAGTCCCCGGGTGCGGATGATCGGCTGCACCACGATCGTCTTGAAGATGCCCGCGGGGACTTCCTTTTCCTCCTTGCGCAGCACCCGCACGACGACCGGGTTCCCGGTGTCCTTGAAGTACCTGTTGAAGGTGTAGACATCGCCCACTTCCAGCGGCAGGGTGCGGATGAAGTAGACGAAGGAGATGTCATCGAGGGGCAGGGTCGTGGGCAGGTCGCCCACCTCCTCGTCGTCCCTGCGTTCCCAGACCCCGCGCTCCGGGAACATCTCGTAATGCCGATAGCGCTTTCTCCCGACCTCGTTCTGGTCCTGGATGAAGCGGAGACTGGTCAGCGTGCGCGTGTCGAACCAGGTCTGGAACTCGTCGCGCACGCGCGCAAACAGCACGCCGCCGTCGATGCGCATGACGGCACGATAGGCCGGGGTTCCCCGCACCGCTTCGATGGCGGCGACCTCCAGCGATCCTTCGCCGGCGTTGAGGATCCCCAGCTTGACCTTGTATTCCAGGAACTCGCCCACTTCGAACGGCACGGGGGCTGCGATGGGTTCCGCGGGTCTCACCCAGGGCGCCTGCACCTGCGCGCGGCCCTCGGCCGGCGGCAGGACGGCGAGTCCCAGCGCGAGCGCCAGAAGGCCGACCGGGCGCGTCATGATCCCCGCGCCGCGGCAAAGGTCACCCGGCCGCGGGCGCGGCCCAGGCCCCGCAACGTGCGCCACGGCTTGAAGCGCGAACGCCGCACCCGCCGGTTGCGGGGCGCCTCGACCACGGCCTCGGCGACCGTGCGGGCATGGGGAAGCGCACGCCCGAGCAACTCCAGGTTGCCGGCCCAGCCCTCCCCGAGCCCGAACCCCTCGTCGTTCGCTTCGGCAAACATCTTCCGGAGCACCACGACGCGGTATGCCCGGAAGCCCCCGAACGGATCCGACACCGGCGCCGACCGGAGTGCACTTCGCAGCAGGCGCCGCCCGGCCCAGCGGGTAAAGCGGGCGGACCGGGTCAGTCCGGGCGGGTCCCCGGCGCAGGCCACGCTCACGACATCCGCACCCCCCTCGATGGTCTTCATGAGGGGCACGATGCCCGCGGGGTCGTCGCTGAAATCGGCCTGGAGGGTCACGGCCACGTCCCGCTTCGGATACTCGGCCCGGCGCGCGGCCTGGCGCAGCAGCTCTTCCGTCGCCCCCGAATACCCCATTCGCCGTTTGCCGTAGAGGATCACGAGCGGCACGACGCGCCGGTAGCTCGACAGCAGCGCGCGCGTATCGTCGCTGGAGCCATCGTCGAGAACGAGAATCTCGTAGTCGCGGCCGAACTCGGCCATGACCTGACGGATCTTCCAGAGAAGCACGCCGATGGTGTTCTCTTCGTTTCGAGCGGGGATGCAGATGTAGACCAAGCCGGACTCCGTGAACTCGCGGGACGTCTCTTCGGCATTGCAAGATCGGGGCCGAACGGAACCGCGAGCGGTGGGAACAAACAGGCTGGCGCTTATACCTGACCGCGCGGGGACGGTTCCGGCGGCCGTCCGGCGGCTCGCGTACGGGACCACCGCCGGTGCTGCCACAGATACTGGCCCGGATGGCGCCGCACCCAGCGCTCGAGTGCGGAAACGTGTGCGCGCGTCAACGCTTCCACGTCGCGGGCCGGCACACCGCTCGGCGAAATGGAAACCTGTTCCAGCACGAGGTGATGGGGAACGGGGGCCGCCGGATGATGAAGGGCCACGCCCAGCACCAGGGGTGCGCCGCTACGCAGGGAGAGCAGGGCCGCGCCGCGGGCGGTCGAGGCCGGCTCGCCGAAGAAGTCCACCATCAGGCCGCCCGCGTGGGCATTCTGGTCCGCGAGCAGCACGACGATCCGGCCCTTGCGGAGCGAACGGAGCAGAACATGTACCGGGTCGTCGCGCGACACCACGTTCATTCCCAGTCGCCGCCGTGCCTGCACCAGTGCCCGGTCGAAGAGCGGATTGTTCTGCGGGCGCACCACCACATCCAGCGGAAGGTCGCGGCAAGCCAGCGCCCCGCCCCCCACCTCCCAGTTGCCGATGTGGCCGGTCACCAGGATGGCGCCCTCGCCGCGCGCCACCGGCTCCGCCAGCAGCTCCCGTCCCTCCACCCGGGAGAGCGCGAGGATCTCGGCGCGCGTCAGGCGCGCGAGCCTGAAGGTGGTGGCCGCGGTGCGTCCCAGGTGGCGGTAGCTCTCTCGCGTCACGCGGGCCCGCCAGGTGGCCGAGCGCTCCGGAAAGGCGCGCGCGAGGTTCTCCGCGGTGACCCGGCGGCGGATGCCCAGCACACTCCCGGCCAGC